>PLEM01000096.1:3726-17661 GCA_003137035.1 Bryobacterales bacterium | reverse complement strand
GGCGGTCAGGGTTCCGTTACCAAACTGGATGCGCTGGGCGAAGACGAAGCTGTTGGCATTGGTGCACTTGCTCGCGCCGACGGCGGCGCAGTTGGGATCGGTGGTCGAGCCGACGTACATGACCTCCGACAAGGTCACCAGGCTGTTACCGGAGTTACCCGTATTGGTGGAGCTGTTTCCGGTGAACGCGGTTCCGATTTTCATGCTGAGGCCGGTGGCGAGCCGCTGCGCCAGTTGCTGCATGGAGTAGGTGGAGAAGTCGGCGCCGTGGATGTACATATTGTCCACGTCGCGGCAAACCTGGTTGACCTGGATGCTGCGGATCAAGCTCATGCCCGTGATGAACGCGTTCAGCAGCAGACCCACCAGCAGAATCGTTGTGAGGGCGAACTCGATGAGTTCCTGGCCCCCCTGCCGTCGCTTGCGTCGCTCGGTTGCCATGGTGTCTTATCCTGACGCGGCCGCCCTCAGCGCTTCACCGAGTTCACACCCGCCGGGTACCCGCCCAGCATGTCGGACGAATAGACGCTCAGGGCGAACGGCGTCGAGGTATACAGGCCATTCCCCGCGAACGAGCCGCTCAGCGGCGCGATCCAGGCCCACGACACGTTCTGCACGGAGACCTGCACGATGTTGCCCGGTATGTTCCCGCCGGTGGCGATGGGTGTGGTCAGGTCCGTGGGGGCGTAGTAGCTCACGAAGATGTGCTGGGGACTGTCGGTGGCCGTAACCACCCCCATTGCATATTGCTGAACCACCTGAGCGATCGAGGCGTCCTGCCCCAGAGTCCCCGAACTCTGGAAGGTGATCGCGTAGCGGCACCCTTCCCGCACCGCGTTCTGGAGCGTACTCCAGCGGAACAGCATCAGCGAGAAGTCGGCAAACGCAAAGATCAGCGCCAGCAACGGCACCAGCGTCAAGGCGCACTCGATGATTACGGTTCCGCCCCTAGAGCGCCTGCGGAGTCGGAACGCCCTCTGCAGCGTCTGCATTCTGTCCTCCTGAAAACGCACCTGTCATCATTGAATAACGAAAGCGGCGGCAATGAAATCGGGTCTTCCCCCGAGATCTCGAACCGTATTGCCCCACGAGGAGGCTTGACATTGCGCCGCGAGACCCGTTTGAGCCAGTCGGCTGTAATGGTTTACACTGGCTCCTCGGGGTTCGAGAGGGCCGGCGCGCGCGGATTCGCTATTCGCCCACCGCCGGCGGAAAGGAACCGGATTGCCTCCCCGGGCGCCCGCGCCCCGGACGCTGTCCTCTTGATATGGAGCCAGAGAAAATTGGTTGGACCGAACGCATAGGTTACGCCGTCGGCGACCTGGGCTTTTGCCTGTACTGGAACACCTTTAGCGTCTTTCTCCTCATCTTCTACACCGACACCTTCGGGATCAGTGCGGCCGCCGCGGGCACCATGCTGCTGGTCACACGCACCTGGGACAACTTCGTCGATCCCATCATGGGAATGGCGGCCGACCGCACCCGGTCGCGCTTCGGCAGGTTCCGTCCCTGGTTGCTGTGGATGTGCCTGCCCTTCGCGATATCCGGCGTTTTGACGTTCACGGCGCCGAATCTTTCGGCTGGCGGAAAGCTGATCTACGCTTACGTCACGGTCACGCTGTTGATGCTGTTCTACACCATGCTCAACGTTCCCTACGCGGCCTTGTTGGGTGTCATCACCCGCCACGGCGAGGAACGGACGCGGCTGAGCTCGTACCGATTCGTGGGCGCCTTCACGGGCAACCTGGTGGTCCAGGGAACGTTTCTCTATTTGGTGAAGACGCTGGGAGGCGGCAATGATCGCCAAGGCTACCCGCTGACCCTGGTGGTTTATGGAACTGCCGCGATCTGCCTCTTCCTGTTCACGTTCGCCTCCACAAAAGAGCGCTTGCAGCCGGTCCGGAAATCGAGCGTCAAGGAAGACCTGTGGGACCTGACACGCAACAAGCCGTGGATGGTTCTGGCGGTGGTCAATATCATGTTCCAGATCTGGGTGGGCATCCGGCTGGCGGCCCAGGTCTATTACTTCAAGTATGTGGTCGGAGACGCGGGTCCGATCGCAACGTGGTCCTGGCTGCCGGCTTCCCTGTTGAAACCTCTCTCCACCTGGAATGGGATGGTGGCCTCGTGGATGCTGGCGGGCACGGCGCTCAGCCTGCTGGGCGCGTTGTCGGCGCCGAAGATGATGAAACTGCTGGGCGGCAAGCGCTCGGCATACATCACTCTGTCGCTGATCAATGCCGTCTGCTGCGCCGCGCTGTTCTTCGCGGGACGGCGCGACTTTGTCCTGATCTTCGTCAGCCAGATCGTGGGTTCCTTCGCCGGCGGGCCGTTGAGTCCACTGGTTTGGGCCATGTTCGCGGACACGGCGGATTACGGCGAGTGGAAGTTCGGACGCCGCTCGACCGGTCTGGTCTTCTCGGCCGGAAGTTTCGCGCAGAAGATGGGCGCTGTGCTGGGCTCGGCGGTTGCCGGATGGCTGCTGTTCTTCTATGGCTATCAGCCCAACGTGCTGCAATCGGCCAACACGATTTTCGGAATCCGCATGATGGTGGGCCTGCTGCCAGCCGCGGCCAGCGTGCTCACCGCGGTGGTCGCCCTCTTCTACATCCTGGATGCGAAGATGGAACGGAAGATCGGCGACGAGCTGAAGGAGCGGCGGGCGTTGGCCGGGGAGGAGTGAGAGCCGGGCAAACATGGATTCAAATTCTATGAAACAGACAATCCTCGGGTCTGCGGTTCCCAACCTCCCTTGGGAGGACAAGCCGGCCGGGTGCCGCGACGTGGTGTGGCGCTACAGCGGGAACCCCATCATCGGGTGGAACCCGGTGGGCCGCGTGGCCCGCGTCTTCAACAGCGCGGCCATTCCTTATGAAGGCGCTTTTGTGGGCGTGTTCCGCGCGGACCACCGCAACGCGCGCGCCGACCTTCACTTCGGCCGCAGCGCCGACGGCATTCATTGGGACCTCGATCCCGAGGTGATCCCCTGGCAGGACGAGAACGGCCGGCCCAAGCCCAACAGTTACGGGTACGATCCGCGGCTGCTGAAGATCGAGGACACATACTACATCCTGTGGTGCGACGATTTTCCCGGCGCCTCCATCGGGCTGGGGCGCACGCAGGACTTCCGCACCTGGATCAAGATGGAGAACCCCCTGATGCCGTTCAATCGCAACGGCGTCCTGTTTCCGCGCCGCATTGGCGGGCTGTACGCGCTGCTGAGCCGGCCCAGCGATTCCGGCCACACGCCCTTTGGCGACATCGTGCTCTCCTACAGCCCGGACCTCACTTATTGGGGCCGGCATCGTCTGGTGATGAGCCGCGGGGGACAGGGCTGGTGGCAAAGCACCAAGATCGGGGCCGGTCCCGTGCCCATCGAAACCACCGAGGGCTGGCTGCTTTTCTACCACGGGGTTACCACCACCTGTAACGGCTACGTCTACAGCACGGGCGCGGCCCTGCTGGACCTCGACGACCCGAGCCGCGTCCTTTACCGCACCCGCGATTACATCATGACCCCCGAGAAGGAGTACGAAACCACGGGCTTCGTACCCAACGTGGCATTTCCCTGCGCCGCGATCGCGGACGCTCCAACCGGCCGCATCACGCTCTATTACGGCGCAGCGGATACCTACACCGCGCTGGCCTTCTGCCAGGTGGACGAGCTGCTGGACTACCTCAAACAGAACTCCGAAGTGTTCTGAGCGCGGCTCGCGAGGGAGCGGTCCAGCGGGGCCAGACCGAAGGGGGAATGGTATCCTGTTGCTTGCACCCATTCTTATCTTAGAAAGGTGGACGTATGCGTAACCAGCGCAGCCTCTGGCGGCTCGCACAACCGGTCTTGCGAGCCGCGTTAATCACCATTTCCGTTGCCTCTGTGTGGGCTCAGCCCCCCGGGCGGACGCCACAGAAGCCCAAAGGACCTTGGATGCAAAAGGCCCTGTCCCCCGACCAGCGCGCCGATCTGTTGGTCTCGGCGATGACTCTGGACGAGAAGATCTCGCTGCTGCACGGCGGGGGCTGGCAAGCGGTGTTCGGCGGGCCCGACACTCCCCCGACACGCTCGCTCGGGGGCGCCGGATTCATTCCGGGCATTGCGCGTCTGGGCATACCCGACCTGCAGATGGCCGACGCCGCCGTCGGGGTCACCAGAAGCGCGAAGTTCGGACGCTATTCGACGCCGCTGCCTTCCGGCGTTTCCGAGGCCTCCAGTTGGGACCTGAAGGTGGCTCGCGAGTATGGCGCGCTGATCGGCAGGGAGCTTCGGGATCAAGGCTACAACATGTCGCTGGGCGGCGGAGTGAATCTTACGCGCGAACCGCGCAACGGCCGCAGTTTCGAATACAAAGGGGAAGACCCGATCCTGGCGGGCAGGCTGGTCGGGGCGGAAATGAAGGCGCTCCAGGAGCAGGGCATCATCGGCCACACCAAACACTACGCCCTGAACGACCAGGAGAATGGCCGCAGTTACGTCAACGTGAAGGCCGGCAAGCGCGCCATGCGCGAGACCGATCTGCTGGCCTTCGAGATCGGGATCAAGGAATCGGGCCTGGGCGTGGTCATGTGCTCTTACAACCTCCTGAACGGGGACTACGCCTGCGAGAACGGTTATCTCCTGAACGATGTCCTCAAGACGCAGTGGGGCTTCCAGGGCTTCGTCGTCTCGGACTGGGGCGCCACACACAGCACGGTGAGGGCCGCTCTGGCCGGGCTGGATATGGAGATGCCGGGGGATAACTTCTTCGGCGCAGCGCTGAAGAAGGCAGTTGAGACGGGCGCCGTGCCGGTGACGCGGATCAATGACATGGTTCACCGCGTTCTTCGAACGGAATTCGCGGCTGGCTTGTTCGACAACCCGCCGTCCCGGAAAGTGCCGAATATCTTCACCGGCCTCGAAGTGGCGCAGCGGGTGGCCGAGCAGGGCTCGGTGCTGCTCAAGAACGCGGGTGGGCAATTGCCGCTCGCGGCCTCGGGGATTCGGTCCATCGCCGTGATCGGGTCGCACGCGGATGCGGGCGTGCCTTCCGGCGGAGGCTCCGCGCAAGTGGACCCGCCCGGCGGCAACGCAGTACCTCCCCTGCACCCTCCTCAGCCTCCTTGGTACGAGCAGGTCATTTGGCACCCTTCGTCGCCGCTTAAAGCGATCCGCACCAAGGCGCCGGGCGCCAAAGTGGAGTACAACCCGGGGACCGATCCGGCTGCCGCCGCGGCGCTGGCCGCAGCCTCCGATGTCGCCATCGTTTTTGTCAATCAGCCTACCAGCGAAGGGGCGGACGTGGCGAGTCTCTCGCTGCCGAACGACCAGGACGCCCTGGTGCGCGCGGTGGCCTCCGCCAACCCGCACACCGTCGTGGTCCTCGAAACCGGCGGCGCTGTCACCATGCCCTGGATCGATCAGGTAAGCGCCGTTCTGGCGGCCTGGTTCCCGGGCATCCGGGGAGGCGAGGCGATCGCGAGTATTCTCTTTGGCGACGTGAATCCCTCCGCCAAGCTGCCTTTGACTTTCCCTCGCTCGGAGGCCGACCTGCCGCATCCCGAGCTTGCGGTCCAGCCGCCTCCGGCTAGCGACGCCGACAGCGTGCCACCGTTCCCAGGCGCTCCCTACAAAGAGAACAAAAGGCAATTCGATCTGGAGTTCAACGAGGGCTTGAAGGTCGGCTACAAGTGGTACGACGCGGAAGGCAAAACCCCGCTGTTCCCGTTCGGATTCGGGCTTTCCTACACGACTTACGCCTACTCCGATCTGAAGGTCACGCCGGGGCCAGCCCCCGCGGTGGCGTTCACGCTCAAGAACACCGGCACGCGTCCCGGAGCCGAGGTTGCGCAGGTGTACGTGACGCTCCCGGCGGCCGCGGGAGAACCCTTCAAGCGCCTGGTGAGCTGGGACAAGGTCCGGCTGGCCCCAGGGGAAGCCAAAACGGTCACGCTGGCCCTGGACCCGCACTACCTCTCGATCTTCGATCCGGACAAAGACGCCTGGAGCCTGCTGCCCGGCGAATATAAGGTTCACGTCGGCGGATCCTCACGGGACCTGCCGCTCAGTGGTACGTTTGGAATCGGCGGAAGCCGCTGAATTTCGCCCGCTGAGAAGGGAACGATATGACTCGAGCCCAAGCTCTGCTGTCGCTCGCTGCCATCTCTCTGTGGAGCGGGCTCGCCGCCGGCGCTGCGGTGGATGAAGCCAGCATCGATTCCGGCCGTTTGAGAGGGGCCGTCGCCGGCAAGGTGGTGGCCTTCAAGGGTATTCCGTTCGCCGCGCCGCCCGCGGGCGCCAACCGATGGCGGCCTCCGCAGCCGGTGGCGCCTTGGACCGGCGTGCGCCCGGCCCTCGAGTTCGGCTCGGATTGCATGCAGCTTCCATTCCCCAGCGACGCCGCGCCGCTCGGCACCAAGCCCAACGAGGACTGCCTCTACCTGAACGTGTGGGCTCCCGCGGCGCGCTCCGCGAAACTGCCGGTGATGGTCTGGATTTACGGCGGCGGGTTCGTCAACGGCGGCAGTTCGCCGGCGGTGTACGACGGAACCCAGTTCGCCTCGCGCGGCGTCGTCTTGGTCAGCTTCAATTACCGGCTCGGCCGTTTCGGCTTCTTCGCCCACCCTGCGTTGACCAAGGAGAACCCCGAAGGTCCGCTAGGAAACTACGCCTTTATGGACCAGATCGCCGCACTGAACTGGGTCCGGAAGAACATATCCCGTTTCGGCGGGGATCCAGGAAACGTGACCATCTTCGGCGAATCGGCGGGCGGGCACTCCGTCCTCACGCTGATGACCTCTCCCCAGGCGCGCGGCCTGTTCCATAAAGCCATAATCGAATCGGGAGGCGGACGAACTCTCATGGGCCCCGCGCGGCGGCTTCGCGAGTCCAGCCCGAATCTGCCCTCGGCGGAAGAGGTGGGCCTGGCCTTCGCGAAGAAGGCGGGTATCGAAGGCCAGGATCAGGCTGCTCTGGACGCGTTGCGGAAGCTGCCACCAGAGAAAGTCGTAGACGGCCTGAATCTGATGACCATGCAGTCGCCCACCTTCGCCAGCTCGATCCTCGATGGGAAGATTGTCGTCGAGACTCCGGAACAGGCTTTCCGCGCCGGGCGCCAGGCGGAGGTTACCGTCATCGCCGGGGCGAACAGTAACGAGTTCGGATTCCCTTTTGCGCGGAGCCTGGACGAAGTGCTCGCACCCCTTGGGGCCAGCCGCGAGAAAGCGCTGGCGCTCTACGATCCCAACAACACCAAAGACCTACGGACCGTCGGCGGCCCGATCAGCTCGGACAGGATGATGGTCGAGCCGGCCCGATTCATCGTCCGGTCCATGGCGGCCGCCGGCCAGCGCGCCTACCTCTACCGCTTCTCCTACGTGGCCGAGTCGATGCGCAAGCAGTGGCACGGAGCGCCCCATGCGACCGAGATCCCGTTTGTCTTCAATACCGTCTCAGCCCGGTACGGCAAAGAGCTGACACACGCCGACGGCACCATCGCGCAGGCGGCCAATGCTTACTGGGTCGCATTCGCCAAGACCGGCGACCCGAACGGCCCGGGACGTCCGATCTGGCCGCGGTACGATGCGGCCAAGGACGTGCTGCTGAACTTCGCGGAACGCGTCCCCGTTGCCGGGCCCGACCCATGGAGGGCGCGCCTCGATCTGATCGAGGCTGTGGCCGACGCAAAATAGCGGCCGGCTACTCCTTCTCAGGTGACCGGGCGGGTGATTCGGGCTGCGCCGCGCGCTTGCGGCGATCCTCCAACTGCTTCTGAGCGTCTTCCTGGGCGCGAAGAGCGGCGGCGCGCTCGCGGTCGCCGTCTTCGGTTCGCTTCAGCCGGTAGTAGACGGTGGCCAGCGCGGCGTGCGCCTCCGCGAAGCCCGGATAGTCGCGGACCAGTTGCTCGAATCCCTGGCGCGCCTGCTCCGTCAGGCCCTGGGCCAGGTGGATGGAGGCGCGCTGAAACAGTGCGCCAGGGTCGGCCGGACGCACTTGCAGGGCCCGCTCGATGTGGGCCAGCGCCTCCCCCAGCTTGCCGTCCTGCTTCGAGAGCGTGGAGGTCTGGATGTTGGCGGTGAAGTCGAAAGGATTCCTTTTCAGTTCCTCCTGAAACTGCTCCGCTGCCTGGTCCGGCTTCCCGATGTCCCTGAGCACCATGCCGTACATGGAATGCGCGCCGGGAAGATCGGGATTCAACTTGACCGCCCGTTCCAGACGCCGGGAGGCTTCCAGGTTGTTCTGGCGCAGATACTCCATCTGGCCCAGCAGGAACTCGGATTCGGCCGATTCGCCATCGCGCAGGATGCGGTCCAGCAGCGCCTGCGCGCGTTCGGTGCGGTTCTGTTCGAGCAACGCCATCCCCAGCGCGAAGACTACGCCGCGCTCGTCGGGGTATTCCTGCTCGATGGGAGTGAGCAGTTCCACCGCCTTCTCCGCTTGCCCGCTTTGCAGCAGGCAGTCGGCCAGCAGGAGCGCAGGCTTCACCTCGAGCGGCTCCGCCTGGCGCAGCGTATCGAGCTCGCGCACCGCTTCCGGGAGCCGCCCTAGCTTGTAGTACGCCAGCGCCAGGTTCATCCTCACCTGCGGGTTGTTGGGGAGTCTCTCCAGCGCCGTTCGGTATTCCTGGATGGCTTCGGCGAACTGTCCATCCCGCACCAGCGCCGCGCCCAGATTCGAACGGATCTCCGCGGCGTTGGGGTAGTCCTTCAGGAACTCGCGATACAGCCGGATGGCGGTGGCCACCTCGCCCGCCTGATAGGCTGCCGCCGCGTCTCCCAGGATGTCCAGCGGAGCGCTATGGAGAGCGGCGGCTCCGGCGGCGAGCGAAAGGGCCAACAGGACTAGATGCCTCACCTGACTTCTCATTGTAGTCAAGAGGAGCAGATCCGTTTGTGCCGCCTGCCGCCGCGCACCGGCCGGGTGCAACCGCTCCCTGGCGGTCGCGGCTCAGTTGGGGCCGCAACCGAGCCGCGACCGCGAGGGAGCGGACCTGGGCGCAACGCACCGACGGACGGATTACGGGCCGCGCGTCGCTATTTGGCTGCGATAACGTAGTTGACGCTCTGGGTGGCCGACTGGCTTCCTTGCATTGCGGTTATCCTCAGTTGGCAGTTCCCCGGGCGCACGGCCGCGCCGACCACCATCGGGATCGCCCCGTTGGCGCCGGGCGGCGGAAGCTCGGCCATCTGCTTCGCCAGCAACTGGCCCCCCAACAGGAACTCGACCTGAAGCTTCGGCTTCTCCGCGTTGGACTTGTCCGGGTAGACCACGAAGTACACGTACGGCTTGGCCTCCGGCGTCAGGTTCGTGGCCAACGACGGAACCGCGCGCTTGCTCTCGAACACGAACGGATCGGAGACCTCCACCGGCGCGCTCGCGGGTTCGACCCGATCCACCAGGATCACGCTGCTCAGTCCAACTCCCTGGTTCGGCTGGGGACTTTCGAACTCGGTAAGGCTGGCGCTCGCCGACCGTCCTTCCCGGTCCAGGACCGCGGCCTCGACCGTGTAGCGTCCTGGAGGGAGGCTGACCGCATGCGTATACGTCGCGGTGCTGACGCGGACGCCGGGCAGGCTCGCGGCCGGAACATCGTAAGGGGAGTCCAGGCTGAACTTATCGACAACCTGGCCCTTGGCGTCCTTTACCAGCGCGAGCAGGAAAACATGCAGCTTGTGCGTGGAGTTGTCCGGCTGGGGCGTGGCGGTGAGGCCGGCGACAGGCACCGCGAATACCAGGGCGCCCCGCGAGTTTGCACCGTCGGTACCGAACCGGAAGGCCGCCGTGCGGAAATCGAAGGCATGCGGCAGCGGGCGGGCACTCAGTGCCGCGAGAGCGTCCGTCTCGAAGGGCGATGGCGCCTGGCAAGACTTCCAGTCCTCGGGATTGGGCGGGGGCTTGAACTCCTCCGTGCTGAAGATCCGCCACCTCTCGCGCGGGCGGGCTACGGACAGAACCAGCGCCAATGCGAAACGTGGTCCCTGGAAGAACGATACGCGGATGCGGTGTATCCCGCAGCTCAGCGAAACGTGGCCGTACAGAGTCTGAGGCTCATGGACGCCGTCGTTGTTGATCACCACCCGGTCGTCGATGTAGAGCTTCGCGCCGTCGTCTGATGTGAGCGAGAACCGGTACTCACCGGGCTTCTCGACCCAGAACCGGCCGGTGTAGTCGATCGCGAACCACTCGAATCGGTTTGTGATGCCGGGAAAACCGTCCGAGAAGTATCGGGGGTATACGCTCAGCGAGGAGGTGTAGATCGTACCGACCGGCCGCATCGTCTCGAACTTCGGGAGCATGTAGGTGCCCACCGGTAGGAAGTAGATCTGTCCGCGAAGCCCGGACGGAATCACCACGGTGGTGCCGAAGGTGGGAACCGGTTCCTGCTGGGGATGGGCATCCTGAGCCCAACACAGGCCCAGCACGGCGCACGCCGCTGCCCGGCCACTGATCGAGCTGTGACGCCGGCCCGCCATGCTGTAGCGATTGTACAGCTTCGCGCCGCCTGCCCGCCTGCCGGCGAGCCGCGCGCTACTTGGCGGCGATGACGTAGTTGACGCTCTGGGTGGCCGACCGGTTGCCTTGCACCGCGGTCATCCGCAGTTGGCAGTTCCCGGGGCGCACGGCCGCGCCCACCACCATCGGGATGGCCCCGTTGGCGTCGGGCGGCGGAAGCTCCGCCGTCTGCCTCGCCAGCAAGTGGCCCGCCGCCAGGAACTCGACCTGGAGCTTCGGCTTCTCCGCGCTGGACTTGTCCGGGTAGACCACGAAGTACACGTACGGCTTGGCCTCCGGAGTCAGGTTCGTGGTCAGCGACGGTACCGCGCGTTCCTTCCCGAACACGAAAGGATCGGAGACCTCCACCGGCCCGCTCGCGGGTTCGACCCGATCCACCAGGATCACGCTGCTCAGGGCAACTCCCTGGCTCGGCTCGGGACTTTCGAACTCGGTGAGGCTGGTGCTCGCCGTCCGTCCTTCGCGGTCCAGGACCGCTGTTTCGACCGTGTAGCGGCCAGGAGGAAGGCAAACCGGATGGGTATACGTCACGGAGTTGGCCCGGGCGCCGGGCAGGTTCGCGGCCGGGATATCGTAAGGAGAGTCCTGGCTGTACTTGTCGACGATCTGGCCTTTGGCATCCCTCACGAGCGCGAGCAGGGAAACGTGCAGCAGGTGCGTGGTGTTGTCCGGCTGCGGGGTGGCGGTCAGGTTGGCGAGAGGCACTGAGAACACCAAAGCGCCCCGCGAATTCGCACCGTCGCTGCCGAACTGGAATGCCTCCGTGCGGAAGTCGAAGGCATGCGGCAGCGGCCGGCGATTCAGCACCGTGAGTGCGGCCATCTCGAAGGGCGCCACCGCCGGAGAGCCACCGAGGTAGGGTACCGCGAAATAGCCGGCGCGGCTCTCCGGATGCAGGTCGGCGCGCGCCAGCTTCACTTCGATCCTTCGGAAATGACCGTCATAGCTGTCCGAACTGGGACGGTACGACACTTCATAATGCGACTCCAGGTCCTCGACAATGCGCTGGAAGGGCTTGCGAAACTCGCCCGTATTGGCGATCATGAAGCCCCCGGTGCCGTCGGATAGCGCGCGCAGGCTGGCCTGAACGTCCGAGGTGCGCACCGCGTCCTGCATATTGTCCCCTTGCCGGCTCTTCTCCCGCATCGCGCTCAAGCCGCTGTCCACGAGACCCTGGGTCCTGGACACGCTCGAAACCCGCCCCATTGCAACGTTTCCGGGTTGTCCCGAGGCGAACCTTTCGTCGAGCCCCCGGGCATCCAGCGCATACACCGTCACTCCCAAGCGGTTGGCGTTCGCCAGAATGCTCTGGAACCGCTCGGGATCCCCCGTGGTGAGCAGCCCGGTGGTCACCAGCAGCACTGTCTTGCGGCCCGGCAGCGTGCCCAACTCGTTGATCATCGTGATCACCTTGTCGGTCTCGCGCATGCCGGCGATGTAGCCGAAGTCGCCCTTTTCCCGGACCTTGTCGCCGCGCAAGTTGTTGGCTCCGATCCCGTTGGACACATCCGCTCCAACCACGGCGGTGCTGGTGATCTCGCCTCCGGAGATCTTTAGGGCGACGCTCGAGGTGCCGGTCGTCCTGTCCACCGTCACGGTGACCGCCACCTCGGTTGGGTTCGCGGACAAGACAGCTTCCGAAGCACTGGTCAGGTCCACCGAGTGCCCGCTAAATACGTTCTGAACGGCCTGGAGCAGTTCGGCACGGTTGTTGGTGAACGGATGCACCGGCTTGAGGCGGTCGTCCAGCACGAACAGCCCGACATAATCCTCCGGCCGCAAGTCGCCCTTGAGGAACTCCTGCACGATCTCGATCGCGCGCACTCTGGTGACCGAATCCAGGTTATGGAAGACGATGCAAATCGGGTTGACCGTCCGCAGCGACCGCGCCGCCGCGGGGACCGGTTTCGCCTCGCTGGCCGTCTTCTGGTGCTGCACCTCGCGGCTTGCTACCGGGCGGAAGCTCAGGACCTGCTGGCGCACGCCATCTTCATAGATCTCGACGTCGCCGGACTTGAGGGTCTTCGCCTGCCTGCCGTGCTTGTCGCGGACCACCACATCGAGGAGCACCTCGCTGGTGGTGGTCCGGATGGTTGGCTGAGCCTCGTTGGGAGCCGTGCCTTGAGCCCACAAGGGCGCGGCAAGCGCCACAATTGTAAACAACAAGGTCTCAGGAACTGTCTTCGTCACACGCATATTCTACCGCCGCCCGCTTGACGCCTGGTTGTTTCCCACCGGCGCGTCCCAATATGTGTGACCGCTCCCTGGCGGGACTGTGAAGAAATCGCCTTGTGGCGCCGAAGAGGACAAGCTGAAGCATGTCCTACGTGGGGCATGCTTCAGCTTACCCGGCGACTATTTCACAGCCCCTGGCGGGCGCGGATGCGACTCCAACTGAGCCGCGACCGCGAGGGAGCGGACCCAGGCGCAACGCAGTCAGCCGATGCGGAACCGCGGCGGGCGTTGTACTCTGGATGGAATGGGTCGCCGCATCGCACTGCTGCTCGCGCCGTTGGTAGCTCTCCTGGTGGGCGCAGCAGTCGCGCCGATCAAGTTTGAGGACATCGCCGGCCGCGCCGGAGTCCGCTTTGTGGCCGACAGTTCCCCAACCCCCTACAAGCATCAGCCCGAGGCGCTGGTCGCCGGGGTCGCACTCCTGGACTACGACGGCGACGGTTACCTCGACATCTACTTCGTCAATGGCGCAGGGATGCCCTCTTTGGTCAAGGACGGCGCGCGCCACAAGAACCGCCTGTTCCGCAACAATGGCAACCTGACCTTCACGGATGTCACCGACAAGGCCGGCGTCGGCGGAGCGGGCTACGGGATGGGCGTGGCGGTGGGCGACTACGACAATGACGGGCACCCCGACATTTTCGTCGCCAACGTAAACGCCAACCAATTGTTTCACAACAACGGCGACGGCACGTTCACCGACGTGACGGCCAAGGCGGGCGTGTCCGGCGGCGTCTACGCGGGCAAGAAGATGTGGTCCGTTGCCGCCGCCTGGGTGGACTACAACAACGATGGCCTCCTGGACCTGTTCGTGTCCAATTACTGCCAGTGGGACCCGGACACCGAGCCCGCGTGCATCGCCAACGGCATTCGAACGGCGTGCAGTCCGCGCTACTACAAGTCGCTTCCCCATACACTCTACCGGAACAACGGCAACGGCACCTTCACCGACGTCACCGCCGAGGTGGGTCTTGCGGATCGCCTCGGCCGCGGCATGGGCGTGGCGATCGCGGACTACGACGGCGACGGCTACCCCGACATCTTCGTAGCTAACGACGACGCTCCGTTCCAACTGTTCCACAACCTCGGTGGCAAGCGCTTCGAGGAGGTCGCGGCTAACGCTGGCGTGCAGTTCGCCGAGAATGGGAATGTCATTTCGGGCATGGGCGTGGATTTTCGCGACGTGTTCAACCGGGGCCTGCCGAGCTTGTGGG
>PLEM01000096.1:0-3716 GCA_003137035.1 Bryobacterales bacterium | reverse complement strand
GACAACGACGGCTGGAAGGACCTCCTGGTGGCCCGTTCCAATGTGCAGAACAACGTCGAGAAGTACACCCCGCGCCGGTCCGTGGAACCCATGTCCGTCTTCCGCAACCTTGGGAATGGCCGCTTTGACAACGTGACCGGCACGGCCGGGCCGGACTTCCGGAACCCCTCGGCGCATCGCGGCCTGGCGATCGGCGATCTGGACAACGACGGCCGGATGGATGCGGTCGCGACGGTGTTGAACCTCGGCCCGGCCAGGATCTTCCACAACACCACGCAGAACGGCAATCACTGGATGCTCCTCAAGCTGACTGGAACGAAGAGCAACCGGATGGCGATCGGCGCAAAGGTCCGGTTGACCGCCGCCGACGGCTCCGTGCAGTACAACCACGTCACCACCAGCACGGGTTACGCCTGCTCGAGCGATCCCAGGGTGCACTTCGGCCTCGGCGCCTCCGCGAGCGCCAAGGAGATTGAAATCCTCTGGCCCAGCGGCATCCGGCAGGTACTCCGCGACGTGGCGGCGGACCGCATCGTGTCGATTTCCGAAACAGCACAGTAGCCCGATTCCGTTGTCACCATTTCCGGCGGCTTGTATCCTATTAACAGGAGGAGGTGCGGGCATGACGCTGGGTTACGGCTACGCACGGGAGTTCGAGATGCCGTTTGGGGAGGTGGTCGAAAGGGCTCGCGCCGCCCTGAAGGCCGAGGGGTTCGGCGTGCTGTGCGAAATCGACGTGAAAGAGAAGCTGCGCGAAAAGCTCGGCGTCGACTTCCGGAACTACCTCATCCTGGGCGCCTGCAATCCTCCGCTGGCGTACCAGGCGCTCCAACAGGAGCCCAACGTCGGGCTGCTGCTCCCCTGCAACGTGGTGGTGTACGAGTTGGGCGGCCGAACCGTCGTCGCCGCCATCGACGCCGCGAAGATGCTCTCGGTGGTGGGCAATCCTGGGCTGGAAGCGACGGCGCGCCAGGTGAATGAAGCTCTGCGCCGCGTCGTCGACGGCATGTAAGGAGATCCAATGCCCGACTTGGTTTGGATGCTGCTTTTCTTCGCGGCTTACCTCGCGATCATGCGCTGGGTGCTGCCGCGCCTCGGTGTCGAGACTTGAATGGCGAAATCCTGCCGCGCCGGGTCCCGGCGCGAAAATGCTCCGCCGGCCCCGGTGGAAGACCCAAACGCGCGCAAAGCGCCTTGAAATCCGGCTCGGCGCGCAGCGGGTCGAACACCGGGTCGACGCCGATGAAGACCGCATCGGTCACGTGGGCGTCGGCGGCTTTGCGCAGCCACTCGATGGCCTGCTTCTTCTCGCCCAGCCCGGTGTAGACCCGGGCCAGCGCGACCCCCGCGATCTTTTCGACTTGCTCGATTCGCTGAGGCTCGCCCAGAGTGGCGCGCGTCTCTGAAAGACGTCCCGCGCGGGCCTGCGCGTTACCCAGCCGGCCCATTACCTCGACCGCGCGCATCTGCTTAAGGACTGTCTGATACTCCGAGACCGCCTCGGCCAGCTTCCCCTTTTCCGCCTCGCAATTGCCCAGCGTGAACCGAGCCAGCAGGAAGTTCGGGTCCATCCGCAGATGACGCCGCGCCTCGCGAATCGCCTCATCGTAGCGCCGCGCGCAGTAGAGCGTCACTGCCAGGATGTTGCTGTTCAGATCCGTGAGAGGATCGGACCGCTGCGCCACCTTGAGCTGCGCCATGGCTTCCTTGAATCGCCCCTGCGAGGTCAGCGCCAACGCGTACCCGCGGCGGATTCCGGCGTCGTTCGGGTCCAGCTCCAGGGCGCGCCGGTAGCCCCGCTCGCTGGCCGCCCAATCGTGGTCGTAGGAGTAGTTGAGCATCGCCAGCGTGGCATGCGCTTCCGCAATCGTGTCATCCAACTCCAGCGCTCTGTGCGCGGCCTCTTTGGCCTGGACAGCTTCCCCTTCCACCGAACCCATCAACTGGAACGCCATGGCCGCATGAACGGAAGCCAGCGCCGCCCAAGCCTCGGCGAACCGTGGATCGGTCTTCGCCGCCGCTTCGAAGTACGGCGCGCTCTCCTGGAACCGTCGCCAATCCGCCTTGATGTAGCGGCCGCGCCAATAAGCGTCCAGGGCTTCCGGCGGCGGGTTATGGCCTGAAGTGCGAACCTGCTTCGCCAGCGCCTTGCGCTCCACACCCAGCGCTCCACCTACCGCGCGCCGGATGTCGGCTTCCACGCCCCGCACGCCCGCCAGCTCCTGCTCGTAACTGTTGGACCAAAGATGATATCCGGTTACTGCGTCGATCAACTGGGCGGTGATGCGCACCTTGCCGCCTTCGGTCCGCACGCTGCCTTCAAGAACCGCGCCGACACCCAACTCTCTCCCGATTTCGCGGATGTCCTTGCTCTTGCCGCGGAACTGAAAGGCGGAAGTGCGGGCAACCACGCGCAGGCCGGGCGCTCTGGCCAGGTCGGTGGTGAGGTCCTCGACAAAGCCGTCGCTGACGTGCTCGCTCCCGGAACCCCCGTCGAGGTTCGTAAACGGCAAGACCGCAATGGACGGCGTGTTGCGGCGCACCGCGGAAATGACCAGGTATGCCGCCACCCCAGCCAGCAGCACCACGCCCGCCACAGCCGCCGGGACTCTCCACGAGCGCTTCCTGGCGGATTCCTTGACGGTCCCGCTCGGCTGCGGCCGGAACACCGGGACATAGGAGCCCCGCGGGATCTCGATGACCAGCGCATCCTCCCGCCCCGAGTTCGCGTAGTACTGCTGCAACCGCCGCCGCAACTGCGTCGCCTGTACCCGCACGATCGAGTCGAAGCGGGGATCGAAGTCGGCCCGGCGGTCGAAGACCCGCATCGCGACGGTGGTCTCTTTGAGCTGGTCGCCGCGCCCCTCGATCGCTTCTTCGACGATGAAGCGCAGGAAGGCGGCCAGTCGCGGCGCGGCCACGAAATCCGGAGAGCCGGCCACGCGCTCCAGGCATTCCCGGACGGCGCTGGCGTCCGGCTCCGCCCGAAAAATCGATGCTGGGTCTTTCACCACGGCCACAGAGCCTACCCCGCTGCCGTTTCGCAACTTCCTCGAAACAAGCCAGCTTAACATGCGAATCGCAGCCATTCGCTTCCATCTACGGCAACCTCGGCCTAAACTCTACCGAAGCCTGTGCGGCACGTAGCCAAAGCTCCACTCGTCGCGCGGCCGGACATCGATCAAGCGGGAGTTGGGAAATCATGAAGCAGCGCTGGAATCTTTCGCTCCTCGCGGTTCTTCTCCTGGGACTGGCCGCGCGGCCGGCCCGGGCGCAAAGAATCAATATCAACGTAAACCAGGACACCTTCGTCATCAGCAACGAGGCGCCCGGCTTCCTCATCACCAGGCTGATCGCCGCCGGTCACGGCGGGGACTCGGTCTATCAGGCCACCGTGTACCTGGCCAGCATGCCCGGCGCTGGCGCTATCATCACACCCGCTTTCCTCAATGCACTGGCGACCTGCCCCACGTCGAGCGAGATATTTACCACCACTGTGGCGCAGGTCACCGCACAGGGAATTAGCGTTTCGATCAGCACGGATGGCACAGCACGGTACGACAACATCGAAGGCGGAACCTATGCCGGAAGATACCCCGTGATCCAGACGGGGAATGCGACGGTCCAAAACGTGCGCTTGGTCCACTCCACCGACAGCCAGGTCCCCCTGAACGCGAACGTCGTCCAGGGACCCCTTGCCGGCATGACCACCACCT
>PLEM01000241.1 GCA_003137035.1 Bryobacterales bacterium | reverse complement strand
CCCGAATCCATGTCGCGCATCCGGCTGACCACGCCGTGCGCCTGGTTGTCCAGGTACAGCGGGTCGCTAATCAACTTGTCCAGATCGATCTCCGGCGGACCCTCCGGACGGCCCCGGTCGCCCCGGCGGTCGTCCCGCCGATCGTCGCCGCGCCCTCCGCCTTCCCGCGGACCGCCCTCGCGCGGCGGCCGGCCTTCCCGCGGCGGCCTTCCCTCGCGGTTCTTCGTCTCCTGTTGTGCTTCCGCCATGATGTTAAACCTCAGTCGTCAATCTCGCCCACTCCAGCGCCACCAGCCCCGCGGGCCGGAGCTTCACCTGCGCGGCGCCTCTGCCCATCATCTCATTGGCCAGGTGCGCGCGCAGCTTCTGCAACTCGCGGTCCCGGGCGCCCACCAGCACGCGGTTCAGCCGCCGCTGGAATCGCCAGGGCCGGTCGAAGCGCTGTTCGGCGCCCTGCGACCACGTCTGCCCGCCCTTCCGGTAGAACCCGCTCAGCTCGCTCAGCAACTGACTGGAGGAGCCGAAGTCGATCACCATCCGCGCCAGCGTGTCCTTGAGCTCCGCCGCGTCGGCCAGGTAGCGCCATTCCAGCACCCGGCCCAGCGCCGAGATGCAGTCCTTGTCCAAGTCCTTGGCCCGTTCCAGGCTGGTCCCCGCTTCTTCGTACACCCAGGCCAGCGATGCGCCAACTTCCGGCGCCAGCGCCACCGCCATCGAGATGGTCTTGCCTTCCGGCCCCGGGAAATCCTTCAGATTCTCTTCGGTGAAGCGGTGGAACAGCCGCTGCATTTCGCGCGCCAGCGGGATCAGTGCATCCCAGGCGCCGAAGACCGCGAAGTCGTCGCCGCCCGAGTACAGGATGGTCACCTTGCGCCAGAATTCCGGCTGCGAGCAAAGCACTTCCAGTTCCCCGGCGAAGAACTGTTTGTAGAGCACCGAAATGCGAACGTGCTCCTCGATGGTCTCGGCGCGGCGCAACCGGATGCGGAAGCTGTCCACATCGCCGCGCAGCACGCCCCAGGCCTTCCGGCCTTCGGCGCGCTTAGCCAGCGTCGCCAGCCGCGCCGGCGTCGCTCCATCGTCGGAGGGAGCCGCGTGCCGCGCCAGCGGGATATCGTCCCGCAAGCTCCAGGTGTGTTTGCCGGCGCCCAGCACCACTCGCGCCGGCGCCTCCGGATTCCAGCCCGCGCTTTCCGCCTGCCACAGCCCCGCGGCCAGCTCGCGGAAGTAGTCGCCGCCATCGGAGGGCGCGGGCGCCGGGTAGGGCTGGAACTCGCTCGGCTGCCAGCCCGCGGCTTCCGCCCCCAGCTTGCGCTTGAGGGCCTCGTTCAGCCGCTTCCGCACCACGCTCCAGTCTCCGAGATTCTCCGTCGCCGCCCAGACCAGCTTCAGCCGCCCGCCGCTCATCGCATCCATCTCGCGTTGGGCCGCCGCCAGGAACTCCTCGGCCGGCGCCTTGGCCTCGCTCGGGAGCACCACCAGGAACTGCCCCCCCCCGCTCGATCCCAGCAGAATCCGCGCCAGCCCGAACTCCGCCAGCAGCGCCCGTGGCAGCACCTCGCCGAGCAGGGTAATCCACTGCGCGCGCCCCACCACCAGGCGCGCCTCCGTCGCCGACAGTACGAACTCTTCTATGCCGAGCAGTTTCCCGTACAGAAGAATCTGGACAGACATGTACTCAAGACACCCTTCCCGAAAGCGGTTAGTCTACCATACGCCGAGGGCAAACTTCACTGACCCCCGAGTGGGGCAGGCGGTTTCGCCTGCCTGAGAAGGCTGCCATTCCGATGAACTGGCGGCGTGTGTCCACAAACAAGGTCCGGCGGGCGTTTCCCAGAGTGAGAGCAATAATCGTACTGGCGGCTTTCTGCGGGAGCTTCCAGGAAGAAAGGACTTCATGAACGATCGGCAGCAGGAGTACGAGCGGCTGATTGCGCCCATGGAGGACCGGATGATGCGCGCGGTGTGGCGCGTCATCCGGGATACCAACGACACAGAAGACGCTTTCCAGGAAGCTTTACTGACGGTTTGGAAACGATGGGACCGCATCCGGACACACCCGAATCCACACGCGCTGGTCCTGCGTATCTGCATCAATGCGGCGTACGACATACTCCGGCGCAAAGCGCGTCGGGGAAAGTGGCTGGAGGCGGTCGCTGTCCCGGAAGACGTCCCGGATTCTTCAGCGTCGGCCATCCAGACCATTTCCGGTGCGGAGCAGGATGCCCAGGTGCTTCGAGCAATCGGGCTTTTGCCGAAGAACCAGGCTCGGGCGATTCTGATGCACGCGGTCGAGGAAATCCCCTACGGGGATATTGCAGCGGCCCTGGACTGTCGGGAAACGACCGTGCGCAAGCATGTGGCGCGCGCCCGTACCAGGCTGCGCGCGCTGCTCTCGCATTTGATCCCCGCAGTTCGCAAGGAGGAAGGTAGCCATGCTTGACACGAACGCCAAAGACGACATGGATGAGATGATTCGAAGGAGAACCCAGGTGGAGATTCCGGTCGAGGTTGAAAACCGCCTTCGCCGCAGGCTGATGGAGTTCCGGACGAGAGTGGAGCAACGGCCGCCGAGCCGCTTACGGGCTCTGGCCTATTCTCTGATGCACCCGCGGGCCGTGCGGGTGATGGCGGTGACCGCAGCCCTCCTGGTGGCAGTGGCCGTGGGTCTGGTGGTCATTCCAAGGGGGACCAGTGCAAGCCGCGTATTCGCGGCGGCGGCGGAGCAACTCAGGAACTCCCGATCGATCGAGTACACGATTGTCCTCAACGCGACGCCCTATGTGGCAGTCGATTTCAGCTACCTCGCTCCCGGATATCGGCGGCTCAGTTGCTCGTGGGGTATCGAGATAAGGACCGACGGCGCCACCGGTAAGCAGATCGTCTTGATGCATGCCACCCGAACCTACCTGAGCGAAGGCGGCAAGCGGGTCGAGAGCCTGGCGGACGCGGACCTGGCGGAACAACTGCGATCGCTTCCTCAGACCGCGGACGAAGTGCTGGGCGAGCAACGGGCCGGCGAAAAGAAGCTGATCGGATATCGCTTGCGCAAAGCGCCGCCCAACGGCTCAATTCCAGGGCTCAAGGCGCTCGATGTGTGGATCGACGCCGGAACCCGGGCAGTCCACCATGTCGACATCACGGTTCAGGAGGAGGGCAAGCCTGCCCACCAGATGCACATCCAGAACATCCGCGTGGACGCAGTGGTCAACCGCTCGCTGTTCGATTTGACTCCTCCCCCGGGGTACGCCGCCCTTGCGATACCGAGTGGGAAGTCGCACGCCAGCCAGCTTGGCTCATCACAAAACGCGTTGGTCTTGCAGGCGGAGATCGGGCAGGCCGACGCACTGGTCGCGGTGGTGGCGCCCATGCAAGGCTCGTACCTGCAAACTCCGGCTGCTCTGCGGACGGTGGAGGCTTACCTGAAGACACGGGGAGTGACTCCCGTTGGTCCGGCGCTGGGGCGTTACTGGTCTGAGCAGCATTGGGAGACTGGGTATCCGGTGCCGCCGGGGACCCAGGCGGAGGCCCCATTCCAGCTCGTGTCTTTGCCTGCAGCGTTGACTGCATCCGTTGTGGTGAACGGTCCCTGGGGAAAGGACTCTAATGAGCGCTGGGGAGCCTTCCTGAAGTCGGTCGTGGAGCAGGGCTACGTGCCGGCTGGGCCGGCGATGGAGAGCTGGTCCGGCGAGGATGCCAAGCCGGGGACACAATCTACCGAAATGCGGATTCCCGTGACAAAAGCGAACTGAGGGCGTCCAAGCATGATGACCGGAGCGCGGAAGGGGTCCGCCTTCCGCGCTCTTGTCCTCCCGTCACGCGCCCGGCCATCCCGCTGTAACTTCCAACACGTGATCGGGCGCCTACGCCTTCTTCACTTCCACCGCGTACACCTGGCTCGCTCCGTGCATGTTGGAGCGGAACACGAGCCATTTTCCGTCCGGCGTGAAAGTAACGTTGGGCTCGAGCCGGTAGTCGTGCTTGGACATGTTTACCAGTCGTTCCCAGCGCAGCGCGCCCTTCTCCGGATGGAACAGGTAGATCCACTGGCCGTCTTTGGCCTTGGCCACCATCTGTGGGCCGCCCCCGTCCCCGGCGAACAGCTTTCCATCCCGCGACACGTTGTAGTGTACCGACCACTGGTCGCGCTCGAGCTGGTAGCGCAGCTTCCGGCCCGTCGCCAGCTCCACGCCCGCCAGCCAGAACTCCTTCCCTCGCGGTGTTTGCAGGTCGAACCAAACGATCTTGCCGTCGGCGCTGAAGAACTCGTGCCCGGCGATCTCCATATCCATGGTCCGGGCATGAATCTTGCGGAGATCCGAGCCGTCGGTGCGAATGGTCCAGGTGCGATCCACCTTGTGCCAGGGGCCCTCGTGACAGAACATCAGCAGCGTCGGATCGGTGGGAGAGAACTGCACGTGGTTAAGCCAGTCGGTGCTGTGGTAGATGGCTTTCAGCTCGCCGGTTTTGATCTGAATCGTGTAGAGCTGCATCGGCAGGCGCAGGTCCAGGCGGGCTTGCAGCCTCTCTTTTCCGGGTTGCGGCGGAGGTAGTGGCGGCTCCTCGCCCTCCACCCCGCTACCGGCAAGAACGGTCTCGTCGGCGTTGATGCTGAGGCCCGACCCGCCGTGGATTT
This sequence comes from Bryobacterales bacterium, assembly GCA_003137035.1. GTDB lineage: Bacteria > Acidobacteriota > Terriglobia > Bryobacterales > Bryobacteraceae > Fen-330. Next base: position 1,270 of record PLEM01000241.1, on the reverse strand, counting down.
CAGGTGGTATTTTGGCGATCTCCCGGGTCGAGCGCGTGTCGAGGTTGGTCGCGTAAACCGTGTTGTCCTTGCGGTAGAACACCTCCCGGCTCTTCCTGCCCACCACGACGCTGGAGACGCGGCCCTCCACCAGCGGCTCAACTTGACGCGTCTTGAGGTTGATGGTGGCCAGTCCCTTGGGCGTCGAGATTACCATCTCGTCCCCGCGGGCCGTGTACGGGTTCTGGTGGAAGTAGAGACTCGCGCTGCCTCCTTCGCGCGAAAGCCGGATCACCCGGTGGCCGGTGGACAGATCGGTCCACTCGACCGGCGGCTCCTGAGCGGCCGCCACCCAGCTCAGCGTCAACAGCAACCCCGCCCACTTGCGCATATGTTACATCCTCCCAGCTTCAATTCAACCACGACCGGGCCTCCCGGTCCGCTACCATAAGGTCGTATGCGATTCATCCTTGCCCTGCTGCTCCTCTCCCTCGACCTGGGCGCGCAGAAGCGCCCCATCACGCACGAAGACGTCTGGCTGATGAAGCGAGTAGGCGCGCCCGCGGTCAGCCCGGATGGCAAGTGGGCTGTGGTTTCGGTGACCGAGCCTTCCTACGACGCCGGCAAGACCGCTTCGGATCTCTGGATCGTGCCGCTGGATGGCAGCGCGCCGCCCCGGCGCCTCACCAGCACGCGCGCCTCCGAGGATGGCGCCGTGTTCTCTCCCGATTCCACGCGCCTGGCCTTCACTACCACTCGTGAGGGCGACGACTCGGCGCAGGTCTACGTGCTGCCGCTCACCGGCGGCGAGGCCGTGCGGGTTACTAACATCTCCACCGGAGCTTCCAGCCCGAAATGGCGCCCCGACGGCAAAGCCATCCTGTTCGAGAGCCGCGTCTATCCGGGCGCCGCCAACGACCAGGAGAACAAGAAAATCGCCGGCGAGCGCAAGGCGCGCAAGTACAACACCCGGGCCTTCGAGGGCTTCCCGTTCCGCTATTGGGATCACTGGCTCGACGATCTCCGGCCGCACGTTCTGGTGCAGGCGCTCGAGCCGGACGCCGCCCCGCGCGACCTTCTCGCCGGCGCCAAACTGGCATCCCTGCCCGGATTCGACGGCTCCTACGACCTGAGTGGCGCGGAGCTTCAGGCCGTCTGGAGCCCCGAAGGCGACTCGATCGTTTTTGCCGCCATGGCGGATCAGGACCGCAGCGCTTACGCGGCCACCTCGACCCAGCTCTACCGCATTCCCGCCGCCGGGGGCGAGCCGGTGGCCCTGACCTCCGGAGCC
>PLEM01000118.1:221-3297 GCA_003137035.1 Bryobacterales bacterium | reverse complement strand
ACCGCCACGCGCCTGATCTACCTCGACGCCATCCTGTACCTCAGCGGTGGGATCATCGGCACCGGCCACCACTGGTATTTCACCGGCCAGGGAACGCTCAACATGGGCCTGGCGGCCTGCTTCTCGGCTCTCGAAGTCGTGCCGCTCACCCTTCTGACGCTGGACGCCTGGGACTTCATCAAGCTCAAGAACCGTCAGTGCTCCACCTGCGGCCAGGACCTCGCCACGCACCAGAAATGGGCTGTCTACTTCCTCATGGCGGTGGGAGTGTGGAACTTCGCCGGTGCGGGAGTCTTCGGCTTTCTCATCAACCTGCCCATCGTCTCCTACTTCGAAATCGGCACCACGCTCACCGCCAACCACGGACACGCCGCCCTGTTCGGCGTGTTCGGGATGCTGGCCCTGGCGGTCCTCGTCTTCTGCTTGCGGGCCATGCAGTCCGACGGCGTCTGGAAGAAGACCGAGAAGTTCATCCGGGTGGGCTTCTGGGGCGCCAACCTGGGCCTCGCTCTGATGATCCTGCTGGACCTGTTCCCCGGAGGCGTCCTTCAGCTCGCCGACTCCGTCGCCAACGGCTACTGGCACGCGCGCCGCCTCACCTTCCTGATGAGTGGCCTCTACCACAAGCTGGAATGGGTCCGCCTGGTTGGGGACGCGGTTTTCATCCTCGCCGGCGCCGTCCCCATCGCGCTGGGCGCCCTGCACAGTGTGTGGAAGCGCGACCTGGCGCCGCCGGCGTAGGAAGCGCCTCTGGCGCTGATGCGGCGTTCGCCAAGCCGTGCACTTCGGCACGGAGCCTGAAAGGGACGCCGGAATCGTCGGGTGGCATGCGTCTTGGTGTAGAATGCTCGGTGTCCGGGATTCTACAGTGGAAACTCCAGATAGAGTCTTCCGGCCTCTGGATGTTCCTGCCCCTGTGCAAAGGATCCGACCCTGTGCGACAAGGACGTGAGGTGCCCGTGACGAAACGTTACCGGATCGCTGAAGCTGCTCTTCTTGTTGGTGCTGTGGTAGCACCCGCGGTGTTGGCTGCGGGCGGCCCGCGAGCGCCTTTCTATCCTTCGATCGCGGTGCATGCGGGAAGGCTCTACACCCAGCTCGATCATGGCGCCTACGTAGCCGTCGATCTTCCCGCGGGTTCCGTGGCTTGGCGTTTCCGCGACCCCCGTCTCCGTGTCTTTCTCAAACCGGCGTTCTACGGCCGGGCGGTCGTGCTCGCTGCAACCGTTCCACCGGGATCCGACATAATGCGGATCACCGACGGCAAAGTGGATTGGCGCGTTCATTATGAACATATCTGCCGCAATCTGGCTCCCGTGGTGTGCGGTGAACGTGTGCTGGTGGGGGTCTGTTATCAGGGGAAGGATCGAGATCTCGACATCGCTTCCGGGAAGACAATTTGGACCAGGGGCGGCGGGGCCGAGGAATTGGGTCACCCGCCGGCTGTGCATGATGGCCAGGCCTTCTACGTTGCCCGCCGTGATTTGGACTCAGTCAATGCAGCACATCCTCCGTGGTCGTGGGCGATCTCCGAGGTTGACTGTACGACTGGCGCGGTGTCGGACAACATCGGTCTGGAAGAGGGTATGTGGGCGTCTAACTTTTCGATCTCCCTCCGCGATGGCCGTGCGATTCTCGTTGGCTCAGAGAGCCACATAGGAACCGATGTTGGGCTGTTCGATCTGAGTAAGCGAGCTTTGCTTTGGCGGCTGCACCTTGACCACGTCCACGTGAGCTGGAACGAACCCGTTCTGGAGGGCGATGATCTGGTGCTCTCGGAAGATGGGCTTTGGGTTATCTCGCTGAGCAAAGGTGTTGTGAGGTTCCACCGGGACAACCCTTTTCTTGGGGTTGCTCCCGCACTGGTCAAAGGGACTCTCATATTTCAAACCGGCTCGAACAAGCTCACTGCGGTTGACGTCGGCTCGGAGCGAGTGATCTGGGAGGCCGCACTGCCATCCGACATCGTGTCCGACTTGGTCCGTTTCGAAGGCTCTGTTTACGTCCGTGTGAACGGAGATGGCCTCCTTCAGATCAGTCCGGCGGATGGCAAGGTAGTGAACTCGTTCTCGCTTGGTAAACGGTGATCGAAAGGATGATGTTGGTGTGAATACGGCAGCGGACGTGCAGTAAGCGTGTGGTCTTGGCCGGCCGAACGGCCAAGACCAACCAGATTGCCAAGGGACTTCGATGCACCTTCACTGACCAGTCGGCAATCTTCTGGGACGCTCAAAAGCGCGTGCCGATTTGGCGTGGTTTTTCGGTCAAGGTCCAGTAACCGCGGTGAGGCGCGTTTGCCGCTCGGCAGGGGCATCCGTCCAGGCGAGGGCATGCGGGGCAAGGTTCCCCCCTGCACAGCGGATCAGCGTTTCAATTCATCCTGCAACTCCGCCAGCAGCTTTAGCGCCTCGATGGGCCGCAGTTCGTCGATCTTGAGCCTCCGAATCCGTTCCGCGATCTCGTAGTTCACCGGCTCGAAGAGCGAGATCTGCACCGGGTGCGGCCGAGCCCCCGGCGTCAGTTCCTCGGTCACCACCTGCTCGGTCTTCTCGTGCAACTCGAGCACCTCCCGTGCCCGCTCGATCACGCTCGCGGGCAGCGCCGCCAGCCGCGCCACTTCGATCCCGTAACTGCGGTCCGCCGCCCCCGGCTCGACCTTGCGCAGGAAGATGATCTGGTCGCCCGCCTCCTTCACCGACACCCGCAGGTTGCGCACGCCCTCCATCTGCTCGGCCAACTCGGTCAGCTCGTGGTAATGGGTCGCGAACATGGTCTTGGCCCGGATGCGGTCGTGGATGTGCTCGATCACCGCCCAGGCCAGCGCCAGCCCGTCGTAAGTCGCGGTGCCCCGCCCGATTTCATCGAGCACGATGAAACTGCGCGGCGTCGCGGTGTTCAGGATCACCGCCGTTTCCGTCATCTCCACCATGAACGTGGAGCGGCCCCGCGCCAGATTGTCCGACGCTCCAATGCGCGTGAACACCCGATCGATCACGGGAAGCAGAGCTTCTTCCGCCGGCACGAACGAGCCCATCTGCGCCAGGATCGCAATCAGCGCCGCCTGCCGCAGGTAGGT
>PLEM01000118.1:0-173 GCA_003137035.1 Bryobacterales bacterium | reverse complement strand
GGCAATGGCCGCCGCCGTCGCCCGGATACGCGCCGCGTGCGCCGCCGTGAACGCCCGCACCTCCGCGAAGATCTCCCGCTCGAATTCCAGGATCTTCTCCTCGGCCGCCAGGATCTTCCGCTCCAGCTCCTTCAACTCCGGCGTAGTGAAACGTTCGGCGTTCACCAGCGTCT
>PLEM01000493.1 GCA_003137035.1 Bryobacterales bacterium | reverse complement strand
CAAGGCGCGCCAGCGCGCCGCGAAAGTCGCCGAGAGGCTGCCGGGGGCACTAGGTCGCGCCGAAACAGGCGCACGGAGCACCGTGACCGGTCTGCAAACGATGTCCGATTCCCGGCTGCGCATGCTGGCGGCCGAGGGCGTCGATCCCAGCAAGCTCAAGCTGGACTGGGAGAAGCTCAAGGTGGCGCAGCGCGACAAGGCTACCCGCGAAGTCAAAGGCTCGCTGCTGCTGGGGAAGGTGGCGGACGCCGAGGACCTGCACGCCACCAACGACGAAGTGGACCGGGAGGTGCACCGCATCGCCAAACAGGACCGCGAGCCGGCCGCGGCGGTCCGCATGCGCCTCGAGAAGGAGGACGGCCTGCGCCGCATCGCCTCCCGCATCCGCACCGAAAAGACCCTGAACTTCCTGTTCGAGCACGCCCGCAAAGAGGCGGAGGCGTAGGGGGACTCCTCCGAAACGTGTCTAGGCCGTACTAGCAGTACCAACCACCTGCCAGGGGTGGCAACTTCCTCATTGCCGTGGCGCACGCTTCGGGCGATAATGGGAGCAGATCCCGATGCATATGCCGTTGGGCCCTAATTCGAACAGCTTGGGAGCAATCCTATGAAGCGGGTGGGTTCCGACGAGCCTTTGCGTTGTTCTTTTTGCCACAAGAGCCAGGACGTCGTCGGGAAGCTGATCTCCTCCCCCAGCGATTATCCCCGAGCCTACATTTGCGACGAGTGCATCGCGGTCTGCAATTCCATTCTGGAAGACGATCGCCACGATTCCCCGTACGCGGCCCCGCACAAACTCCCTAAACCCCTGGAATTGAAGGAGTACCTGGACCAGTACGTAATCGGCCAGGAGTCCACCAAGAAGCGGCTGGCGGTAGCGGTTTACAACCACTACAAGCGCATCCACATGAACAAGCAGCGCGGGGGCGAGGTGGAGGTGGCCAAGTCCAACATCCTGCTCATCGGCCCGACTGGAACCGGCAAGACCCTGCTAGCTCAGACGCTTGCGCGCATTCTGGATGTGCCGTTCGCCATCGTCGACGCCACTACTCTCACCGAGGCCGGCTACGTCGGGGAAGATGTCGAGAACATCATCCTGCGGCTGCTTCAAAATGCCGACTGGGATGTGCAGCGGGCGCAGCAGGGCATCATCTACGTCGACGAGATCGACAAGATCAGCCGCAAGGACGAGAACCCCTCGATCACCCGCGACGTCTCGGGNNCTGCGGCGGCGCGTTCGTGGGTTTGGAAAAGGTCATCGGCCGCCGGATAGGCAAGAAAGCGATCGGCTTCCTGACCCCCGAGGACCGGGCGCCAGAAGGCCTCAAGCCTGCCCTGCCGGGCCGCCGCGACGTGGATCTGCTGGAGAAACTCCAGCCCGTCGACCTCATCCGATTCGGCTTCATTCCCGAGTTCATCGGACGCCTGCCGGTCGTGGGAGTGCTCGCGGACCTCGACAAGGACGCTCTCGTCCAGATCCTCACCAAGCCCAAGAACGCCATCATTCGCCAGTACCAGAGACTGTTCGAGTTCGAAAATGTTAGACTGAAATTCAGCGATGATGCGCTGGAAGCCATCGCGACGCTGGCGATGGAGCGCAAGGTCGGGGCGCGGGGCCTGCGCATGATCCTGGAAGACTTGATGCTGGATCTGATGTACTATCTCCCCTCCTACAAGAAAGTCCGCGAGTTCGCGGTCACCAAGGAGATGGTGATGGCCCAGAAGATCAATGTGGCGCTGTTAGAGAAGGCAGGATAGAGGGCCCGGCCCGGTAAACCACTCCGGCTTCTGGGAGCCGAATCGAGGTCTTGGGGAAGACCGAAAATCACTTGCGCCCGGCCGTATCGAATCACTGCGTGAAGAACTGAAATGCTGAGCTCGAAGGAAAAATCGGATACACGCCGTCTCCCAATGATGCCGGTGCGCGACGTGGTCATCTTCCCGCACATGATGACCCCGTTCGTGGTGGGTCGCGAATCCAGCGTTCGCGCCTTGGAAGAGGCCCTGGCGGGCGACAAGAAGATCTTCCTGGCCACGCAGCACGACGCCTCCATCGACGAGCCGCGCCCCGAAGAGATTTACAGCGTGGGCGCGATCGTGAGCATCGTGCAGAGCCTGAGACAGCCGGACGGCAACATCAAGGTTCTGGTGGAAGGCGTGGAGCGCGGCAAGGTCGTCTCGGTCAGCGACGAGGAAGGCTTCTTCCGCGCCGTGGTGCGCACCTTCCACTTCAAAGTGGAGCCGGGCCCGCAGTTGGAGGCTCTGGTTTCGCGCGTCGGCACGCTCTTCGAGCAGTACATCAAGCTGAGCCAGAACCTGAATTACGAGACCATGATCGCCGCCATCCGGGTGGACGATCCGGGCAAGCTGGCCGACACGGTCGGCGCCAACTTGCAGCTTACTCTCGAGGAGAAACAGGAGCTGCTGGAGATCTTCGATCCCATCGACCGGCTGACCCGCGTCGCCGAGATGCTGGACATCGAGATCGAGAAGCTCAGCGTGGACCGCACCATCCAGGGCCGGGTCAAGCGCCAGATGGAGCGGGCACAGAAAGAGTATTACCTCAACGAGAAGATCAAGGCCATCCAGAAGGAACTGGGCCGCGGCGAGAAGAGCGAAATCGACGAGCTCAAGAAGAAAATCGAATCCGCCGGGATGACCAAGGACGCCCTGGAAAAGGCGCTGGCCGAGCTCAAGCGGCTGGAAAACATGCCGCCCATGTCGGCCGAATCGACGGTCTCCCGGAACTATCTGGAATGGCTGCTGGCAGTGCCGTGGAAGCAGAAATCCAAGGAGATCCGCGATCTGAAGTTCGCCGAACAGATCCTGGAGTCGGACCACTACGGCCTGGAAAAGATCAAAGAGCGGATACTGGAATTCCTGGCGGTTCGCCGCCTGGTGAAGAACCCGCGGGGCTCAATTCTGTGTTTCGTAGGCGCTCCCGGCGTCGGCAAGACCTCGCTAGGCATGTCGATCGCCAAGGCGACCGGCCGCAAGTTCATCCGGGTGTCCCTGGGCGGAGTGCGCGACGAGGCCGAGATCCGTGGCCACCGGCGCACCTACATTGGGGCCCTGCCCGGCCAGATCATCCAGATGATGCGCAAGGCGGGCACGCGCAACCCGGTGTTCATGCTCGACGAAGTGGACAAGATGTCGATGGACTTCCGCGGCGACCCTTCGGCCGCGCTACTCGAGGGGCTGGACCCCGAACAGAACTACATGTTCGTCGACCACTACCTCGACGTGGAGTACGATCTCAGCCAGGTCTTTTTCATTTGCACCGCCAACGTGCTCCACACCGTGCCCCCGGCGCTCCAGGACCGCATGGAAGTCATTCGCCTGTCAGGCTACACCGAGCAGGAGAAGATGGAGATCGCCAAGCGCTTCCTGGTCCGGAAGCAGACCGAGCAGACCGGCCTCTCCGCCGAGCGCGTGCAGTTCACCGACGAGGGGCTGATGACGCTGGTCCAGTTCTACACCCGGGAGGCCGGCGTGCGAAACCTGGAGCGCGAGATCGGCAACATCTGCCGCAAGGTGGCGCGCGCCGTGGTGAACGCCCAGAGCGGCAAGGATAAGGCCGAGCCGCCGTTGGCCGTGATTCGCCCCGAGAGCGTCTCCGAATACCTCGGCCCGGCGAAGTTTCGCGACCTGGAGAAGGACAAGTCCAACGAGGTGGGCGCCGCGGTGGGCCTGGCCTGGACCGAAGTGGGCGGGCAGATCCTGGCCGCTGAAGCCACCATCATGGACGGGAAAGGCAAGCTGACGGCCACCGGCAAGCTGGGCGACGTGATGCAGGAATC
>PLEM01000074.1 GCA_003137035.1 Bryobacterales bacterium | reverse complement strand
CTCCACCATCCGGCGCGAGCGGTCCAATTCGCCCACGGTGACGATTTCGTTGTTGACCTTGGCGACGATCTGCTCGAGCACCTTGACGTCAGCCGCCCAAGCGCCGCCCGCAACACCGAGGAAACACAAAGATACTATTGACTTCGTAAGCATACTCTCTCGAATCATTCTAGCAGCCGGAGACCGAGAGCAGGCCAAGCTTCTCTTTCAAGAACCCGAGGATCTGGGCCGGGCTCCCCTGTCCGTCCAGCGGCAGCCGCAACACACCGGCCGGCGTGAACTGCGCCCCCTTGGCGCCACTCACCAGCGCCATCAGCCGCCCCGGATCCACTTTCGATTCGGCGTGGAACTTGACGTTCAACTGGCCTTGCCGCCGGTCGATGTGCTCGATCCCCAGCTTCTCGGCCAGGCTCTTGAGCACCGAGTAGTCCAGCAGGTAGGCCACCGCTTCCGGCGGCGGGCCGTACCGGTCTTCCAGTTCCGTGCGGATCTTTTCCGCCTGCTCGGGCGAGGCCGCCTCGGCAATCCGCTTGTAGGCCCGCAGCCGCTGGTGCTCGTCCGCGATGTATTCGGGCGGAATCCGCAGGTCCAGCCCCAGGTTGATGTTGGTGTGCACCTCCAGCGCCGCTTCCTCGCCCTTCAGTTCCCGCACAGTTTGCTCGAGCATGCTCACGTACATGTCGAAACCCACCGCGTTGATGTGCCCGTGCTGCTCCCCGCCCAGCAGGTTCCCCGCGCCGCGCAACTCCAAATCCAGCGCCGCGATCTTAAACCCCGCCCCCAGGGCGCTGAATTCCTTGAGCGCCGCCAGCCGCTTGCGAGCCGTCTCGCTCAATTCGGTATCCGGCGGGATCAGCAGGTAGGCGTAAGCGCGGCGGTTGGAGCGGCCCACCCGCCCGCGGAGCTGATACAGCTCCGCCAGCCCGTAGCGCTCCGCATTCTCGATGATGATGGTGTTGGCGAGGGGGATATCCAGCCCATTTTCTATAATAGTCGTACACGCCAGCACGTCGTAGCGGTGCTGCATGAATCCCAGCATCACCTTTTCCAGCTCCGCCTCGTTCATTTGCCCGTGGCCCACCCCGATCCTGGCCCCGGGGACCAACTCCTGAATCAGGGCCGCCCGCGACCAGATGGAGTCCACCCGGTTGTGCACGAAAAAGACTTGCCCGCCGCGTCCCAGTTCCTGCTCGATGGCGATGCGCAGCAGTTCGGGCTGAAAGTGCGCCACGACGGTCTGAATCGCCAGCCGGTCCTTGGGTGGAGTCTCGATCACGGAGAGGTCTCGCAGGCCCAGTAACGACATATGTAGTGTACGCGGGATGGGCGTGGCCGTCATGGTGAGCACGTCCACGTTCTTCTTCATCTGCTTCAGCCGTTCCTTGTGCCGGACCCCGAAGCGCTGCTCCTCGTCCACGATCAGCAGCCCCAAGTCCCGGAACTCCACGTCCTTGGACAGCAGCCGGTGGGTTCCGATCAGGATATCCACCTTGCCGTCGGCGGTCTCCTCCAGGACAGCATCGATCTCCTTCCTGGTTCGGAACCGGCTCAGCATTTCAACGCGCACGGGGAAGGGTGCAAAGCGGTGGCGGAACGTCTCATAGTGTTGAAAACACAGGACGGTTGTGGGCGCCAGGACCGCCACCTGCTGGCCGTCTCCGAGAGCCTTGAAGGCGGCCCGCATGGCCACTTCGGTCTTGCCAAAGCCTACGTCGCCGCACAGCAGCCGGTCCATGGGCTGCTGATGCTCCATATCCCGCTTGATGTCGCGGATGGCGCTGACCTGGTCGTTGGTCTCGACGAATTCGAAGGCGTCCTCAAACTCCCGCTGCCAGTTTCCGTCGGCCGAAAACGAGAACCCCTGGGCGAGCTGGCGCTCCGCGTAGAGCTTCAGAAGCTCGTCCGCCATGTCGCGCATCTTGGCCTTGACGCGCGACTTGGTGCGAGCCCAGGTGACGCCCCCCAGCCGGTCCAGCGCCGGCACGTGCTCGCCCGCCCCGCGGAACTTCTGGATCAGGTCCATGCGGTTGAGGGGGACGTACAGGCGGGCCTCGGCGGCGTATTCGAGCAGCATGTAGTCGCCTTGCTGCTCGCCCTGGGTGATCTCCCTCAGCCCCCTGAACCGGCCGACCCCGTGCTCGGCATGCACGATGTAGTCGCCCGGCTTCAAGTCCGCGAAATCCGCCGCGAACGCCGACAGGCTGCTCCCGCCCGGCGCCCTCTGGATGGCCCACTCAGTCGCCCCGAACAAGTCCTCGGAGCCGAAAACCGCCACCCCGGCGTCCGGGAACACCACACCGCGCCGGATCAACCCCTTCACCAGGTAGGTGCTGGCTACGGAGCCGGCCAGATACGCCCGCTCCGCCAGGTAGGAGGGCGTGCTGTCGGACGGCTCCAGCCCGAGCTGGAACGGCACAGCGTACTCCTGGAAGATCTCGGCCAGCCGCTCGAGTTCCCCAGTGGACGCCGCGAAGCACACCACGCGGCCGCCCGCTTCGACCAGCGCGCGCGCCTCCGCCACCGCCACCGGCATGTTGCCCTGGAAGGTCATGGTCGGCCGGGAGCCGATGTCCAGCGCCCCGGGCTCGCCGCCCAGGGCCAGTTCCCGCACCGCAACCTGCGCCGCCGCGGCTGCCTGGTCCTCGAGTTCCTCCCACCGCAGGAAGACCCGGTCGGGAGGGCATAGCGACGGCCGGTCGGGATCCTCCAGCCGCTTCCACAACCGCTCCGCGGCGCTCCGCAACTGATCGGGTTCATCCCAGAGCACCACCGGCCGCCCGACCAGGCCCAGCACCGACCCCGAGCGCGGCCTCGCCAGCGGCGCCATCAGCTCCCAGCCTGGGAACGGCTCCCCGGTGTAGGGGATCTCGCCCCCGGTCTGCTCGGAAATCTCAGCGAACAGTTGGCGCGACTTGGGATACTCGAGCAATGGCAGGAGACCCGCCTCCTCGACCTTCAGGACCGATCGCTGGGTATCGACTTCAAACCGCCGCATGGATTCGATCTGGTCCCCGAAGAACTCCACCCGGACCGGTTTGCCGGACTCCGGCGGGAACACGTCCAGGATGCCGCCGCGCACCGAGAACTCCCCAACCATCTCCACCGGCTCCCGGCGCTGGTAGCCGATGCTCTCGAGGTGCGCGCCCAGCTCGTCCAGCGGGATCTCGTCGCCCACCCGCAGCCGCAGCGCAAGCTGCCGGTAGAACTCCCCCGCCTCGGTTCGCAGCAGCGCGGAAGCCACTGGAGTTACGGTAATGGGAACCCGCTCGGTGGCCAGCCGCCACAGCGCAATGGCCCGCTGCTCGCTGATCTCGGCGTGCGGCGACATGCGCTGGTTCGGCAAAACGTCAAGCGCTGGTAGCAGTTGCGGCCGCGGAATGCCGCGCCCGCCCTCCAGCAGTTCGAAGAAGGTCTCGATGGATTCCGAGAGCGCCTCCGCCTGCTTGTTGCCGTCCACGACCACCACCAGCGGCCGCTCCACCGCCTGCCAGAGCAGCACGGTGTACAGCGCTTTGGCGGTCGTGGTGAGCCCGGAGATTTCGAGCTTGGCGGGCCCGCCCAGCCCGCGGACAAGTTCCTGGAAGGCGGGATGTCGCGCGAGCCCGGCAAACAGATCTCGAATGACAGGGTGAGTCAAGGTTTACGAGAGAGAATCTCTTCCACTATACCTGTAGTCGAATAACCCGGTTCGAGGGAAAGCGCCTGTACCTTGCCCCCCGCCGCTTCGACCTCTTCCCGGCCGGCGATCCAGTGGGCCCAATCGGCGCCCTTAACCAGTATATCGGGTAGCACGGCGGCGATGAGTTCCCGCGGCGTGTCTTCGTCGAAAAACGTCACGGCGTCCACCGCCTCGAGCGCCGCCGCCAGCCCCGCCCTCTGCTGTTCCGGAATCAGCGGGCGGCTGGGCCCCTTGAGGCGCCGCACGCTGGCGTCGGTATTGAGAGCCAGGATGAGGATGTCCCCGAGCGACCGCGCCCGCTCGAGCAACCGCACGTGCCCCGGATGCAAGATGTCGTAGCACCCGTTGGTGAAGACCACGGTCTCGCCGGCGCGCTTCCATTCCGCCCGGGCGGCGACGAGTTCCTCACGTGTGTAGAATTGGCCCACAGGAGACTATCGTAACCCAGGGCGGCCTCGGGTAGCCGTGGACCGGGCTGGAGCCCTATCCTGCCGGCGGACAGCCAAGGCAGTTTCTCGGTTGCACCTGCGCCAAACCAATGAACGCACTAAAGTCTGAAGCCCGCGCTGACGAAATACCATTGGAGAAACCTCGGATGCAGCTACGTACGATCGGGCTACTGATGGGCAGTCCCGATCTGATCGGGAAGGTCCGCAACTGTCTGGGCAAGCTCCCGCTCCGAATCGTTATGGAGGCTCGGGAGATCGTGAGCGCCGCGGCCCAATTGCGTCAGGCCTGCCCCAACGTTCTGCTTCTGGAAGTCCCGGTGAGCGACCTGCTGGTCTCCGAGCTGCTGGGGGTGGTGGCGGGACTGCCCGGGCCTCCGGCCATTGTCGCGGTGGGTCCCGAGCCCACTCCGGACGTACTGCTGGAGATCATGCAGTTGGGCATTCGGGGGTACCTGTCGGCGCCCTTCGACGCCGCCAAGGCCTGGCAGATTCTGGAACGGCTGGCCTTCGACAACCACACTCCGGCCGAACGTCACACCGGCAAGACTCTGGGGTTCCTCTCGGCTGGGGGCGCCGGGGCCACGACTTTGGCGTGCCACATCGCGACCGGGGTGCAAAGCGCCACCGGAGGCAACACCGTGCTCGCCGATTTCGACGCGGAGGCCGGCATGGTCGGGTTCTGGATGAACGTCGAGAGCCCGCATTCGGCCCTGGATGCGGTGACCAACGCGGAGTGCCTGGATCTGAACTTGTGGAAGGGAATCGTCACGAATGTCAAGAAAGGCCTGGACGTTCTCCCGGCCCCGGCAGAGCCTCCGTTTTCCGAGCTTCCGGCCGAGCCGTGCTTGAACGTGCTGCGGTTTGCGCGCGCTTACTACGACTGGATGGTGCTCGATCTGGGACGCGGCAGGAATAACCTGGTGGCAACTTTGTCGGGGGCGACGGACAACCTGTTCCTGGTGACCACGGCCGAGATCGCCAGCTTGTTTCAGGCGAGACGCGTGCTGCGCTGGCTCGAGGACCGGGCGGAAGGCAGGGTGCGAGCGAAGGTGATCGTGAACAGGCTGCGGAAGGACCAGCAGTATTTCCGGCGGCAGGAAGTAGAGAAGATGCTGGGGGCGCCAGTCGCGGCCGTTCTGCCGGAGGAGGTGAACGAGGTGCATGCGGCGCACGCCGAACGCCGGCTGGTACCCCCCAACGCCAAACTCGGAAAGGCGGTTTCGGCGCTGGTCGGCAGCATCGTCGAAAGTCCCCCGCGGGACCAGCCCAGACTGCGAGCCCCGATGTTCCGGTAGCGGGCGCCGGCCATCAACCCTGCCGGCAGATTGGGAAAGGAGGAGCCATGAAGATTGAAGCGAACAAGGCAGGAAAGATCCTGGTGATCAAGATCCGGGAGGCGCGATTTGGCGCCGACTCGGTGGATTCTTTCAGCCAACAGGTCCTGCCGTTCATCCGGGAAGAGAACCCCGCGATCCTGCTCGACTTATCCGAGGTGAATTTCTTGGACAGCAGCGGCCTGGCGGCCCTGATCTCCTGCCTGAAGGCCAGAAACGGGACGGGCCATCTGGCGCTGTGCGGCGCCAGGGCGAGCGTCGCGTCGCTGTTCAGGCTCACCCGCATGGACAGAGTCTTCCGTTTCTTTCCGACGAGCGAGGAGGGCGTGGCAGCCTTGTCCTGAGGACTCTCACGGAAATCCATGCTGGCAAATCGCATCCATCTCACGATTGACAGCAACCTGGCCGACGTGTTTCTGGTGGGCCTGCTGATCAACAGCGCCTCACGCTTCGTAGGCCTGGATGAGACGGAGGCTTACCAGATGGAACTTTGTGTGGTAGAGGCCGTCAACAACACCATCCGGCACGCCTATGGCGGACAGGCCGGACACGAGGTCGCGGTGTCGGCGGCGATTTCCCCCAGCCGGCTGGAATTCAGCGTCGCCGACAGGGGGTCGCCGATCTCCGGGGACGTCCTGGCCGCACGGCGGTGGGAAGCCTCCGCCGCGGACCATGATCCGTTCGCACTCGACCAATTGCCGGAGGGAGGCATGGGACTGGAGATCATGCGCGAGGTGATGGACCAGGTCGACTACGAGTCCAGGGGGGGCGTTAACTGCCTCCGAATGACCAAGCGGATTCCTGTCCCAGTGCTGGAGGCGTAGCGTGGGAGCCAGGCAATCCCCGGTTTCGGCGCAGCCCTGGAGGTTACCAACGTGAAGGTTCTGTTCGCCGACCATAGCGAACCGCAGCGCAGAGCCGTGGTGGCCCACCTCGAGCAGCGAGGTCACGACGCTCTCGCCGCCAGCGACGGCGAGGAGGCCTGGGAGATCCTGCATCACAGCGCGGTGAGCCTGGTGATCAGCGATTGGACGATGCCCGGGATGGATGGCCTCGAACTTTGTCGAAGGATCAGGGCGGCGGACCTGGGGCGCTACGTGAATGTCATCCTGTGCACCAACCGCAACACCACGGCGGACCTGATTACGGGGATGACGGCCGGCGCGGACGATTTCATTGGCAAGCCCATGGACTTCGCCGAGTTGGATCTGCGCCTGCGCGGAATTGAGAGAGTGCGAAACCTCGAAAACGAATTGGAGGACCGGAACCGGAAGCTGTGGGAGGCCAATTCCCAACTGCGGGCCGCCCATGCGCGAATGGAATACGATCTAAGGGCGGCGGCGTCCGTGCAGGCGAGTCTGCTGCCTCAGTCCCGCTGTATTCTGCCGGGGGTCAGGATCGAGTGGCTGTTCATGCCTTGCGGCATTCTGGCCGGTGATACCTTCGACTACTTCCCGCTGGACGAAAGACGCCTGGCGTTCTACCACTTGGACGTCTCCGGGCACGGCGTTCCAGCGGCCATGCTCTCGGTCACTTTGAGCCGGGTGCTGGGGCTCGGGTACGGCAGCCCGGTGCGGCTGGCCGGATCGTCTCACGGGGAATCTGAGATCGCGCCGCCGCACACAGTGCTGGCCCACCTGAACGAGCGATTTCAGAACAGCGGCGGCCGATTCTTCACCATGGTGTACGGCGTTCTGGACACAGCGACGCGCCGGGTGGGCCTCAGCCAGGCCGGGCATCCCAGCCCCATTCACCTCACCGTGCGAGGAGAGGCCGTCCCGGTGGGCGAAGGCGGGTTCCCGGTCGGCATCTTCGCGGGCATGGACTACGACTCGGTGGATCTGGATCTGGCTGTCGGGGAGCGCCTGGTGTTGTACTCGGACGGGATCACCGAGTGCGCCGACGCGAAGGGAGAGCGGTATGGAGAAGCTCGCCTGCAAGCGCTTCTGGAGGCTTCCGCCGGCCTCGATCTGGCCCTGGCATTGGGAGAGCTAAAAGCAGTTCTTCGATCGTGGCGGGGCAGCGACGACTATGAAGACGACATATCCCTGATCGCCTTAGAGTGCGTGTGAGCCGGAACCGGCGTCAATTCTTCGCTAGTCTAGTGAGGTGGCGTGGACGAAGATCCTGGTACGGGCGGCCAATTGGGTCGGGGATGCGGTTCTGTCCCTGCCCGCGCTGCGCGCCATTCGCGAACGCAACCCCGAGGCGCACATCGCCGTGCTGGCCCGTCCGTGGGTTGCGGGCCTGTACTGCCGCGAGCAGTGCTGCGACGAACGCATCACCGCTCCGCGCACGTGGAGTGGAAGGCTGCGCCTCGCGCGCGCGCTGCGCCAGCGCCGCTTCGATGCCGCTATCCTGCTGCCCAACTCGTTTGAAGCCGCGCTGGTGGCGCGCCTGGCGGGCATCCGGGAGCGCATCGGGTACAACCGTGACGGCCGCGGGTTCCTGCTGACCGCCGCCATTCCGCCTCCCCAGCCCGGCGACATCCCGCGCCACGAGAGCCTCTACTACCTGGAGATGCTGCGCCGCGCCGGGATCATCCCCGAGTTGCCGCCCCCCGCCCCGATTCTGCTCGACGGCATCGAGGAGGCCCGCCGCGTGGGACGCGAACGCTTCGAAGCCATGGGTTTTCGCCAACCAGTAATCGGTATCAGCCCCGGCGCCGAGAACAGCCGCGCCAAGCAATGGCCGCCGGAACGGTTCGTCGAAGCCGCAACCCTGCTGGCCACCTCGCTCGGCGCCGCCGCGGCGGTGTTCGGCTCGCCCAGCGAGCAGACGCTCGGCCGGCAGGTGGCCGAGCAGATCCGGCGCAACGGCTGCCGTGTTCTGAATCTGGCGGGCGAAACCACGCTCGAACAATTCGTGGAAATGGCCGCCGCTTGCCGAGTGTTCCTCAGCAACGATTCCGGCGCCATGCACGTGGCCTCGGCATTGGGCGTACCCACGGTGGCGGTGTTCGGCCCCACCGACTGGATCGCCACCGCCCCCGCCGGCCCATTGGCGCGCATCGTGCGGCAGCCCGTCGAGTGCAGCCCCTGCATGTTGCGCGATTGCCCCATCGACCACCGCTGCATGACTGCGGTCGCCGCGGAGCAGGTGGCGCAGGCGGCCCTGGAGTTGGTGAAATAGAGAACACGTGGATACCAGACACAAAATCATCGCCGCCGAAGCCGCTGAGGACATCGCCCGTCAGTGCCACGCCGCCGGAAAAGCCGTAACTCTGGTGACCGGCTTTTTCGATCCTCTGCTGGCGGCGCAGGCGCGGCGTCTGGAGGAGATCGCCCGTGCCGGCGGCGCGCTGTTTGTGGCCGTCCAGGACCCGGACCGTCCCCTGCTTTCCGCGCAGGCGCGAGCCGAACTGGTGGCCGGACTTCGCGTGGTAGACTACGTGATACTCGGCGGGACGGTGGCGGCGGACGCAGTGTTCCACGAGGAGGCCGCCGATCGGCGCCGCACTCAGGAACTGGCACAGCATGTTCACGACGGGCAGAAGTGAAGGCGGAGGCTCAGGCCCGCGAATCCTGGTCGTCCGGATCGGTTCGATGGGCGATGTGATCCATGCGCTGCCCGCCTGCGCCACCCTTAAGCACAGCTTCCCCGGGTCCACGCTGACCTGGGTGATCCACCCGAAGTGGGCGCAGTTGCTGGAGGGCAACCCCTTCGTCGACGACCTGATCCGTTTCGATCACCGCAAGGCCGGGAGCGTGGCCGATACATGGCGCACGCTGCGCCAGGCGCGCTACGATTTCGCGGTCGATTTTCAGGGGCTGATTCAGTCCGCGCTGGTAGCCTCCTTTGCCCGGCCGGACCGCATCTTCGGCTTCCACCAGTCGCAGGTGCGCGAGAAGTTGGCGGCCCTGTTCTACTCGCGCCGCGTCCGCGCCGCCGCCGTTCACGTCGTGGATCGCAATCTCGAGCTCGCGGCCGCCGCCGGCGCTTCCACCATTCTGCTCAAGTTCCCTCTGCCGGATGGAATCCCGGAAGGCGACTTGCCGGCGGGCGGCTTCGTGCTGAGCAATCCGCAGGCAGGCTGGGGCGCGAAGCAGTGGCCGCTCGAATACTACGGGGTGCTGGCGCGGCGGCTGCGCGACGAACTCGGCCTTCCGCTGGTGCTCACCGGGGCGCCCGGCTCCCGGTCGCTGCTCGCCAGCGTGCCCGGCGCCCTGGTCAACATCTCGGGATTGCCCGGTCTGATTCACGCCACGCGGTGCGCCTCCGCCGTGCTGGGATGCGACAGCGGCCCCACGCACCTGGCGGCCGCCCTGGGCAAGCCCGGCGTGGCGGTCTTCGGCCCGACCGATCCCGCCCGCAACGGCCCCTACGGAGGCAGTTTCACCGTATTGCGCAGTCCTGGCGCCGTCACCAGCCACAAGCGCCGCGCCGCGATCGATTCCAGCATGGAAACCATTTCCCCGGAGCAGGTCTTCGAGGCCTTGAAGACCCGCCTGTGTTCCGAATCCACTCCGGCCGGGTCCGGTCTCTGATGGCCTGGTTTCCCAAGCCCTATGCCGACCTTGTGGCTCGATTGCGGGTGGCCTTCGGGTTCGTTCTGGTGGCGGCCTTCGCCTGGTTTGCAGCGCCCACGCCGGGCTCGCTCGCCGCGGGGCTGCCTGTCACCGCCCTGGGCCTGTGGTTGCGCGCCTGGGCCGCCGGGCATCTCGCCAAGAACGAGCGGCTGGCCACCAGCGGACCGTACGGCCATCTTCGCAACCCGCTCTATCTCGGGACGCTGATCGTGGCCGCGGGCCTGGCCATCGCGTCCCGGCGCCTGCTCCTGGCGGCGCTTTTCACGACGGTGTTCGCGCTGGTGTACTTGCCGGCCATGGAACTGGAGGGGCAGCATCTGCGCAATCTCTTCCCCGAGTATGAGGAGTACGCCGCGCGCGTCCCGCTGCTATGGCCGCGGCTCAAACACGCCGGCGCATGCGACCGTTTCCGCTGGCGGCTGTACTTGAAGAACGAGGAGTATCAGGCCCTGCTCGGATTGCTTGCTGGTGCTGCGTTTCTGGCGTGGAAGGCCTGGCGCTGACTGCCGAAAACCCGGTATTGAGTATACTGTCACGGGTTTTTGCGCGCGGGCTTGGCGAACTTCGCGTCGTCGATCTCCGCGTTGGCCTTCATCTCGGTGATCTTCATGAAGACGTCGCCCATCGGCGTCACCTGTCTGATTCGGAAGGGCGTCTTCACTCCCCCGCCGATATCGCGGTAGTCCGAGAACTCGACGCTGACGTCCATGGGCCCCTGCGGCGTCTCGAAGTTGCCCGACTGGCGCACCAGCAGAAAGGTCTCGGTGTCGTAGTACTGGGCCACGGTCTTGCCGGTGGAGGGAGTCAGCACGATGGCGTACATCTGGCGATCGCCGGCCTTCTCAACGCCCTTCATCTCGGCTTTTGGAAACAGTTCGCGCCATTTCAGCGCCGGGTTGAACACCGCCTCCCGCTTCACCCCGGCCAGTTGCGCTCCGGTCACCTCGATGGCTTCTTCCATGGGCATCTGGGTCCAGGCGACCGTGCCGTCGAACCCCTGCCGCATCTCGCCAACCCCCTCGAAGAACATCACGCTCAGCCGCTTGTTGGGCGCCTTGGCGTAGAATTCCACGGTGTTGCGCATCTGGCGGGCGGAGACCCCCATCAGGCCTTTGGACGCCATCGAGGTCACCTTCTCCATGGCCGCGCGGCCGCCGGTCGCCGCGATCGATTTTTCGATGATCTGCTCGGCCGTCTGAGCGGCGCAGCTCAGCGTGCACAGAAGAAAAAGGAATGTTCGCACTGGTTATCTCCCTAGGTTCACTTCGCATCTTAGCGGACAGCCGTTTCTGGTATCCTGTTCACTGCAAGGAGGAACTCCTGTGAGAGTCGGCGTATTCACAGCGTTGTTGGCCAACCTTTCCCTCGACCAGGTGATCTCGAAATTGAAGGCCCTGGGCGTGGTCACCGTGGAGCTTGGCACGGGCAACTACCCGGGCGATCCGCACTGCAAGCTCTCCATGTTGGACGATTCCGGAGCGCTCGTCGAATTCAAGAAAAAGCTCGACGACAACGGAATGTCCATCAGCGCCCTGAGCTGCCACGGCGACCCCTTGCACCCGAACGCGGAGATCGCCCGCCTCAACCAGGAAACCAGCCGCCGGACCATCCTGCTGGCGGAGAAGCTGGGCGTGCCCGTGGTGGTCGATTTCTCCGGTTGCCCGGGCGACAGCGAGACGGCGAAGTACCCCAACTGGGTCACCTGCGCCTGGCCCCCGCACTTCCAGGAGATCTTGTCCTGGCAGTGGGAGAAGGTAGTCATCCCCTATTGGCAGGAGCGGGCCAGGTTCGCGGGCGATCATGGCGTCAAAGTGGCGCTCGAGATGCACCCGGGCTTCGTCGTCTACAGTCCCGAGACTCTGCTCAAGCTGCGCGCGGCGGCTGGCCCCAGCCTGGGCTGCAACTTCGACCCCAGCCATCTTTTCTGGCAGAACATCGATCCGATTGCCGCCGTCCGCGTCCTGGGCGACGCCATCTTCCATGTGCACGCCAAGGACTCGCAGCTCTACCCGTACAACTTGCCCAAGTGCGGCGTTCTGGACACCAAGAAGTACACCGACGAGCAGAACCGCGGCTGGATGTTCCGCACGGTCGGGTATGGCCACGGCGCCGACTGGTGGGGGGAATTCATTTCCACTCTGCGCATGTACGGTTACGACTACGTGCTCTCGATGGAGCACGAGGACAGCCTCATGTCGGCCGAGGAAGGTTTGACCAAGGCGGTGCGCTTCCTGGAGAACCTGGTCATCAGGGAGAAGCCCGGCGTCGCCTTTTGGGCGTGATGCGTTCCGGGGTCATCGTTGCGCTTGTGGCGCTGGCCGGCTCTCTGGCCGCGCAGACTCCCGGCCAACTCACACTCGAGGACCGCTTCCGCTACCACACCCTGGCGACCGTCGGACCACTCGCTGCGTTCACCGGCTCGGCGGCCACCGGCATCCGGCAGTGGATGGACGCACCTCCCGAGTGGGGCCAAGGGATGGAGGGATTCGGGCGCCGATTCGGGTACTGCACGGCCAACCGCGCCGCCACGAACGCCATCGAGCTCGCGGCTGGTGCACTGCTTCGGGAAGATCCGCGCTACTTCCGCTCCCGCGATCGCGGCATCGGGGCTCGGATCCGGCACGCGCTAGTCCGCACCTTCCGCGTGCCAAACGAGAACGGCGCCACCAGCTTCGCCTACGCCCGCGTGGTGGGAGCGTACGGAGGCGGGTTCGTCGCGAACCTCTGGCAGCCGGAGCGCCTGAGCAACCCCGGCCGCGCCGTGTTGCGCGGCAGCGTCACGCTGGCCGGCGACGCCGGCGGCAACGTCTTCCGCGAGTTCTGGCCCGACCTGCGGAGAATCCTGCGCCCCAAGCATCCCTGATCGCGCCGCGGCCGTTGGGTATAATCAAGGATCGGCTTTTCAAGTACCAACTCTGGCTACAGCCCAATACTCAGGAGCGTTCATGGCGACGAAGCGCATAGGAATCCTCACCGGCGGGGGCGACGTCCCCGGCCTCAACTCGGTGATTAAGGGAGTGGTGTACCGCGGCAGCGAAATCGGCTGCGAAGTGATTGGCATCCGCCGCGGCTGGGAGGGCCTCACCCACGTCAATCTGGACGACGCCGCAAGCAAGGCCCGGTACATCTGGCCGCTGGACCGCGAGAACACCCGCACCATCGACCGCACCGGCGGCACCGCCCTGCACAGCAGCCGGACCAATCCCTCCCAGATGAAGAGCCTGCCCGAGTTCCTCCAGGGGCTCGACTTTCCCAAGACCGAGGTCACCAAGAAGGGTGTCACGTCCACCGTCTACGACGTCACGCCGCAGGTCATCAAGAATCTCGACCGGCTCGGAATCGACTTCCTGATCGCCATTGGCGGCGACGACACGCTCAGTTACGCGGCCCGTCTCGATAAGGCCGGCGTGAAGGTGATCGCCATTCCCAAGACCATGGACAACGACGTACGGAACACCGAGTACTGCATCGGTTTCTCGACGGCCATCAGCCGCGCCAGCGACGCCATCCAGCGGCAGCGCACTACGGTCGGCTCGCACGAGCGTGTCGGCATTTTCCGCGTCTTCGGCCGCGACGCCGGTTACACGGCGCTCTACACGGCCTACGTCACCTCCATGCGCTGCGGCATCCCCGAGCACAAGTTCAAGCTGGAGCGGTTCATCGAACTGCTCATCAAGGACAAGCGCGACAACCCCAGCAACTACTCGATCTGCGTTCTGTCCGAAGGGGCCGAGTGGGAAGGGCACAAGGTGCGCGAGTACGGCGATCCCGACGCTTACGGCCATCGCAAGAAGATGAGCGTCGCCGAGGACCTGAGCGAGGAGATCAAGCGGCGCGCCAAGGAGGAGACGGTGGTCAGCGACCTGACCTACGAACTGCGCAGCGGCGATCCGGATTTCGTCGACAAGCTGGTCGCGGGCACGTTTGGCAACATGGCCATGGATTGTCTGCTCGAGGACAAACACGGCGTCATGATGGCCATCGTGAACGGCTGCTACGCGCGCATGCCCATCCCCGACCCCAAGCTCGGTCCGCGCACCGTCGATATCGAGTCGATGTACAACACCGACCGTTACCGCCCCAACTACGCTAACAAAGCGGGCTTGCCCATTTTTCTGACCCGCGCGTGAACTGGCCGTTCTTTCGAACCAAGCAGAGGGCCAGCCCGCTCACGCCGGACTTGCGGCGGCGCATCCGCGCTTCCTTCGAGGAAGCCGCGCGCGACGAGGAGCACTTCATCTCCACCATCGATCCCCGGATCTGCCACGTCCGGCTGATTCTGGAGTATCTGGGTGGCCTGGCGGGGAAGCGCGTCCTGGACATCGGTTGCGGCAAGGGCCGGTTCGCCCGCATCCTGGCCGAGCGCTTTCCCAGCTCGGAGATCTGGGGGCTCGACCTCGCCGGGTCGATGCGCCGATGCGCGCCCGCTTTCATCCGCGTCTGCGCCGGCTCCGCCGCGATTGCCGGCGCGTCGCCAGCCGCTTCATCTCGTATTGGGAAGACGTCCCCCCGGACGGCCTGTTCCTGGCCTGGCTGGCGGAAAGATAGCGGCTGAGTTCTAGCGGGAGTTTACTGGGAAGGGAGTGAGCGCGGGCCGATGTGGCTTGGTTCTGAGTGAGTTGGGGGCGGGAGTCGGTATTACCTAACGGTGGGTACTACACAGCTCATTCAGGCCGAACAGGCCGGCCAGGCTCTGTTGCGGCAGGCTCCGCTTGGAAAGCACCGTTGCGGTGCGATGCGGGCCCTTCTCCTCCTGCGGCGGGTAGAGGAGAACGAACTGCTGGATTTGGCTGAGCTCTTCGAGGAGTTGCTCCATCGAGAGGCCGGGCCAGACGATTTGTGCCTGCTTGTGGATGTACTGCAGCAAGGAAATGCCCAGCATGCAGTAGAAGGCATGGACCCGGATCTTGCTGTCGGTCCAGCGATGCATCGGCCCCCAGCCGAGCCATTCGCCGTCCTTCAAGCCGCGGAACACCTGCTCCACCTGCTGTTGGCCGGAATATCCGCAGACGACCTGTTCGGCGGTCCAGTATGGGCTTGAACTGGTTCACGTTGATCAGGAACGGCAGGCTGACAATCGCCACCACCAGAACCGCCAAGGAGATGCCCAGCCACTTCAAGATTCTGCGCATAAGCCCCCCATGACTATCGAGTGTACCCGGGCATCCTGCCCACGGGAGGGCAGAGTACGTTGCCACGGGTTTACGGGCGCCCCGGCTATCGCGAGCCCAGGAGGGCTTTGGCGATGATCCAGAGTTTCTCTCTTGCGGGGAGCTCGATGCGGTGGGAGAGGACGTCGTAGTTGGTGCGCACGATTTTGGCGAGGAGGCGGGAGTAGATTTCGATGAGCGCCCAGAGCGAAGAGCGGCTGTGCGAGTCTACCATCTCGACCAGCGGTGCGGATTCCTTGTAATAGGTCCGGGCGCGGGCGGCCTCGAACTCCATCAGGTCCACAAACTCATCCGTCCGTTTGCCTTCCTGGAGGTCCTGGGGATCCACGTGAAAGCGAGCGAGGTCTTCGGCCGGAAGATAGAGGCGGTCGCGGGCGGCGTCCTCGCGAACGTCGCGCAGGATGTTGGTGAGCTGGAAAGCCACGCCGCATTTCTCGGCCAGCGGCAGCGCGTCGGGCGAGTGGAATCCGAAGATGTGGATCACGGTCAGCCCGACCACGGAGGCCACCTGGTAACAGTAGCGGTACAACTCCTCGAAGGTCTCCATGCGGCGGGGCCGCAGGTCCGAGGTGACGCCCTCGATCATCTCGTGGAAGTAGGCGGGCGGAATGTGGTAGCGCGTTACTGTGTCGTGAAACGCGGGCCAGACCGCGTGCCCGCTGAAGCGCCCCTCCAGCGCCGCATCCAGATCGCCGCGCCAGCGCTCGATGGAATCGCGGGCGGAAGAGCCGGGAGCGGGGGCCTCGTCGCTGAGGTCGTCGCAATAGCGCATGAAGGCATAGATGGCGCAGATGGCGTTGCGCTGCTGGTCGGGCAGCAGCACAAAGGAGTAGTAGAAGTTGCGGGCGCGGCGGCGGGCCAGGCGCCGGCAGAAATCGTAGGATTGTTCGAGCGTTCCGGTCATGCGGCTTTTGCCCAGGCCATGCGCGCCAGCGTTCTCAGCAGCATCCAGACGCGTTCGGTTTTGGAGACCCGGGGACGCCGGGCGAGCACATTGTAGTTCTGGCGCTCGATCTTATCGAGAACCCGCAAGCCGCCGCGGCTGAAGAGCTCGACGTCGGCAGCCAGGCGGCGGTGCACCAGGCGGGCCAGCGGCAAGCCTTCCGAGAACAGTCGCCGCGCCACCTCGACCGCCTCCCGCATCACCGCGCGGAAGGCCTCGGTCTCGCGCCGCGCCAGGAGATCCTCGACGGTGTATCCGTGCCGCTCCATGGCCTCCAGTGGGATGTAGACACGGCCCTTCTCGAGGTCCCGCGCAACGTCCTGCCAGAAATTCGCCAGTTGCAGCGCGGTGCAGGTCGCGTCGGAGAGCGCCTGCCGCTCGGCGTCGCGATAGCCGCACAGATACAGCACCAGGCGTCCCACCGGGTTGGCCGAATAGCGGCAATACCCGAACAGCTCCTCGAAGGTGCGATAGCGCACCACCGTCTGGTCTTGGACGAAGGCGCGGATCAGGTCGGCGAAAGGCTGCTTGGGCAGCTCGTAACGCGCCGCGGTCTGCTGGAGCGCAATGAAGACCGGGTGGGAGGCCCGGCCCTGGTACATGCCGTCCAACTCCCCCTGCCACCACTCGAGCAGCCGCAAACTTTCGCGAGGGTCGCCGATTTCGTCGCCCAGGTCGTCGGCCCAGCGGCAGAAGGCGTAGACGTTGTAGAAGTCCTGGTGCAGGCGGCGGGGCAGAAGGAACGTCACCACGGGAAAGTTTTCGTAGTGCGCGCGCGCCAGCCAGCGGGTGTACTGGCGAGCTTCGTCGGCGGTGTAGACGCGGGCCAGGGCTTCTGGCGACTTCACGAAATCCTGAGGCGGCAGAAACACTGGCTATGCGCGGATCACGGGATGATGGCGGTCTTGAGGTGGCCGTTATGGCTCATCAGGTGCCGCATCACCTCGAGCAGGTTCGACAGCGGCTCCTCGCCATTCACGAAATCCCGCGCCGTGATGATCTTCCGCCGAATCAGCTCGAGCGACTTGCGAATGTGGGCCGGCGTATGGTGGAAGCTGGCCTTGCAGGTGATTTCGGAGTAGTGCAGCAGCGAGGTGTCCAGCGACACATGGCTTTCGCTGGGGCAGCCGCCGAAGAAGTTGACGGTGCCGCCCTTGCGCACCATGTGCACGCAGAGTTCCCAGATATGGGGCTTGCCGACCGCCTCGATGGCGACGTCGGCTCCGCGGCCGGCCGTAAGCCCGCGCACCACGGCGACGGAATCGTGAAACTCGGTGGTGGAGATGAGCTCCTCGGCTCCCAGGGCGGCGGCGCGGTTCAGTTGCGTCTTGCGCCGGCCCAGCGCGATCACGCGGGCGCCCACCGACTTGGCCAGGCGGACGAACATCAAGCCGATCGGCCCGAGGCCGATCACGGCGACGTTGTCGCCCTCCCTCAGCCCGGTCTCCTCGACCGCCTTGAGCACGCAGGCCAGCGGCTCGACCAGCGCGGCGTCCTGGTAACTCACGCCGTCGGGGATCTCGTACATGTTGCGCTCGACGATGCGGGCCGGAATGCGGATGTACTCGGCGTAGGCTCCGTTGTTGAACAGCAGGTCTTCACACAGGTTTTCGTAGCCGCGGCGGCAGAAGAAGCATTCCTGGCAGGGGGCGGAGTTCGCGGCCACCACCTTCTGACCCACCTGAAACTTGGTTACGTTTTCGCCCACCTCGACCACGTCGCCAGCCAACTCGTGGCCGAAGACGGCTGGAGGAATGATCATCCTGGCGTGGTATCCGCGGCGGAAGACTTTCACGTCCGTGCCGCAGGTCAGCGCGGCCTTCACGCGTACCAGGACGTCTCCTTCGCCAATGCTCGGGACAGCTACCGGCTCAACCTGAATATGCTCTTTTCCATACAGGACGGCAGCCAGCATATGAGTATTCACTGTGCCCACCTCTGCGGTTGAACGATGATTTTCAATGCGACCTCATCCGGGTGTAGTGCCAGTTGTATTCCACTTCCAATCGAATCCAATGGCAGCCGGTGAGAAATGAGGTCCTCGACCGGCAGCTCGCCGCTGAACACAAGGCGCGCCGACTCCTTCTGGAGGTCAATGGACGCGCTGTAACAGCCTAGCAGACTCCGTTCTCCGACACAAATGTCCGCTCCAGACAATTCTACCTTTTCTTGATGGGAAGTTTGTGAGAACAAGAGGATTCTGCCGCCCGGCCGGGAGCAGCGAACGGCCTGCTCGACCAAACCGGGGGCGGATGCGGCCACGATGACCAGGTCGGCGCCGCGCCCCTCGGTCCGCGCGGCGACCAGGGGCTCGATGGCGGTGGCGCGTGGATCCCAGGCCTCTTGCGCGCCGAAGCGCAGGGCCAGTTGGCGGCGCCGGGCAATGGTGTCCGTCGCCACGACATCGGCTCCGGTGCGCCGCACCAGCATGGTGAACAGGAGGCCGATGGGTCCCTGGCCCAGAATCACCGCCAGTTCCCCGGGCCGCGGGTCCATCTGCACCACCGCCTTGTGGCAAGTATTCACCGGCTCGACGAAGCAGGCCCGGTCGAAGGGGACGCCGTCGGCGAACTTCTCCACTCCCTGGCGAACGATCCAGTCCATCACCCGGATGTATTGGGAGAAGCCGCCCCCGGCGGGCTCGAAGCCGGCCGTGACTCCGACCTTTTTGTAGGTCGGGCACTGGGCGTAGAGCTTGCGCCGGCAGTAGAAGCACTCGCGGCACGGGACGTGGTGGAACACGATCACCTGGTCCCCGGGCCTGAAGCCGTCCGCCCCGGCGCCGATGCGGACCACCACGCCAGCCGTTTCGTGCCCAAACACCCGTGGCGGCGGCAACAGGTTGTGCTCGACCTTCTTGAGGTCGGTGTGGCAGATGCCGCAGCTCTCCACCCGCACCAGCAACTCCCCCGGTCCGATCTCCGGGGTGGGCAGCGTTTCGATGGCGATGGCGCTGTCCCCACGGTAGACCGCGGCCCGCATCGTGGCGGGAACCGCGAAATCAGAATCGACAGTCTGCAAGAAAATCCCCCAACGCCCGCGCGGCCATGCGACCTTGCCGCTCCAGGCGTATTAACTCAGGCGCCGCCGTCAACGGACGGGCTAGCGCCGCCCACAGAATCCGCGAACGGCTGAACCGCCCGTCGGGACTCCGCAACCCATTAAAGTCCAGGATAAACCCATCCGAGGCCCTGTCCAACACCACCCGGACACAATAAAACGGCAAACCCTCCCGGCAAGCCCGGCCAGCGACGGCCGCCGCCTCCATATCCACGGCTGCGGCGCCGCCTGCGTTCAAGCGCCGCTTCTCATCCACGGTGGCCACAAAACGGTCCATCGAAAGCAAGGTCCCCGAGCGAAACGGCCGCCCGGTGGCCGGTTGGGCTGCCTCAAACGCCCGAGGCCCGTCCTGGACGCTCGTGGCGACAAGGATCTCGCCCGCCCCCAGGCCGGGGTCAAGCGCGCCACAGAAGCCAGTACTGAGCAGGGCGTCCGGGCGTTGCTGGCGGAACGCCGCGTCCAAAGCCTCGGAGGCCAGCTTGGGGCCGGGCCCGTGCGCCACCGCCAGCAGCCGGTGGCCGTTCAGTTCCGCACTGCGCGCGAAGCGCACCGGCCAGGCGAGCGGTTGTACGCGGCTGGAGCGCTGGAGAATGCCGCGCAACTCCCGGCGCTCGGCTGCCACCACCAGAACGGTCCTCACGGCTTTGCGTACCCGTTGGCGCGGAACCAGCCGACTGCGCGCTCGAGCGCGGTGTCGACGGGCCCGGGAGAAAAGCCCAGCTCCCGCGCGGCCTTCCCGTGCGAGGCGAACATCTTTTTCCGGGCCATGCGCACCCCGTCCAGCGGCGCGCGGGGGGTTCGGCCCGTAATTCGCGCCCAGCCCGTGCTGGCCAGGGCGGCTGCGTAGGCCACCGAGTAGGGGATGCGCCAGGACGGGGCCTCGCGCCCGCAGATTCGCGCCAGCCGCGCGAGGATCTCCTGAAGCGTCAGGNNGTAGCGCTCGCCGGGTTTGCCACGCTCCAAGGCCAGCAGGTGCCCCTCGGCTACGTCGCGGACGTCCACCAGGTTGAGCCCGGTATCGATGTAGGCGGGCATGCCGCCTTGCACAAAGTCGACCACGATTTTGCCGGTAGGCGTGGGCTTGAAATCGTGGTCTCCGACCGGGGCCGTGGGGTTCACGATGACCACTGGCAACCCATCCGCGGCGTAGCGCAAGGCCACCTCCTCGGCCTGGAACTTGGACCGCTTGTAAGGGCCCGTCATGTCCGCCAGGCCGACTGGAGTCTGCTCGTCACCTTCGCCGTTGCTGGGAATGCCGATGCATCCGACCGTGCTGGTGTACACCACGCGCTCGACTCCGGCCGCGCGCGCCGCTTCGAGCAGGTTGCGGGTGCCGTCCACGTTGGACCGGTACATCTCCCGNNGCTGGTATAGACGACGCGCTCGACCCCGGCTTTCCTGGCGGCCTCCATGACGTGGCGGGTGCCGTCCACGTTGGAGCAGTACAACTCGCCCGGATCGGCCGCCCAAAGGCGGTAGTCGGCGGCCACGTGAAACACCACACCGCAGCCCGCCGCGGCTCGCTTGAGCGACTCGGGGTCGCGCAGGTCGCCGGTCACCGTCTCCGCCTCGATTTCGCGCAATTTGGAGGAGGCCCGCACCAGCGCGCGCACGGGATGTCCACGCTCGATGAGCAGACGCGCGACGTGCCAACCCACAAAGCCCGTAGCGCCGGTTACCAGAGTCGGTTTCACTTGTCAGTTCAGTCTCCGCTCCCTTGCGGTCGCGGCTCGGTGCTGCCGCGCACCCCTCAGCGGGCTGGCTCCTACTTCAAGGCCCAGGTCAACAGTTTCCAGTTGTCGCCGGGCTGGGCATTGATGCCCAGGGCGGCCGAGGGTTCGAAGCCGCAGTGCGCCATGCAGTGCTCGCAGCGGGAATCGTTCCCGTGTCCGTAACTCTCCCAAGGCGTCCTGGTCATCAGCTCCTCGAAGGTTTCGTAATGGGCATCGGTGATGAGATAGCAGGGGCCCTTCCAGCCTTTCACGTTGTAGGTCGGGTTGCCCCAGGCGGTGCAAGGCAGCTCCCGATCGCCCTTCAGGAAACCCAGGTAGGTGGGCGTGGTGCTCAACCGGAAGCGCCGGGCCAGGCGGTCGATGTCCTTGAACTTCTCGCGCACATCGTCGCGGGTTAGGAAGATCTCCCGGTCGTTGACGGCCGAATACCCATAGGCCGGAGAGAGCATGTGCGCGTCCACGTCGAACTGTTCCAGGTACTCGAAGAGTTGTTCGAGTTCCCGCATGTCCGTTTCTTTGTAGACGGTGGTGTTGGTGGTGACCTTGAAGCCCTTCTCCTTGGCCGCCCGCAGGCCTTCGATGGCCTGCTGGAACACGCCCTTGCGCTCTACGGCCAGGTCGTGGCTCTGCTCCATCCCGTCCAGGTGAATGTTGATGAAGAAGCGCGGGTCGGGCTTGAACTCGTGAAGCCGCTTCTTCACGAACATGCCGTTCGTGCAGAGGTAGATGTGTTTGTTCCGCGCCAGCATCTCCGCGCACATCCGGCCGATTTCCGGGTACAGCAGCGGCTCCCCGCCGCAGATGGAGACGATGGGCGCCCCGCACTCGTCGAGTGCCTTCAGGCACTGGTCCACGGACAACCTTTGGGTGATGGAATCCTCGTACTCGCGGATGCGGCCGCAGCCCGTGCAAGTGAGGTTGCAGGCGTGCAGCGGCTCGAGCATCAGCACCAGAGGAAACCGTTTGTGGATCATGGGATGGTGCGCGACGCCGTTGCCGGTGTGCGGCTGGTGCAGGATTCGGAACGGATTCGAAGCGCCGTCCTTGGGGGCCAGGTCCTTCTGCCATTCCGGCCGGGGGCGCAGCTTGTTCTTCAGGATGTAGCCGGCCATGCCGGCGGTCATGGAGAGCGGGAATCTCATAGTATTTCTCCGGCGACTGGGATAGCGCTTGCCGACGCGGGCGGCTCGGTTCCGGCGGGTCGTAGCGCGGTCTTGGAGTAGGTGGCCAGGGCCAGGAGCGGAAAGGCCTGACGGTAGAGGTGGTAGGTGAGGTAGAAGACGCCCGGAAAGCCGGTGCCGGTCGCCAGATCTTCGCGCCAGCTCCCGTCCGGGCGCTCGGTGCGCAGCAGGTACTCGATTCCCTGCTCAACACTCAGGCTGCGGATGTCGCCGCCCGCCAGCAAGCCCAGCAGGGCCCAGGCGGTCTGCGAGGCGGTGCTCTGGGCCGGGCAGAAAGAACCCTGGTCGTAACTGGCGCAGCTTTCGCCCCAGCCGCCGTCGGCGTTCTGAATCGAGCGCAGCCACTCGCAGGCCCGGAGGATGCAGGCGTCGTCGTCGCCAACCCCGGCCGCTCGCAGCCCGCGCACCGCCAGGAAGGTCCCGTAAATGTAATTCACGCCCCATCGCCCGTACCAGCTCCCGTCGGCTTCCTGGCTCTTGCGCAAATATCCGGTGGCGCGGAGCACCGCGGGATGAGCGGGCCCCAGCCCGGCGCCGCCGCAGATGGCCTCCAGCACCCGCCCGGTGATATCGGGGCAGGTAGGGTCGAGCATGGCGTTGTGGTCGGCGAACGGCATGTAGCTGAGCAGCGTCCAGTTATTGTCGACGTCGAAGGCCGCCCAACCGCCGTCGCTGGATTGCATGGCCAGCAGCCAGTCCAGTGCGCGGCGCAGGCAGGCGTCCTGGGCGGGTGCGTTGGAGGCGCGGGCATGTTCGAGCGCCAGCAAGACCATTCCGGTGTCGTCGATATCGGGATAGAATTCGTTGGCGAATTCGAAAGCCCAGCCGGAGGGTTCGGTGTCGGGCCGCTTAACGGACCAGTCGCCTTTGCGGCGGACCTCCTTGCTGATGAGCCAATCGGCGGCGCGCGTC
>PLEM01000016.1 GCA_003137035.1 Bryobacterales bacterium | reverse complement strand
CTGGACCGTACATCAGATTGACGGCGCCCTCGGAGGCGTTCCCCGTGCTCGCGATATACTCCCAGCGCACGGGCAGCGAAAAGCCGTGTTTGAAGGTGTGATTCACGAGGATCGCAGCTCCATTGGTCGACGCGCCCTTGACGATACCGATCTTCGCGTTGGTGGGCACATTGGTGTATTGCCAGTAGGGCTGAATTATCCAGGAGCCTTTGTTGTACGTATAGATGACATTGTAAATGCTGCTGTTGTTTTGAACGGGCGTGGCCAGCCTCTGAAAGGCGGTCTGGCCATAATTCCCACCCGCCACGAACGCCAAGGCATGCGGTCCATTGGCGTACGTCAAGGAACCGGTCAGCCACGTGTAGCGGTTGGAATAGAAGCCGTNNGATGGCGTTTTCCTGGTTCCACAACAGGCCGCGATGGATGTTCATGTTTTCGAAGGTGAAGGTGTACTCGGCGCCGATCAGTGTGGGCAGCGCGCCGATGAGGAAGGAGGTATTCTTCCCCGCCTGTAGCTTCAGGAAGGCAACCGGCACCGGGCCGTAAAGATCGCTCACCGTTTTGTCGGTGGCGAGGAACGGCGTCCCGAGAGCCGCGATATTGTAAGCGCCTGCCTGCAAGTAGAACTGAAACCACCCGTCGGTCTTCTGAAGAAATATCTGCCCGTTACTCAGGGCCGCTTGTGTGCTCTTATCGCCTGGTACGTAATTCCCGGTCCACATGCCGAGACCGTCGAGAATGCCGTTCGCGGCGATCTTGCCGAAAGGTCCGGCATCGAAGATGGCGGGGGGGAGTCCCTGAATCGGGCCGGTAATGGCGGGAGTGGGAAGCGCTGCCGGGGCTGCCGGCGCTGGAGTGGCGGCAGTCGCGTCGGCTGGCTTCGGCGATTCTTGGGTCGGCGTGGCGGGCGCGGTCTGCGCAACGCAAACTGGGGACAACGCAAAACAAAGCGCTAATACGCCACATACACACTTCAGGCTTTCCATCTGCGAATTCTCCTTATTGATCTAGTGGGATTGTCCCGAGTGGGACCGGTCGGCTATACACGCTACCAGGGCGTCAACTAATTCTAAGCCGCCAGGCGCGCAAAACCAAATAGAACTTTCGTATCGGAACCATAAGAATCCGCTACCTAGCGCCGCTGTGCGAATCCACCTGGGTTCTGTCATAGTCGTAGAGGTCATCCTTGCCGCCTCACCAGTTCCCATCGCCGCAGCGCCACGATCGACCAGATCGCCTCGACCAGGCCGAATGGCCAAGCCCCCTGGAGGAATCCATAGGCCGACCCCAGCGCGCAAGCCGCGGCGAACGCCAAAATGAACCATCGGCTGCGGCGTTCCAAAGCGTAACACACCAGCATCGCCGTAACCGAAAACAAGCCAAAGACCGTCAGCGCGTTCATGCCACTGCAGCCCCGGCTCACTTCCCGGGAGAACCCCGGTCGAGCGCGAGATTGATTGCCAGGACGTTCACCCGAGGCGCTCCAAGGAATCCGAGGTCGCGCCCTTCGGTGTGCCGCGCGATCAGCGCCTGAACCTGCTGGACCGTGATTCCGCGCGCCTTGGCAACGCGGGCGGCCTGGGCTTCGGCCGAGGCGGGGCTGATGTGCGGGTCGAGGCCGCTTCCCGAACTCGTGACCAGGTCGGCTGGGATCGGACCGGTGTAGTCCGGGTTGGCCTTGCGGAAATCGGCGACCGAAGCCGTCACACGATCAGCCAGTTTCTGGTTGGTGGGTCCCAAGTTCGCGGCTCCGGAAGCGGTCGGATCGTACCCATCATTGCCGGCCGCGGACGGCCGGGGTTGAAAGTACTCGGGCTTCTTGAAATTCTGGCCGATCAGGCTGGAGCCGACAATGCGGCCGCCGGCGGTGACCAGGCTGCCGTTCGCCTGGTCGTGGAAGAAGACCTGGCAAAGCCCCGTGACGACTCCCGGGTAGAGCAAGCCGGTCAGAACCGTCAACACGAGCATCATTCGAAACGCTGGAGCGATCTGCTGCCACATATCTTCCTCCTCAAGCCAGCTTCAGCAAGCCCAGAATCCGGTCGATCAGCCAGATGCACGGGAAGGGCGCGACGAAACCGCCCACTCCGTAGATCCAGAGGTTCCGGCGCAACATCGCGGCCGCGGATTGCGGCTTGTATCGCACACCGCGCAAGGCCAGCGGAACCAGCGCAACGATGATCAGGGCGTTGAAGATCACCGCCGCGAGCACGGCGCTCTGCGGAGTGCGCAGGTACATGATGTTGAGCTTGCCCAGAACCGGGTAGGTCACCATGAACATCGCCGGGATGATCGCGAAGTACTTCGAGACGTCGTTCATGATGGAGAACGTCGTCAACGCGCCGCGGGTAATGAGCAACTGCTTCCCGATGGCGACCACCTCGATGAGCTTGGTGGGGTTGCTGTCGAGATCCACCATGTTGCCGGCTTCTTTGGCGGCCATGGTTCCGCTGTTCATTGCCAGGCCGACGTCGGCCTGCGCCAGCGCCGGAGCGTCGTTGGTGCCGTCGCCGGTCATGGCGATCATGCGCCCTCCGGCCTGCTCCTTGCGGATGTACTCGAGCTTGTCCTTGGGGGTCGCCTG
>PLEM01000375.1 GCA_003137035.1 Bryobacterales bacterium | reverse complement strand
TGTCCACATTCTAGCAAGACCATCGGTAACACCCGTGGCGGGGACCGCGCTAACGTGGCTGTGAAGAAATCGCCTCGTGGCGCCGAAGAAGACAAGCTGAAGCATGTCCCACGCGGTGCATCAATATCCCGCCAGCGAGTGGTTTCGCACTATATTTCGATGGGGCGGGTGGAGAAGTGCGCGTCGTACCACTGGATGGTGCGCAGCAGGGCGTCCCGCGTTACTTCCTGATCCTTGTAGCGCGGCGCCAGTTCGGCCGCGCGGGCGAACACTTCGCGGGCGTGGGCGTCGAGGGCCACGCGGACGTTGAAAATCACCCGGTCCGCTTCATCGATCACCACCAGGAACATGGAATCCTGGCGCGCAAGCTGCAAGAGGCCGATCAGGGAATCCCGCCCCTCCGTTCCCGCACCCGGCGCCATGAAAGTCTCCGCCTTCAGCGGATTCTCCGGCCGGTCCTTCACGCAGCCGACGACCGCCACCGCCCACAGATAGGGCGATTCGATCACGTGCGGGTACATGCGGCAGTGCGCCTGGTTCGAGACGTGGTCGGCGAATTCCTCGCGATTGGGGCGCCGGAAGAAGAAAGAATTCACCCGGCGGTCTCCCTCGCGGACCGGCAGGACGACCTTGCCCTTGATGTATTCCCCGTAAATCGGTGGCACGCGCGCCGCGGAGAGCGACCATGGCGGAACGTGGAAGATATCGCGCCACCAGGGCGCCCAGTCGAGGAGTCCGCGGACCTCGAAGTCGTTCGGGTCCTTCGCGCAGGCGGCCTCGATTTCAGTCTGCGCCGTTTTGGGGTCGGCGCAGTAGAAGTGCGAGACGGCGTAGAGCATGTGGAGATGCGCGTTGCGCGGCTCCAACTCCACCGCCCGCCGGAAGAGATCCCGAGCCCGCTCGCCCTTCTTGTAATGGCACTTTACGAGTTTGGGGCCGTACTGGATGGCGCGGTCGAGAATCGCAATCCCTTCGCGCACCTGGCTGGCGGCATCCAGCTTGCCGCGTCCCAGGAGCTTGTCCAGCAATCCCACGGAGTTACTCCCAGAACTTCCACCAAACCTTGTCCGGGAGCTGTTCCTTCTCATAGACGTCGCGCGAGACGGTGCGCCACAGGTCGCACTTCTTGCAGTGGAACTTCATCAGCGGAGCGTCTTCGGGCCGGCCGCCCATTACGAAGATCCCCTCGAGCGACCTCTCCATCGGGCCACCGCACTTCTTGCATCGCATTCGTTCTTTCATATTGTCGTCTCCTTGTGGCGGCACCGAACTCCGCCCCACCCAGTTTAGCGGCTGGCGGGGGAACTGGTGGCCAGGTAGGCCTCCTCGATGATCGGCTCGACGATCTCTTTCACCTTGGTCCAGTGGAGGCTGCTGCCCAGTTCGCTGTCGCAGCCGGCGGCCAGATTCGAGCCCCCCCAGATCCTGGCGCCGGGCAGGTCCTCAGCGGCATCGAGGGCCTCAAGCAGCTTGGGGACGGGAAAGACGTCGTCGTCGTAAGGCGACCCACGAATGATGCTGTAGGTGTACCTGCCGTTGGGCCGGGTGCAGATGAGGCTGATGAGGTTGGTGTAGCCCGCCGCTGCCAAAACCAGCCGGCAGTTGGGATGGCCTTTCTCGTTGGCAATGACGAAATCGTACGGCGAGGCGTAGAGGATCTCCGGTTGAACCGTGATCGGGGCGACGCCCGCGTTTCCCTCGATGAGGTCCAGCAGCCGGTTGCAGACCTCCCGGATGGTGTCCTTCACCAGGGCCTCGTCGCCTTGTGTCTTACCTCGTATCCGCTGCTGAAGGTAGGGCTCGAAGACCCACGTGAAATGGCTCTTCACCAGTTCGTCGAGATTCACCGGATAGAGGCCGCCGCAGACATCGATCTTGTTGTTGTACTGAACGATCCAGCGCAGCAGGGGCTTCACTTCGGCGCGTTCGAGCAATTCGTGGTATTCGAGGACGAAAGCGGCCAGGCAGACGTCCTGGTCGGCGTTCCAGACGTAGACCGGGACGGGCCG
This sequence comes from Bryobacterales bacterium, assembly GCA_003137035.1. GTDB lineage: Bacteria > Acidobacteriota > Terriglobia > Bryobacterales > Bryobacteraceae > Fen-330. The sequence continues at coordinate 13,769 of PLEM01000375.1, read as the reverse complement.
GCGCCGCTGCAGCCATTTCTCCATGAGGCGGCCCTGCCGGACGGCGATGTAGGCCTGCATGGCGGCGCTCATGGTGGCCTCGCGGATCACGCCCTCGTGGTGGTCGAAGTGCACGTGGTGGCCGCGATGCCCGGGCGTGTCGTCCATGACTTCGAGGCCGATGGAGTACTCGGGGGCCTCCCGCACGAAGTGCTCCCAGTTCTCGAAGCGCGCGGGGGGAACCTCCAAGGCGATGTGTTGGAACGTTCGTTCCATCGTGGGGCGGTCAGCGGACCAGGATCAACTGCATGTTAGCACATCGGGAGAGGCGTTACGGCGTGCAGTCTTCGGTGCCCTCGAGGGCCAGGGCGAAGGCCGCCAGCAGGTCGGCGGCGCGGTCGAGGTCGCGCAGCGAGACGGTCTCAACCGGCGAGTGCATGTAGCGGTTGGGCACCCCGATCAGCCCGGCCGCCACTCCCGCGCGGGTGATCTGGATGGTGTTCGCGTCGGTCCCGGTGGCCGGCCCGTGCCCGGCCAATTGGTAGGGGATCTGGCGGGCTTTGGCCGTATCGAGCAGCCGGTCCACCACGCGCGGATTCATGTTGGGTCCGCGGTAAATCACAGGCCCCTTGTCCAGCGCGATGTCGCCCTCGTGCTTCTTCTCGATGCCGGGGCTGTCGGTGGCGTGGCAGACATCGATGGCGATTCCGATGTAGGGATTGATGCGGAAGGCGCTGGTCTTGGAACCGCGCAGCCCGATTTCCTCTTGCACGGTGGAGACGGCGTAGAGGGCGCATTTCAGTTGCCCGGAACGGGTGCGCCGCAGGGCTTCCATGGCGATCCACAACCCGGTCTTGTCGTCCATCCCAGGGCCGCAGGCGCGCTCGTTGAGCATCTCGCGGAAACCCAGCTCGAGCGTGATCGGGTCGCCCACCTTGACCCGCGAGGCGGCATCGGCCTGATCCTTGGCGCCGATATCCAGCCACACGTCTTTCAGCTTGACCACCTGCTTGCGCTCCTCGTCGGTGAGCAGGTGGATGGGCTTGCGGGCGATGGCCCCAAACAGCGGGCCGCCCTCCGTCCACACGGTCATCTTCTGCCCGACGACGATCTGCGGGTCCCATCCGCCGATCCCCTGGACGTAGAGGTAGCCGTCGTTGTCGATGTAGCGGACCAGGAAGCCGATCTGATCGCAGTGCCCGGCGAACATCACCCGGAGGCGCGCGCCCGGGTTGCGCACGGCCATCACGTTGCCGTGCACGTCGGTGGTCACTTCGTCGGAAAAGCCCAAGGCGTACTGCCGCACGATCTCCTGCACCGGGCGTTCGTAGCCGGACGGGCTGGGTGTCTCGATGATACGCTTGAAGAACTCCAGTGCCTGTGGTTCCATTTTCGATCCGAGTCTACATTATAGTCGCCCTGGCGCTGTTCGCCGGGCTGGCGGCCGAGGTCGCCGCGGGCCGCACGGCGGATTTCGACAGCCGGGCGCGCCTGGCTGTGCACGCGCATTCTTCCGCCGAACTCACCAGCACCCTGCGCTTCCTCACGCTCTTCGGCGAAACGGCGGTGCTCATCATCCTGAGCGCGGGCGTTGCGGCGGCGCTGGTCTGGTTGCGCCGGAAACGCGCTGCCGCGCTGTTCGTCGACGTCATGCTGGGCGGTTTCCTGCTCGACTCCACGCTCAAGCTGCTCTTCCATCGTGCGCGGCCCCCGGCGTCGTTCTTCGGAACGCCGATGCCGGACTCCTATAGTTTTCCCAGCGGGCACGCGCTATTCTCGGTATGCTTTTTCGGGGCGCTGGCCCTGCTGATTTCGACGCGGGTGCGGAGCCGTCCGGGGCGAATGGCGATCTGGCTGGCGGTGGTCCTGCTGGCGGGCGCGATCGGCTTCTCCCGGATCTACCTCGGGGTGCACTACCCGGCGGACGTCCTGGGCGGCTATGCGGTGGGCGCCGTGTGCGTGAGCATGGGCGCCGCGTTCTTGAGAGAATACTGAGCATGCCGACCGATGAGCCTATGGGGTTCAAACTGGAGTTGACGCTCTGCGACCGCACCATCGAGGCGGAGGTGCCTATCCCGAACCAGAAGATGCGGGTAGCCGATCTGCTGCCGGTGCTGCTGTCGTTCGACGAAGCCGTCGTGGGCATGGCCGCCGACAAAGCCGAAAGCGAGGGACGGAAGATTTCCTGCCGCGAGGGTTGCGGGGCGTGCTGCCGCCAGTTGGTTCCGATCAGCGAGGCCGAAGCGGTCTACCTGGCGGAACTGGTTGCGGCGATGCCGGCCGAGCGCCAGACGCGCGTGCGCGAACGGTTCCGGGAGGCGCTTGCAGCCCTGGGCGAACCGCTGGTGGAAAGGCTGCGCGACACCGGGCAATTCAAGGACCTGGCCGCGCGGCGGGTACTCGGTGAGGAGTACTTTCACCGCGGCGTCGCCTGCCCGTTCCTGGAAGACGAACGCTGCTCGATCTACCCGCACCGGCCCATGCCTTGCCGGGAGTACCTGGTTACGTCGCCGGCCGAGAATTGCCAGAAGCCAACCGCGGAGACGGTTCGGCCCGTGGACGTCCCCATCAAACTCTCGCAGATCCTGTACCAATTCGGGGATGGGGTGGGCAACCAACCGACGCGCTGGATTCCGCTGGTGTTGGCGCTGGAACTGGTTGGGGAACAGAGGACCTATCCGGCTCCCGAGATGTTCAAGAACTTTGTGAGCCGGATCCGGGGGTGAGATGCCTCCCCGGCAGGACACACGTATACCGTTGCCCTGCCGGGAGAAGCCAAACTTGTGGGGGACTTGCCTTACAGGACGCTGACGTCTTCCGCTTGCAGCCCCTTCGGACCTCTCTTCACCGTAAACTCGACTTGGGCGCCCTCGTCGAGGGTGCGGTAGCCGCTGGTGTTGATGGCGGAGAAGTGCACGAACACATCCTCACCGTTTTCGCGCTGGATGAAACCAAAGCCCTTGGCCGCGTTAAACCACTTGACTGTACCTTTTTCCTTCATGTTGCTTCCTTCTCAGATTCCTTCTTTCAAATTGATTCAAAACTCCCGTGCATCGACTAGGAACTCAATTGGACTACTACCAGGACGGCGCGAGGTGGCGGTCAATCGTGGGTTCAAGCGAAGACTAGAGCCTTAAACTCTGGTCCATTGTACCATAAGGCCGGGAATGCGCCAGTGGGAAAACGTGGGGAAGTGGGAGGGTTGCGCCTGGGACCGTCAGGAGCCTGTGGTGAAAGTCGGTGGCAGGCGAAACCGCCTGCCCCACACTGGCCAAGTGGTTGATTCTCCTTGTGGCGCAGGCGGTTCCGCCTGCGTCCGCGTCTCAAACGGGACTTTCACCACAGACTGATAGGGCCGCCTTCGAGCTTTGAGTTTCCGGCCGCGAAGTTCGCACCACCTGGGCGGGTGCGCCCGATTCGGACTCAGCGCCGGTACACCACGCCACCCTTCATGACCAAACCCACTCGCTCCAACACGCCGATGTCCTGGAGGGGGTCGCCGGGGACGGCGATCACATCGGCCAGGTAGCCCGCCTTTAACGCCCCGATCCGCCCCTGCCAGCCGAGCAGCTTCGCGCCGTTCAGAGTGCCGGCTTCGAGCGCCGCCAGCGGCGTCATGCCGTACCTCACCATGAGTGCGAACTCGCGCGCCTGCGTACCGTGCGGGAACGGGCCGACATCGGATCCCATGGCGATCGGCACTCCCGCCGCAAGCTGCTTCCGAAACTCTTGCGCGTGGAACTCCAGCTCCCGCCGCGAGAGCGGAGATCCGTGCTCGGCAAAGTACTCCGAAATCGTAAACGTCGGCACGGCGAAGATCCGCTTCTCGCGCATCAGGCGCATGGTCTCGTCGCCGAGCTGGAAAGCGTGCTCGATGGAGACAACGCCCGCGCGTGCGGCATAGAGCGCCCCCGGCTCGCCGGTGGCATGCACCGCGACATGCTTGCGGGTCCGCGCGGCTTCCTCAACGGCAGCGCGGAGCTCGGCTTCCGTGAACTGGTAGGGAGTGCAGAACTGGCCGTCGCAAAATCCGTCTTTGCCGGTCTGGTAAATCTTGATGAAATCCGCGCCCTCCTTGAACTGGCCGCGAATCGCGGTGACGAGTTCGGCTGCGTTGTTCGCCTGAGTGGCGTTCGGGAGCACGTGCTGTTCGGGATTGTAGCCGAGAGCGTCTTCGTGCCCGCCCAGAATATCCACGGCATTTCCGCTGACGCGCAACCGCGGTCCCGGAATGAGACCCTTGTCGATGGCATCGCGCACCGCGGTGTCCGCCGAGCCGGCGCCTTCCGTCCCCATGTCACGCTCCGCCGTGAAACCGGCCATGAGGTCGGCTTTGGCGGCCAGGACCGCGAGAATGGTGCGATGCGGCACGGACTCTTGCACGGTCTGCAGATCCTCCGCGCCGGGATGCAGGAACAGGTGCACGTGGGCATCGATCAGACCCGGCAACAGAGTGCAGTCGCCCAGGTCGATTGTTTCCGCTCCGGCCGGATGCGCCACGGCCGAGCCGACCTCGACGATGCGTTCGGCTTTCACCAGCACTTCGCCTGGCGTGAGCATCTTGCCGCTCTCGATATCGAGCAGGCGCGCCGCGTGCAGCACGATAGGACGCGTGTTATTGACCGGAGCTTCATCGGGGGCTGAGGAAGCCGGAACCCAGCACAGGGAGAGAAGAGCAAGCGTAGCGAGATGTCGGAGTTTCATCGTCTGAGCGCCTGGTGACGCTCTCCAGTGTAGCGTGTACAAGAAAAGCCGGTGCGCTCTCGCTGGGGCGTCGAGGCAATTCCGATACTCTCACTACGCGGCGAATGCCCCGCCGCGAGCGCGTGCGTAGTATCATACGAGCTTACCCAATAGAGCGCGAATATGATTCTGAAAGGCAGGAAAGCACTCGTCACAGGCGCGGATGGATTTATTGGGTCGCATTTGGTAGAGCAACTCGCCGGTAGCGGGGCCGATGTGGTTGCCCTGGCGCAATACAATTCGTTCAACCACCGCGGCTGGCTCGACGAGATTTCGTGTCCTCAACGGGCGACGGTTGTGGCGGGGGACGTCCGCGACGCGCATTTCTGCCTGGAACTCACGCAAGGCGTGGATGTGGTTTTCCATCTGGCGGCCCTGATCGCCATTCCATATTCTTACCGGGCGCCCGACAGCTACGTGGACACGAACATCAAAGGCACCCTAAACATCTGCCAGGGATGTCTCCGGAATGGCGTCGGCCGGATGGTTCATGTTTCGACCAGCGAGGTGTACGGAACGGCGCAGTATGTGCCGATCGACGAGGCGCATCCCTTGGTCCCCCAATCTCCTTACAGCGCGACCAAGGTGGGGGCGGATGCCATTGCACTGAGCTTCCATCGTGCCTTTGGTTTGCCGGTGGTCACCGCGCGGCCGTTCAACACTTACGGCCCCAGGCAGTCGGCGCGAGCGGTGATCCCCACGATCATTTCGCAGATCGCCTCGGGCATGAAGACGGTGCAACTGGGGGAATTGGGCCCGACGCGGGATTTCACATATGTGACGGACACCTGCCGCGGAATGTTGGGACTTGCCGAGCACGACGGCGGACTGGGCGAGGTCTTCAATATCGGCTCCAATCGCGAGATCTCGATCGGCGAATTATTCCGCCTGATCGCCGAGTTAATGCACAGCGACGCTCAGGCCATCGAGGACCTTCAACGCCTGCGCCCGGAAGCCAGCGAGGTTCGCCGGTTGCGCTGCAATAACGAAAAACTGCGTGCGGCCACCGGGTTCCAGCCATCCGTTTCGCTTCGGGACGGACTGCGAACGACCATCCAGTGGTTCGCCGACGAAGCCAACCTGCGGAAGTACAGGACGGACATTTACAATGTCTAGGCGAGCGGTGATACTGGCCGGCGGGAAGGGAACGCGGCTGCGGCCCTACACGGTAGTATTGCCCAAGCCGCTCATGCCCATCGGCGAGTACCCGATCCTGGAAGTGATCGTCCGGCAACTGGCCCGGCATGGCTTTCGGGAAATCACGCTGACGGTGAACCACCAGGCGGACATTATCAGGGCGTTCTTCGGCGACGGGAGCCGATGGAACGTATCGATCGCGTATTCGCTCGAGGACAGGCCCTTGCGAACCATCGCGCCGCTGCGGATGGTCGCGGACCTGCCGGACAACTTCCTGCTCATGAACGGCGATGTTTTGACCGACATGGACCTGGGCTCTCTTTACGAGACTCATGTGGCGGAAGGCCGGCTCTTCACGCTCGCGGCCACCGCGCGGACCACCCGGATCGATTACGGCGTACTCGAAGTGGACAGCGCCAATCGGCTGGTCGGTTTCCGCGAGAAGCCCGAGATCAAGCACCTGGTGAGCATGGGCATCTACGTGGTCTCCAAACGGGTGCTGGACTTCATCCCGCCGGATGGCATGTATGGCTTCGACGATCTGATGTGGCGCCTGCTCGAAAAAGGGGAGCGGGTGCACGTCGAGCCTTACACAGGCTACTGGCTGGACATCGGCCGGCCCGACGATTACATGCAGGCGATCGACGATTTCGAGCGCTACCGGGAGCGGCTGCTGTGAGCGGCAGCATCCTGGTTACCGGCGCCGGAGGGTTCATCGGTAGGCACCTGGTGGCCGCCTTGCAGTCGAAGGGGCACACCGTGGCCACGCATTCCATCGAGGACGGCGATATCGCCCGGGACGAGCTTTCGTTCAGCGGAATCGAGCATGTCTTTCACCTGGCTGGACAGAGTTTCGTTCCCGAAAGTTGGCGCGACCCCAGGCGGTTTTGCGAGACCAACGTGCTCGGCGCCATCAACGTGCTGGAATTCTGCCGCCGCCAGGCAGCCTCGCTGACTTACGTCAGTTCCTACGTGTACGGGCAACCGCTGCACCTGCCCATCTCCGAAGAACACCCGCGCTCGGCGCCGAATCCGTATGCGCTCAGCAAGATCATGGGCGAGGACGCCTGCATGTTCTATGCCCGGCAGATGGGACTGCGGATTTGCATCGTGCGGCCCTTCAATATCTATGGACCGGGGCAGGATAGCCGCTTTCTGATACCGACCATCGCGGAGCAGGCGCTGGCGGCGCCCGACGGCGCCATTGTGGTCGCCGACCTGCGGCCCAAGCGGGATTTCCTGTACGTTTCCGATTTCGTGTCCCTGCTCGTCGCAACCTTCGAGCACCAGTCTGCCGGAATTTACAACGCCGGCAGTGGAGTCTCGGTGAGCATTGGGGAACTGGTGGCGATGGTAACCTCCATCACGGGAGAGCGAAAGCTGGTCTCGCGGGAGGAGCGTCGCGAACACGAGATCCTCGAAGTCCGGGCCGGCATTCGGAAGGCCCAGCGGGAATTGAACTGGCAACCGTGCGTCTCGCTCCAGGCGGGGATTCGGGAGGTGATCGCATCGATTTCCGCCGCGGGTCCGGTGGGATCGGGCCGTGCAGGCAAGGAGAGCGGGAGTTGAACGAGAGCGATCCTGAACGGCCAGTATTCCCGGCGCCGGACGGGATGCATTCCGCGGGCGCCGCTTCCGTCGCAATCGCATCCTCTCCGCTCTGGCGCCTGGTAAGCTTTTTGAAAACGGCGTGGTGGGTGGGGGCTGTGGTTCTAGCGCGGACGGCGGCGGTTTGCCTTCGCCCCGCATCGGGCGACTGCCGGAAACGCTGGAGTGCCACCGTCAAGAACCTGGCGGTATGGCTGCGCGTCCGGTCCGGCGCTCGCGTGGCCGAACTATTAAACCACTATTTCGACGAGGGCTACTACCTGGAGACCAACCCCAACATCGGGTCCGCACGCCTGCGTCCGTTCGTGCACTACCTGCTCCAGGGCTACCTGGAGGGACGGAATCCCTCTCCCGACTTCGACACGCGGTATTACCTGGCCTGCTATCAAGACGTTGCGGAATCCGGCCTCAATCCACTGCTGCACTACGTCTCGTTTGGCCGGAGCGAGGGCCGGTACGCGGCTCCCGATGTGACCGGCGCGCCCTCATCCGCTTGGGAGGACGACCTGCCGTGGGCAGACGGCGAGACCGTGGCCGTAGACAACCGATGGCCGGCCAGCGATCCGCTGGTGAGTGTCGTCATCATCTGCTTCAACTACGGCCGCTTCCTGGAGGAGGCGCTGCAATCGGTTCTCGCGCAGACCTTCCAGGACTTCGAAGTCGTCGTGGTAGAGGGGGGATCGACCGACGGTTCCACCCGGCAGCAGGTCCTGCAACTGGAATCGCAGGCTCCGCCACGAGTTCGCTTTATCTACCGCGCGGAGCCGCACCTGGTGGGGGACAACCGAAACGCCGGCATCGCAGCAGCGCGCGGGCGCTATATCTGCTGCCTGGACGCCGACGACATGCTCCGGCCAACCTACCTCGAAGCAGCCGTGTTCCTGGCCGAGGCTCATGGCTACGACATCGTGTATCCCGCAGTGAGGTGTTTTGGGGCATCCGATCTGGTCTGGCGCGTCGTCGATGCCTCGCTCCCGGGAATCCTTCGCGAGAACCAGATCCCGACCGTGGCGTTGTTTCGCAAGAGCTGGTGGGAACGGGTAGGTGGCTTCCGGGATTGGGGTCTGGGACCCGAGCACGTGCCGGAGGATTGGGATTTGTGGGTCCGCCTGCTGGGACTGGGCGCTGTTCCGAAGAGTATCCGCGAACCGCTGATGATGTACCGGGTGCACGAGACCAGTCTGACGGCCAACTGCCGCATCGGAACCACGGTTCAGCTTGCCCAGATCCGCCAAGCCAATGCGGAGTTACTCGCGCGGCCCGCCCCGGCTCGCCAGCGCCGGAAGGTGCTTAACCCGTGGGTCAACCTCTATCGCGCTGCGTCCGCCGAAGCCAAGCCCGCCATCCTGTTCGCGATGCCGTTCGTGACCGTTGGAGGGGCCGAGACGCTCCTGGCCACGCTGGCCCAGGGCTTTGCCGCGGAGGGATACCAGATCGTCCTCACCACCACCCTCCCACTGCCACCCTCAATGCGCGATCACAAAGAAGTGTTCGAGCCGGTCACAAGCTGTATATACGATTTGCCTGCCCTGTTCGATGGCCCGGGACGCTGGAAGGATTTCTTCTGGTACCTGCTTGAGACGAAGAACATCCAACTGATCCTGCTGGCCGGAAGCGAGTATGTGTACCACCTGCTGCCCGAACTCCGCGCCCGCTTTCCGCAGGTTCGGGTGATGGACCAGTTGTTCAACGATGCGGTCCACGTCTACAACAACCGGCGGTACGCGGAGTTCATCGACCGGACCATCGTGCCTTCCGCCGATCTCGCCACCTCGCTGGCTCAGAACCGCGGCGCCAGCGCCGCGAGCGTCCGAGTGATCGGCCACGGAATCGACATCCAGGCGAGCCTGCCGTGCCTCCCTCCGACCGGGCGGGTGGCGCCACCGCCGCCGCCCAAGCAGGAGGGGCAATTCATCGTTTCCTTCTTCGGCCGGTTCTCTTCGGAGAAGGCGCCCAGGACGTTCGTGGAGATCGCAAACCGGTTGAAGCGCGATCCGGGCATCCGCTTCTACATGACCGGCGAAGGTCCGGAACGGGCGGCCGTTCTGAAGCTGATCGAGCGGCGCCGGCTGACCGACCGCATCTATGCTCCGGGCTTCGTCCCGGACGTGCGGCCGTTGATCGAGCAATCCGACGTGGTCGTGCTGCCTTCCACGATCGACGGAATGCCACTAGTGGTGCTTGAGGCGCAGACTCTGGGGAAGCCCGTGGTCGCCTCTCGCGTGGGCAGCTTGGCGGCGATGGTCGCGGACGGAGTGACGGGCTTCTTGTGCGACCCCGGGGACATCGACATGTTCTGCGAGCGCATTCGCCGGCTTCGGCAGCAAGCCGAGCTGCGAAGGGAAATGGGAGAGCGAGCCAGAATCCACGCGGCTGCGGCATTCGGAGCCGATCGGATGCTCGCGGAGTACCGTACCGCAATCCGGGAATTGGGCGGGACTGCCGCGGTGGCGGGGGAGCGCTAGCCCGCCCTCAAGCTTCCGGGCCAAGCCTCTCGGAGCGCCCGAACAGGGCATAGTGCACCAGGGGATTGACTCCAGCCCGGAGGACGTCGAGACGGCTGGCCAGGTACTGGCGCGTGTCGAAGTTATCGGAAGGGTTGCGGCCCTCGCGGTAGCCGCATATCAAATAGTGGAGATGCGCGGGCACGCCGGAGCGCCGAACATCCGGGTAGACGTCCAGATACCATCCGGCGTCAAAGCACTCTGCCCAGATTTCTCGCGCCCGACCGGGCGAATCGCGGCGAAACTCCGGCGAGCGCCAGATCGCAGGCGATCGCCAGCGCGCGATCGATGCCCGCTCTCTCATACGCGTCTTTGTCCACGGTACGCAGCTCGGCCAAAAGCTGCTCGTAGCGCCCCAGGGCGAACAGCCTGAGCGACCTGCTGGAAAAGCCGCGAGGAAGATAAGTCGTGCCCAGCGGCATGATCTCCAGCACCGGCGTGGGCGGGCTGACGCTGGGCGGAGGAATCGGCCACCTCAGCCGGAAGTACGGCCTGACCATCGACAACCTGCTCGCCGCGGACCTGGTGCTGGCCGACGGCAGCTCCGTCACCGCCAGCGCCGAAGAGAATCAGGACCTCTTCTGGGCGGTGCGCGGCGGGGGCGGCAACTTTGGGGTCGTCACGTCGTTTCTTTTCCGCACCCACCCGGTCGCGACGGTATACGCGGGCCCGACTTTCTGGCCTCTGGAGCAGGCGGCGGATGTGCTGCGGCACTATCGCGAATTCATCGTCGAGGCGCCCGAGGACGTCAGCGGCTTCTTCGCCTTTCTGGTGGTCCCCCCCGCGCCAATGTTCCCCGAACACCTTCACAACCGGAAGATGTGCGGCATCGTGTGGTGTTGCACCGGACCTACCGCCGAGGCGTCAAAGGCCATCGAGCCGATGATCCGGTTCCGCGAGCCGGCCTTGAGCATGGTGGATTCGCTGCCGTTTCCGGTGCTCCAAAGCATGTTCGACGCCCTCTACACGCCGGGGATGCAATGGTACTGGAAGGCCGACTACTTCAAGGAGCTCAGCGACCCCGCAGTCGCCCTGCACGTCGAGCACGCGTCCCGGATACCCACCCTGTTCTCGACCATGCACCTGTACCCGATCAACGGGGCCGTGCATCGCGTGGAGGCCGGCGACACGGCGTTCAATTGCCGGGACGCCACCTGGGCCGAGGTCATCGTCGGGGTGGACCCCGACCCGGCCAACGCCGACAAGATCATCGACTGGACCAGGAGCTACTGGAACGCCCTGCACCCGTACTCGGTCGGCACCGCGTACGTGAATTTCATGATGGAAGAGGGACAGGACCGCGTGCGGGCCAGCTACGGCGAGAATTACCGCCGGCTGGCCGCCATCAAGAGGAAGTACGACCCGGCGAACTTCTTCCGCGTGAACCAAAACATCCAGCCCGCCGCGGCCTCCGCGAGCGGCTGAGGGTCGTCACGCGCGATTCTTCTCCATTAGTTGCCGGAGCGGCTGGTTGTCGGTGTACACGCGCCATTCAGCCACTAAGCCGCCTCGAATCCGCGCGCGCAGGGCAGCCGGAGTCTGCCACCGGTTCTCCGGCAGCAGCCGTCCGTCGACGGCGTAGGTGCCCGTAGCCGTCCCCAGCAGGACCACCACCGCTCCATCGATGTAGGTCTCTTCAACAACCACCTGGTAGTCCGGAATCATCTGGAAATACCCCTCCCAGCCAACCCGCATCGTCTCCCGGCCCTCGTACCTGGTTCCCATACCGTCCATGAAAACGTGGTCCTCGGTCATCAGGGCTGCCAGTCCCTCGACGCTCTGGCGATTGATCGCTTCCACAAACGCGCGCGCCACGCGCGAAGGGGATTCAGTGTTAATCATAGGAATCAGCTCAAGCTTCTCATGGGGCCACCTGCGGAACCTGGACATGGCTCTCATCTCAGCAGATGTCGGACAGGTGGGAGATCTTCACGACCCTCTCCCGCAATGATGTCTCCTCAAGAAGCCTGCTGTAGAGCCGATGAAATCGTCCTGGATTGTGGTAGAAGTAGATTTCGCTGTAGGGACGCAGCTTGCTCTCGAAGTCCCTCAGGAGAGCCTCGAACTCCCGATCCGTCACACTGCCTGGATCTTTCTCGTACCACTCGTGCTCGACGTCGGGGAACCAGACGCCTTGGAGGTCGGAGAAAATCGCCCAGCGGACACCAGTCTGCCTGCAACGCCTCATGAACCGTTTGGTGGGTGTGGCTGTGTAGAGGATGTCCGGCGTGACCTTCCTACCTGTGCCTTTCGGGGCATCATTCTTCTTGGCGCAGCAGTGGGTGAGGTAGATCTTCATAGCGACGCCGTCTGGCTCCTGGCGGCAGTTCGGCCTAGTGTCATTATCGGGCGCCGCCAGGAACAGTGTACAACGGCCGCTGGCGGAGAGCCTCCGATGCGGGTGCGGCCAGTAGTTCGCGTTCACAGCCGGCGGTCGCCTTGCGGGGCGGATGAAAGAAACGAAATAGGCCCCGGATCAGCAGGTTGGCGTTTCTGTGGCTGGACAGACGCTGCTGAGACAGCAGTGCCCACAATCTGGCTTCTTCGGGTGGCACCATGTCCGGCCAACATCCCAGGCAGCAAGATCAAAGATTCCCGGGTAGTCCGGATGCATGGCACGAGCGGCATACGTGAGTTCCTGATCTGAGGCCTCCTCGCGAATGAGCCCGAGCCTAGCGAAAACCCGTCGCACCTGAACGTCGGGAGAGATGTCGATCGAGTACTTGTCGCTGACTGGCACATGGAAGTCCCGCACAAGAATGTTGGCGGCCATCGTGGCAATCTTGGGGCCCGCGCCCTGAAATCTGAGGAACCGGAGAACAAGCAGAGCGCTGCTCGGGCAGTCGGACCAGATTCGCGAAGCGTCGCCGCGGTACTCGTCCCGAATGTGGTGAATGGCCGCGTAGGCGTTCTTTGCCATCACCTCGGGGAAGCGGTGTAGGGGTGGCGGATCGGAGAACGCGGCGAGGAAGCGCTCAACTGGCAGCTCCGCAAGGTAGCAGGAATCGAAGCACCCGAGGCGCTGTCGTAGCGAATAGGGGATGAGCCAGGCACGCTCAGCGATAATCTGACGGTCCATAACACAGGCCAGGACGAAAGCGTGCGGGTGGCCGCGCAAGTCGTTGAGAAGATCCTCTGATGCCGGGTTGCCAGTATTGAACGCGACCTTCTGACCAACCGGAATCGCAAGTTCTTGCCGGCGACGGAGAAGCGCTCGGCAGATCGCTTCGTTCATTGACACGGACAGCATCCATGATGGCCCCGCTTAGCCCATAAGTCAACACCACAGCACCGCTCAGCGCCTTGCCTGCTTGCCAAACTGCCTCCGCTTCCCTCATTCAGGGCAAGTGCTTTGCCGCTACCAAGGAGATTGGGGCTGCTCATCTCGCGCAGCCGTTTCCGCTTTCTGAGACACGAGTGCCTCACACCTGGCGGCTGTACCGCGCGCACGCAGGATGTCGAGCGCTCGCACGGCTGTTGCCCTCACACTGATTGGATTTCGTCACGCCGAAGCGACTGCGGCTTGGTTCTGAACCCAGTTCTGCAGGAGGCCGACAAGGAGTTGGGCGTCATCCGGTTTCTTGAGCCTGATCCAGCAGTCCACGTTTTGTTGCTCTAAGACTATGGCCTTGTCACGAAGCGCCTGCCTGATGTCAGCGTCTGGGACGCTGGTCGCCTCGGCGAGACTCCTTGTGGGAATCCAGACGTCAAGGTGCCCGGATGGAGGGTTGTTCTTGCCAGCGACGTTGACGCCGAAGACCATCCTATCCTGACCGGAAGTTGTTGGTGCCCAGTATC
>PLEM01000212.1 GCA_003137035.1 Bryobacterales bacterium | reverse complement strand
CGTGGGCCGAGAGCGGATCGTGGCACTTGTTGCAGGTCTGCGTGCGGATCACGTCGCGGGTCTTGGTCACCGCCGCGCCGTTGGGCACGAAGTTGAACACGTCCGAGTCGTAGTTGGCGATCGCCGCCAGGTCGAACTCGCTCAGATCCCGCGCCGCCCACATTCCGATGCTGTGCGTGGCGGTCTTGTCGAAGCCGGCCGGCGCCTTGCTCTTGAAGGTATAGCTGTAATCGCCGTCGGCGTTCTTGGTGTAGACGCCGCCCGAATCCGACGTCGCCTGGATCGCCGTATGGCTGGTAATCGAGCTGGTGACCGACCGGGTGATGTAGGAGATGTACTGCCTCTGATTGTTGGGAATCCAACTCACGACGAATTTGGTGGAGATGGCCCCCGGTGTGGTGACTCCATCCTTGTCCAGGGGCAGGCCCTTGGGGTCGGTCAGGGTGAACCGGGCCTTGATCGTGCCGTCATCGGCGATACTCGCCGACACGATCTTCAGCACTAGTCCGGGGCGCACGAAGTTGATGGCGCTGGCATCGGCGTAGAAAGCCTTGTCCATGGCCGTGAAGGCCTGCTTGTCGGAGTTGCTCAGTAAGATGGCGGACCCTACCACCAGGGTCAAAGCCAGACCCAGCCGGATGGCGGCTCGCAATGAGAACGGAACGCGCATAGATCACCTTCCTCCGGATAGACTACTCGCGCTGATACGCTGCATTTTTAAGCAGGCGTATGGCCAATAGGCCCCTGGCTCTATAGAGGAATAACAGGCCGTGGTATCTGCTACTTACGAGGGCTAATTGAGCTAATGCGACCTTAGTATCCTGAATTGGGTGACCTCGCTGCGCTAAATGACTACACTTGATGGGTGAAATATCGCAACAGCCCAATACATCAAATGTTGCATATTGCATCCTCAGCCGCCCGACCAAGCTCCCTGGCTCCGTCAGGAGCGGTGAAAAAATCGTCCTGTAGCACCGAAGAGGACAAGCTGAAGCATGTCCCACGTGGGACGTGCTTCAGCTTGCCCGGCGATTCTTTCACAGTCCCGTCAGAGCGGCGGACTACACCGGGAGCGGCGAGGTCTCGGAACCATGTACAATTGGATTGATCCTCAGTCCTCGGAGTGCACCGGCAATTTCAACCCATGTCTGTACTCGTACCCAAGCCGAAACGCAACCCTAAAGCCCCCCGGCAGCAGCTCCCGCTACTCGACCCCGGAAGCCGCTCGACCACCTGCCAGGAGGTGGCCCTGGGGTTCAACCGGGAACAGGCGTCGATCGAGGCGTTGCGCTGTTTGAACTGCAAGGATCCCAAGTGCATCGAGGCCTGCCCGCTGCACATCGACATCAAGAGCTTCATCGCCAGGATGGCGGAGGGCGATCTGGGCGCCGCCTTCGAGAGAATCAGCCAGGACACGCCGTTTCCGGGCATTTGCGGCCGGGTGTGCCAGCACGAGCTGTTCTGCGAAAAGGCCTGCCTGCTGGGCGGCCCGAAGACCAAGCTCGAGCCAGTGGCCATCGGCTCCCTGGAGCGCTTCCTGGCGGATTCCCAGCGTAACTCCAGTGAGCGGCGGCTGCCCGTGGTGGCCCCTCCCAATGGGCTCAGCGTCGCGCTGGTGGGCAGCGGCCCGGCCTCCCTCATCGCGGCGTTCGACCTGGTGCGCAAGGGTTACCGCGTCACGGTTTTCGAAGCGCTGCACAAGCTCGGCGGCGTCCTGGCCTACGGCATCCCGCCATTCCGGCTGCCCCGCGAGATCATCAACGAGGAGATCGAGCGCCTGCGCGCGATGGGTGTCGAGTTCCGCACCAACTTCATCGTCGGAAGGACCTCTGCCATCGACGAGTTGTTCGCGCAGGGCTACTCCGGCGTGTTTGTGGGCACTGGCGCGGGTCTGCCGCACCTCATGGGGATTCCGGGGGAGAACCTGGTCGGAGTTTATACGGCCAACGAGTTCCTGACCCGCATCAACCTCATGGAGGCCTACGAATTCCCCTTGAACGACACTCCAGTGCGCGTGGGTTCGCGCACCGTGGTGGTGGGCGGCGGCAATTCGGCCATGGATGCGGCGCGCTGGGCCAAGCGGCTGGGCAGCGAGAGCATCATCCTGTTCCGGCGCGGGAGGGCGGAGCTGCGCGCGCGCCTGGAAGAGATCGAGCACGCCGAGGAAGAGGGCGTGCACTTCGAGTTCCTGGCCGCGCCGGTGCGGCTGTTCGGCGACGAGAACGGCGTGCTGCGCGAGATGGAGTGCATCCGCATGCACTTGGGCGAACCCGACGAATCGGGCCGGCCGTCGCCCGTGCCCCTTCCAGGCTCGGAGTACAGGGTCGCTGTGGACACGGTGGTCATGGCCATCGGCCAGAGCCCCAACCCGACCGTGCAACGCGCCACCCCGGAGTTACTCACCAAGCGTGGCAAGATCGTGATCGACGAAACCGGGCAAACCAGTCTGCCCAACATTTTCGCGGGTGGGGACGTGGTGCGCGGTGGCGCCACCGTCATCCTGGCCATGCGCGACGGACGGGTGGCGGCCGAAGCCATCGATCGCGCGCTTACCGGCAAGGCCCCGTCCGCGGCGGTCCCGGCGGCCACCGAGGATGGCGCCGGGGGCTACCGCGTCCTGAGCAAGAGCCTGCTCACGCCGGAGATCGCGCGCCTGGAGATCCGCGCGCCCGAAATCGCGCGCCACTGGAAGCCGGGGCAATTCATCATCCTGCGGCCCACCTCCTCCAGCGAACGCATCCCGCTGACGCTGGTGGATGGCGACCCGGACCGGGGCAGCATTCAACTCGTGGTCCAGGCCTTGGGGAAGACCTCGCGCCAAACCATCGCGCTCGAAACGGGCGAATTCGTCTCCGACCTGCTGGGACCGTTGGGAATGCCCGCTACCATCGAGAAGGTTGGTCTGGTGTTGTGCGTGGCAGGCGGCGTGGGCACGGCTGAGCTGCTGCCCGTTGCCCGTGCGTTCCGCCAGGCCGGCAATCGCGTGGTTGCGCTGTGTGGAGCGCGTTCCACCGCGCACATCATCCTGGACCAGGACCTGCGCGCCGCCGCGGACGAAGTCCACTGGGCCACAGACGACGGCTCTGGCGCTTTCCACGGTAACGTGGTGGAACTGATGCGCGCCTGGAAGCAGGAGCACGGTCTCACCCCCGGCGTCGCGCACGTCATTGGCCCGATCCCCATGATGCGCGCCGCAGCCGCGCTCACCCGCGAGTGGGGCGTGCCCACCTTCGCCAGTCTCAACCCCATCATGGTGGATGGCACCGGCATGTGCGGCGGCTGCCGCGTGACGGTGGGCGGCAAGGTCCGCTTCGCCTGCGTCGATGGGCCGGAGTTCGACGCCCACCAGGTCGATTTCGACGAGCTCACGCGCCGCAACCGCGCCTACCTTGCGCAGGAGAAGCTGGTGCTGGAACAGCATCTCTGCCGCGTCGGACTCGGACAATAAATACGTGGTAAGTTCGAAAGTGGAGCCCCGTGTCCGCAATCGACGCCGATCATGAAAAGAGAAGGGCCGCCGGCACTTCCGTCTTTGCGGCTGTCGGACTAACCGGGTTCAAGATCGTCGTAGGGCTGAGTACCGGTAGTCTGGGCATCCTGGCCGAGGCGGCCCATTCCGGATTGGACCTGGTGGCCGCGTTCCTGACCTGGATGGCGGTGCGAATCTCCGGCAAACCCCCCGACCGTGACCACCGCTACGGTCACGGCAAAGTAGAGAATCTGTCCGCGCTGGCCGAGACCGCGCTCCTGCTGATCACCTGCGCGTGGATCGTCTACGGCGCGGTAGTTCGCCTGATCGGGCACCAGATCGAGATCGAGGTGAACCTCTGGTCGTTCGCGGTGATGATCACCTCGGTGGTGGTGGACATCTCTCGCTCCCGCATGCTCTACCGCGTGGCCAAGAAGTTCAACAGCCAGGCGCTGGAGGCCGACGCGCTGCACTTCTCCACCGATATCTGGAGCTCGTCGGTGGTGATCCTGGGCTTGATTTCGGTGAAGCTGAGCGAGTGGGTGGCGGGATGGGGCGGCCTGCGCTACGCCGATGCGGTCGCGGCCATCGTAGTGGCGGTGATTGTCGCTCAGGTCAGCATTAAACTGGGGATCCGAACCAGCGCCGCACTGCTGGACACGGCGCCGGCCGGACTCGAGGAGACCATCAGCTCGGCGGTCTCGGCGCTGCCCGGCGTGAGCAACTGTCACAACGTCCGCCTGCGCTATTCCGGGCCGCAGTTGTTCGTCGACATCCACATCCTGGTGGACGGCAACCAGAGTTTGCGCGAAGCCCACGCGCTGACCGAGGAAATCGAGAGCGCGATCCAGAAGCTGGTTCCCGACGCCGACGTCACGGTTCACCCCGAGCCGTTATAGCGGCGGACGACCGCGCAGCCCCCCGGCCGGCACGAGCCCCGGCGCCGCGAAGAAAATAGTGGCGATTTGCGGCTCCGATTTCGCACTTAGTTGTCAGGGAAAGGAGGCGGCTGAGGCCCGGACGAATTTCGCGGATATTTCCGGCCGGGTTATCGTTTTCCCGATGGGTTTAATCTGCGAGAGGGTTGTGTTTTCAAATGGAACGTGATCTAATAAATACAGATCCGCGAGCCCCTCTCGAGCTGGCTACCTGGGTTTTAGACCGTTGCTGGGCTGCTTCCCTGGCGGCTTGAGTTGGGAACCGGAATTTCGCATTGATCAGAGGAGGTCGGAGTCCATGCCGGTGCTGCAAAGAAAGGACGCGGTTGCCACACGCGAATGCCGCTCCTTCGATACAGGTACTTGCCCCCACCCCCGTTCGGAGCCCGAAGTCTATCCGCAACCGGAGAGAACCGTGTCGGTGTTGGCGGTCAGTCCTTTCGAGGACGACCACATGTTTCTGGGTAATATCTTCAGCCACTCGAACTGGCACATTCACGGGGTGAGGTGCTGGCGCGACGCGCTCGGCCACCTTTCCGAGCACCGGACTGCAGTCGTGGTTTGCGAGCGGGACCTGCCCGACAGCGACTGGAAGCGGGTGCTGGCCGATCTGGGTTCGATGCCGGATGCTCCGCTGCTGATTGTGACCTCGCGATGGGCCGACGATTACCTCTGGGCGGAAGTGCTGAACCTGGGTGGGTACGATGTGCTGATGAAGCCCTTCGACCAGACCGAAGTGGTCCGTGTGGTGGGCCTGGCCTGGTTGAACTGGAAAAACAACCGCGATCGGGTGCGCCGCAACGCCGCGCCCAAGCTCGCCGCTGCCGTCGGCATGTAACGGTTGTCTTCCCGCAGCCTCGAAGTGGAGGGCGGACTTTCAGTCCGCGCGGGGCTTCAGACCCGCGGCGCGGCGGCCTTCAAGCCCCGCGCCGGTTGAAACCAGCCTATCGCCTGCCCCTCTAACTGTTGTCTTCCGGCGGCGCTTCGCGGGAAGATGGAGGAATGAGACTGCTTGCCGGGGCGCTGTGCTGCGCCTCGCTTCCCGCGTTCTCCGTAGCGGCTGAGGTGACTCCGGAAACCCTCCAGGCGTTCGGGCGCTACGTCCGCACCACCGAAACCCGGCTCGAACAGAAGCGCGCCGGTGGTCCCTTCCTGTGGGCGGATGAATCCCCCGAACGGCTGCGACGCCTGCGCGAGGGTCAGGTTGTCATCGAGCCGTGGAGCGGCAAGGGCGATCTGGCTGTGCCCGGCGGACTGATCCACGACTGGGTTGGCGCCGTGTTCATCCCCGGCGGGGCGCTGGCGCGGACCCTGGCCCTGGTTCAGGACTACGGCCGCCACAAAGACACCTATAAGCCCGAAGTCGTCGACTCCCGAATTCTCAGCCGCAATGGCGACGAATTCAAGGTCTACATGCGGCTTCGCAAGAAAAAGGTCATTACCGTGGTCCTGGACACTGAGCACGAGGTTCACTACTTCCAACTGGATCCCCTGCGCTGGTACAGCCGGTCGTACACCACCAGGATCGCCGAGGTCGACAACCCGGGCGAGCCGGATGAGCGGCAATTGCCTCCCGGCGCCGACCACGGCTTCCTATGGCGCCTGTATAGCTACTGGAAATTCCAGGAGCGCGACGGAGGAGTCTACGTCGAGTGCCAGGCCCTCTCGCTGACGCGTAATGTGCCGCTCGGCCTGGGCTGGCTGATAGAGCCGATCATCCGCCAGCTTCCGCGGGAATCCCTGGCCAACACTCTGCGCGCAACCCGCGACGCCGCGCTCGCCAAGGCCGCGGCCTCGCGGTGAGGCGCTGCACGGCGGCACATGCTTTGTTTCCTCCTCCTCGCGCTGAACCTGGCGGACGCAGTGCCCGTGCGCTGGCCTTCCGTCGATCCTAAGACTCTCGAGCTGCTCGCGGAGACGCCGGTCAACCTCTTGCTCGTCGATCGGGCGCTCGCCTCGCCCGCGTTTGCGGAGCAGGCGGCGGCGCGCGGAGTTGCGGTGCTGGCGGTGGTCCGGCCGGGCGCAGACCCCGCCGCTTCCGCGCGCAGCGCCGTCTCCTCCAAGCTGGCCGGGATTGTTTTAGAGGGCGAGTTTCCACCCAGTGCGGCGCAGGCGGTTCGCGAGGCGGGTCTGGTGGCGATCGAGCTTTCTCCCCGCAGCGCCATCCGCTTCGACCCCTCCGCGCCGGTGATTGGCTCGTATCAGGGCGTCTGGCCGGGCATCCGGCCCCAGACCAGGGCTGCCCCGACCGGAGGCCCGTGGATCGAGACGAATACCGGTTTCCTCCGCTTTCTGCGCGCCGCTACCACGGCGCCGGTTTGGATCGGCAATCTGCCGCCGCCCAAGACGGTGATCCCCGCCGAGGCTTACCTTCAGGCCATTTGCGATGCCTCGGTGGCCGGTGCCCGCTGGATCGTGGCCCTCGACGACGGCTTCAGCGCCCGCCTGCTGGCCCGCGAGCCGGGCGCTCTCAAGGACTGGCGCCGCATCGCCGCTCAGTTGCAGTTCTTCGAGGAGCACAAGGAGTGGCGGAACTGGCAACCCTACAGCCGGCTGGCGGTGGTTCAGGATGCCGACAGCGGCGCGATGCTCTCGGGCGGAATCCTGGACATGATTATCACGCGCCACATGCCGGTGCGCCCCGTGCCTGTCCCCAAGCTAACCAAGGAGGCGCTGGAAGGCGCAACGTGGGCGGTCAACGTGGATCCGGCCGCGCTCGCGCCAGCCCAGAAAGAAGCGCTCGTAGCTTTCGCGCGCGCCGGCGGCACCCTGCTCAACGGCCCGCCCGGCTGGAAGTTCCCTGCGCCGCGCGACAACCAGATCACACTCGGCGAGAAGGAACTCTCCCAGATCGACGACATCTGGAAAGGCATGAACTCGATGATCGGCCGCACGAACCTGGGTGTGCGCCTGTTCAACGTCTCGGGCACGCTTTCCTCGCTGCTGGGCGCGCCCGACGGCAAGCGCGTCGTGCTGCAATTGGTGAACTACACCAACTACCCCGTGGAATCGGTCACCGTGCAGGTGCTCGGCAAGTTCACGCGCGCCCGGCTCTATTCGCCCGGCAATCCCGTACGGGATCTCGAGGTGTATTCGATCGAGGACGGCGTGGGCGTGGATATCCCGCAGGTGGCAGTGCTGGCCGCGCTCGTATTAGAGTGAGGACATGACTCGGAGGGAACTGCTCGCCTTACTCGGCGCGGCGCCGCTGGTGTCCGCCGTCGATCCGCCCGCCGCGCCCGTCGCGATCGCTCGCGCGACCAGCTACGACGGCGACCTCACGGCCGTGCTCGCGACCATGTTCGATCAGTTGGGGGGCCTGGGGCGCCTGGTGCGCGGCAAGACCGTCACCATCAAGCTCAATCTGACCGGCAGCCCGGCGCTTCGCTTTCAAGGCAAGCCGCCCGGCGTCACTCACTACACGCATCCGAAGGTCGCGGGGGCGGTGGCGCACCTGATGGGGCAGGCCGGCGCGCGCAGGATACGGTTCGTCGAGAGTTGCGCGGCGGGCGGCGGGCCGATGGAGGAGTACTTGCTCGATTCCGGCTGGAATGTGCGCGCGCTGATGGGCGCCGCCCCGGGCATCGAATTCGAAAACACCAACAATCTCGGCAAGGCGAGGCGCTATTCCCGGTTCAAGGTTCCCGGCCGCGCCTACATGTATCCCGCCTTCGACCTCAATCACTCCTACGAAGACACCGACGTCTTCGTGAGCCTCGCCAAGCTGAAGAACCACGAGACCTGCGGCGTCACGCTCTCGCTCAAGAACCTGTTCGGCATCACTCCGGCCTCGATCTACGGCGACGATGCCGGGAAGAACGAGCCGAATGAGAACCCGGCCGAAGGCCGCGCCGAGAGCCTCCATTTGGCCCATCGGCGCATCTCGAGCAGCGCGCCGCAGGAGGTGAACGCCGCCCCCAGTCGCGACGCGGGATACCGCGTCCCGCACATTGTCGCCGACCTGGCCGCCGCCCGCCCCGTCGATCTGGCCATCGTCGATGGCATTGAAAGCATCGCGGGCGGGGAAGGTCCCTGGGTGGGAGGACTGCGACTGGTCCGCCCCGGAATCCTGATCGCGGGCACGAATCCCGTCGCTACGGACGCCGTCGCGGCAGCAGTGATGGGCTACGACCCCCGCGCCCCGCGCGGTACGCCGCCCTTCCGTCATTGCGACAATACGCTGCGCCTGGCTGAGACCCGCGGCCTGGGCACTACCGATCTGGCCCGAATCGAAGTGCGCGGCCTCGCCATCGCCCGGGCCAGGTTCCCATTCTCTGCGTGACGGCAATCCGCCCGTAAGTGTGTTGCACCTGGAACCGCTTTCTCGCGGTCGCGGCTCGGCTACGGCTCCGGACCGAGCCGCGACCGCAAGGGAGCGGTTGTGGGCGGATCACGGTCATCCCCGCGCTCGCGGCCTGCGATAATATAGGGACGCTGGCCATTGCGTCCAGCGAGCCGATGCCGATCTTCATCACGCACGTCACAGACTGGCTGCCGAAACTCACCGCCAACGCGGCCATCGACATCCTGATTGTCGCGTTCCTGATCTACCAGTTGATCATGGTGGTGCGCGGTACGCGCGCGGCGCACGTGCTGGCTGGCATCGGAGTGCTGCTTCTGGTCTACGCGTTCTCCGCCTGGGCGGGGCTGGAACTGCTGCGCTCGATACTGGCCACGGCGGTCCCATACACCGCCATCGCGCTCATCGTGTTGTTCCAAGCCGAGCTTCGGCGGATGCTGGCCCGTATCGGCCGGCGGCGCTGGCTGGGATTCGGCGGCGAGATCCAGCGCCGCGAGTCCACGGAAGACATCCTGCTGGCCTTGAGCCGCTTGACGCAACAGCGGATTGGAGCCCTGATCGTCATCGAACGCGACACGGGCCTGCGCACCTTTGTCGAAAGCGGAGTGGCCCTCAACGCCAACCTCTCGCGCGACCTGCTGCTCGCCATCTTCCACCCGGGCGGCGCCTTGCACGACGGCGCGGTCATCGTTCAAAGAGATCGTATCTCGGCCGCCGCATGCTTCCTGCCGCTCAGCATGAACCCGCTGGTGGCCCGGAAGCTTGGGACCCGCCACCGGGCCGCCATCGGCATCACCGAGGACGCCGATTGCCTGGCGCTGGTGGTCTCCGAGGAAACCGGCCGCATCTCGGTAGCCGCCTTCGGAGAGTTGGAGACCGATGTCACTCTGAAACGCGTCGAGGAACGCATCGCCAAACACTTCAGCCGCAAGCACCGCGAGGAGCGCTCGGTTGTCGCCCCGCACACGCCGGAAACGTTTCGAGCCGACGACACACAGAGCAAGCACGACTGGAAGAAGGCCGCGCAATGAAGTTTCCCGCGCTGTTCCAGAACCTGGGCTGGAAGCTCTTGGCCATCGCGATCGCCCTGGCGCTGTGGGCCGCTTTCATCAGCAGCCCGGCGCTGGTCACCTTTGTTTCCGCGCCGTTGCAATACCAGAACATGCCGCAGGATCTGGAGATGGGCAGCGAGGCTCCCGAGCGGGTGTACCTGGAAGTGCGGGGGCCCTCCTCCCGCCTTCGCGGTTTCGATTCGTCGCGCATGGCGGTGGTGTTGAATCTCTCCAGTGTGCAGCACCCCGGCGAGTACACCTTCACGGTGGAGCAGAACCACGTGGACCTGCCGGTGGGCCTCACGCTGGTGCGGGCGGCGCCGGGCCAAGTCCGGCTGCGCTTCGAGCGCAGCACCGCCGCCGACGTGCCGGTTCGCGTGCGGTTCTCGAGCCCGCCCCCGGCCGGCTTCCGCATTGCCCATCAGGAGATCCAACCCAAAGTTCTGACGATCGTCGGCCCCGAGAGCCGCGTCCAGCAACTCAAGTACGTTGAAACCGACCCGATCGACCTTTCGCATTCCATGGGCAAAGCTCAGTTCCATGTGCATACGTTCGCCGCGGATCCGCAGGTGCGCTTCAAGTCGCCGCCGGCGGTCGACGTGGTGGTGAGTCTGGAGAGAACCGCCGATGGTCAGGCAACTGTTCGGGACTGACGGAGTGCGGGGAGTGGCGGGCGAGTTCCCGCTGGATCCCAAGACCACGCACGCACTGGGCGCGGCCCTGGCCGACGTCGCCGCGCGGATGGCGCCCAGCCCCGAGGTCGTTATCGGCATGGATACGCGCGAATCGGGCCCGTGGCTGGCCGCGCAGGTTGCCGGCGGACTGGCCGGGCACGGAGCGCGGGTTCGTTTTGCGGGCGTCACCACCACCCCAGGGGTCGCCTACCTCACGCGCACCGGCGCGTTCGTAGCCGGGGTGATGATCTCGGCATCGCACAATCCATACCGGGACAACGGCATCAAGATCTTCAGCCACTCCGGCTACAAGCTCCCGGACGATCGGGAGCACGCCATCGAGCAGGAAATCTTCGCGCTATTGGAGGCGGGCGTCGAGCCGGCGCCGGCCACGCTCACCCCCGACCCCGGACTCGACCGGCACTACCTGGAGTACTTGGCCTCCACCGTCGGGCGCTCGTTCAAGGGCCTGGACATGGTGGTAGACTGCGGCAACGGTGCGGCCTCCGGGCTCGCCCCGGAGCTGTTGGAGCGCCTCGGCGCACGGGTCACGCCGTTGTTCGCCGCGCCCGACGGCCGAAATATCAACTTGGGTTGCGGCGCCATGGATGTCGGAGAACTGCGGAAAGCGGTTCTGGCCGGCTCCGCGGAGATGGGTGTCGCGTTCGATGGCGACGCCGACCGCGCGATGTTCGTCTCCCGCTCCGGCAAGCTCGTCGACGGCGACGCCGTGCTGCTACTCGCCGCAATGGCGCTCCATCGCGAGGGCCGCCTCACCGGGCCGGATGGCGTCCCCACGGTGGTGGCCACCGTGATGTCGAACCTGGGTCTGGAACGGGCGCTGGCCGCCCACGGCATCCGGCTCCTGCGCACTCCGGTGGGCGACAAGTACGTCCTGGAAGAGATGCTGCGCACCGGCGCCGTGCTGGGCGGGGAACAGTCCGGCCACATCATTTTCTCGGACTACGCCACCACTGGCGATGGACTGCTCACGGCCCTGCGGGTCATCCAGGTCATGAAAGAAACCGGGCAGGGACTCGATGAACTCACCCGGGATCTCGAGGTCTATCCCCAGCGCCTGGTGAACGTGAGAGTCAAGTCCAGGAAGCCGCTCTCGGAACTGCCCGCCGTCGTCGAGGAGATTCGTTCCGCGGAGCAAGCCCTGGGCGATACCGGCCGCGTCCTGGTCCGCTTCTCGGGCACCGAGCCGCTGGCCAGGGTGATGATCGAAGGTCCCGACCTGGTCCAGGTCGAGGCGCTGACCGCCCGAATTGCCGCCGCTATCCAGCGCGAGCTGGGCGGGTAACCGCGGGTTCACCTCGATTCTCGCGCTCCGCCAGACCCGAAGCGGGGTATAATGAAGTGTCTGGGGCTCTTTCCGCCTTCGAAATAACCCCGCCAGTGACCGTGATGACCATGCATCCCAAGGGCGTTCATGCCCGTGTTTTGTTGTCCTCCGTTTTCGGCCCCTACGCGCAAGACGACGAGTTCGGCAGCCGCGCCATTAACCCGATGGAGCTGTACCACAACCAGGTGACCCGCGCCCAAGGCGCGTTCTCGCTGCGCATGTTCCATCGTTCCTGGGGCATCATGATGATCCAGCAGAACATCTCCGCGCCTTGCACGGTGCTGGATTTCCCCACCCGCGAAGCCTTCGAGCGGGAAATCACCCAGAACCATTACGACATCATCGGCATCTCTTCGATCATCGTCAACCTCGGCAAGGTGCGCGAAATGTGCCGCCTGGCACGCCGCCTCTCCCCCGATTCGGTGATCGTGGTCGGCGGGCACGTGGCCGCCATCCCCGGCTTGCAGTACATGATCGACGCCGACGAAATCGTTCGCGGGGACGGAATCTCCTGGATGCGCCGTTACCTGGGCGAGGACGAAACTGCTCCTATCCAACATCCGCATATCGTCTCCGGGTTCAACGTGCGCTCACTCGGAATCCGCATGCCGAATCGCTCCGGAGCCACCGCCGCCACCATCATCCCCTCGGTCGGCTGCCCCATGGGCTGCAACTTCTGCACCACCTCGGCGTTCTTCGGCGGCAAGGGCAAGGTGCTCAACTTCTACGAGACCGGCGCCGAACTCTACGAGCTGATGTCGGAGATGGAAGCCTCCATGAAGGTGCAGTCGTTCTTCATCATGGACGAGAACTTCCTGCTCCAGCGCAAGCGTGCGTTGGAGTTGCTGGAACTCATGAAGAAGAATGGGAAGAGCTGGGCCTTCTACGTTTTCTCCTCGGCCAACGCCATCCGCAAGTATGCGATCGAGGAACTGGTCGAGCTCGGCGTTTCCTGGATCTGGCTGGGCTTGGAGTCGCCGCACTCCAGTTACTCGAAGCTGAACGGGACCGACACCCGCGAACTGACGCGGGAACTCCACCAGCACGGCATCAAGTGCCTGGGGTCGACCATCGTGGGGCTCGAGCACCACACCCCGGAGAACATCCGGGAGGAGATCGAGCACGCCATCTCGCACGACACCGACTTCCACCAGTTCATGCTCTACACGCCCGTGCCCGGCACGCCGCTTTACGAGGAGATGAACGAGCAGGGCCGCATGTTGCCCGATATCGACCTGGCCGACATCCACGGCCAATATAAGTTCAATTTCCAGCACGCCGCCATCGGGCGCGACGACTCGCAGAAGTTCCTGGACTGGGCCTTCCGCCGCGATTTCGAGCGCAACGGCCCCAGCCTCTTCCGCATCTTCCGCACCACGCTGGAGGGCTGGAAGCGCTACAAGAACCATCCCGACCCGCGCATCCGCGAGCGATTCGAGTTCGAGGTGCGGCAGTTGAAGAGCGCGGCCAGCGCCTGCCTGTGGGCCATGGAGCGGCGCCTGAAGAAAACCAACCGGGCTATCAGCGATCGGATCCGTTTGTTGCGCCACGAGGTCGAGAAGGAATTCGGCCTGTGGAGCCGCCTGGCCGTCGGCTTCGCCGGCCCCGTGCTGCTGTGGACCAGCCGCCGCGAGGACAAGCGCCTCGCCGCCGGCCGCGTCTACGAGCCCCCCACCATCCTGGAACGCCGCAACTGGAGCGAGGTCTGACGCACGCCCCAGGCGCGGAGGTGCGCGCCCAGGTTCTTGTCCATCCTCTGAGGCCAGCTTGGCCAGCAGCGACGACCCCACTTCCGCCATGCGGTGTTGCGGGGCAGTCGCCAGAGCCCTTTAGCGTATCCAGGATGTCAACAGAGCCAGGCGCGTTCCAGACTCAACCGGCGCGGCGCAGGAGGCGACGGATCCAGGCTGCTGCGAGGCCGGAGCCGAGAAGCAGGACTGTGCGCGGCTCGGGCACATTCGGATCCACGCCCTCCGGCGCCAGAGCGGTCATCACGCTGCTACCGAAATGAAGGGTGATGGTGCCGGTGGGTGTGCCGGTGAAACTGATGCTGCCCTCGACGCGTTGCTGAAGAAGCTCGCCATCCAGGTAATGCATATATAGGTCGAACTGGGTGGATGCGGAAAAAGGTTCACCGGTCAACGGGCCCCACTTGGCGATTAGAGCTTCGGCGTTCTGCCCGGCATTGACGGTGCCCAGGATCTCCACTACGGCGCTGATTGCCGAGATGCCCTCGTCTCTGTTCGTTGCGTCGAAGGTGCCGTCGAGGAAGGAGTACGCCACAAGGTTGCCGGAGTTGGCAGCGAGCGGCCGGTCGACAATCCACTGAAAACCGCAGCCCGAGATCGGCACCCCGGAAAAGGTGATCGAACCGGTCACCTCAAAACCGTAAGCCATCGATATCGCCTGAAGCGACGAGGAGTCGATGTTGCACTGGCCGCCGGGGCCCTGCTGGGTGGTGAAGTGCGGCGCGGTAGTAAACTCAGGCGGGCCTAGGAAGAATGGGCTCGCTGCGGCCAGCCCGGCGAAAAATAGCGCAGTTGCCAGTACCATCAGACCTCGCATACGTGGTTCCTCCAAACGTAGGCTGGCCGCTGCTTTTCCCCGTCGCCCATCAGGTCCCGGGCAACGAACCGCGCGGCCATGGGGACTATCCGGGATTTCCATTTTGGGCCCGGCACTACGCAAATATATACCCCTCCCCTCCCGGTGTCAACCCCCGGGAGGAGTCTGAGCCGGCGCGCTCCCTCCTACAACCAGCCGGAGCGAGGCCGTGACACACCACTACCCTCTTGGACACACCTCCCAACGCGACCTCATCGGCCGGGGAATGGTTAGCCGGGCAGTAAGCGGCGCAACGTAAGTCCCAACCGGTCATCTCTTGGGAATCTGGCTCAGCCGCTTGAGGCCGGCTTCGGCCACGGGCTCCGGGCAGCCGTCCTTCATGCGCGCGGTTTCAGTTCGTCAGGTCTGCGGACTGCGGGTCAATCGCCTGCTTGGCCACCGCCACGAATTTCGCGAGGGGGCAGTCGAAGGTAGCATTGCGGACACTGCAGTCGGGGATGAACACCGGGGCGCTGACCGGTGGCGTACTTAGCGTCAGTGCGGTGCGATTGCGCAACTGATCCAACGTCTGCGCGATGTAAGAGGCCCGCACGATGTACTCCCCAGTGCTCTGCGACTGGCGGAGCTGGAACACCAGGGCGCCGCCCGGACCGCAGAAGTCCGCCTGGTAACCCGGCACAAGCCAGTCGAGATGGAACAGGCCGGCGAGTCCGGAGATATTGACGTCCGAAGCGATCAACACGATCGCCTTGGTGGTCGGATTCCCCAGCGCGCCCGTCACCGCATTCCCGGTGGCTGCCTGAACCATCGAGCGTACCACGTGCGAGGCTAGATTAGAGCTCTGCACCTTGGCCAGGTAGGGCGTGCGGCACTCCAGATCCAGGATCAGGTCGCCTAAGCGCGAAAGCTGGCTGACGCCGCCGGCAGTCAACTGGCCCCAACCGACGTCGGAAGCCGGCAGCCCTTCTGCATACTGCATGAGGAAAGGATCGACGGCCGCAAGAACCATCATCAGTCCTCCGGGGTCTACCGGCCAACCGGACTGTCCGCCCACGGCAAATTGGAAAGGAAGCGTGGTGACGTCGAGCTTACCTGTCGGGGTTGCGGGCGCCGGAGTTTCGCTGGCGGGATAGCCGAACAGAACCGAGCGCGTGAGGGCGAACTCCGGAGCGTAGGCGGAGCTCAAGGCCTGCGGATTGCCACCCAGACGCCCCATCACGGCCGCTAGCGCCATCCGCTGATCGAGCCGCGCCACGTCCGCGCCCACCGGATCGAACAGCGGGTCGCTCTCCAGTGGACCGTAGTGATTGACGGTCGGGCGGGCCGCCGGGAGCAAGCCGGCCGCAAAAGCCTGCGCGGTGGCGATGGTCCGCTCGATCACGTTAGCCCGGAGGTAGACCAAGGCGGAGTCTGCCGAGTCGTTGCCGGTCAATAGCTTTTCGTTCGTGAGCCAGAGACGGTAGTAGCCGCCCAGAATAGTCTCCAGCGCGGCGCCGTTGGCGGTCAGGTTGCCGACCGGGATGCCGAACTCCGGGAAGGCCCGCAGGGAGAAATCGTTGAGGGTGCTGGTGGGCATCACGGGAGATCGCACGCTGTGACGGCCGAAGATGATCACCTGCTTCAGTTTCGAATCGTCGACGGGCTGAGCCGCGAGAATGGAAACGCACAAGAGAGCGAGGGTCGAAAACAAGGACTTCTTTTTCATAGAGGCCTTTCCTAGCGGGTTTATCGTCCGATGCCGCGTCCGGCTTTAGTGCGGTGGCAAGGCTTCCGCAAAAGCCTGTGCCATCCCTACGCAAGTCCTCGCGGTCTCAGTTCGTCAGGTCCACGGACAGCGGGTCGATCACCTGCTTGGCCACCGCCACGAATTTCGCGAGAGGGCAGTCGAAGGTGGCATTGCGTACACTGCAGCCGGGGATGAACACCGGGGCGCTGGCCGGTGGTGCATCCAGCGTCAGGGGGGTGCGATTGCGAAGCTGGTCCATGGTCTGAGAGACGTAGGAGGCCCGGACGATGTACTCCCCAGTGCTCTGCGACTGGCGGAGTTCAAACACCGCGGCGCCGCCGGGAGCACAGACGTCGGCTTGGTATCCCGGCAGAATCCAGCCGAGATGGAACAGGCCGGCCAGTCCGGTGACATTGGTGTTCGAAGCCATCAACACGATCACCTTGCTCGACGGGTTTCCCAGCGCGCCCGTCATCGCGTTCCCGGTGGCTGCCTGGACCATCGAGCGCACCACGTGCGAGGCCACATTGGAACTCTGCACCCTAGCCAAATAGGGCGTGCGGAATTCCAGATCGAGGAGCAGGCTGAGGAGGCGCGAGATCTGGCTGATGCCGCCGACACTCAACTGGCCCCAACCGACCTCTGAAGTCGGCAGCCCGTCCGCGTACTCAAAGGCGAAAGCATCGATGGCGCCATTAACCGCCGCCAGGCCTCCCAGGTCCACCGGCAAAGTGGAATTCCCGGCCGTAACGCCGATGGGAATGGCGGTGACGTCGACCTTGCCTGCCGGGGTCGCGGGCGTTGGAGTCTCGCTGACGGGATAGCCGAACAAAACCGAGCGCGTGAGGGCCAACTCCGGGGCGTAGGCGGAGGCCAACGACTGTGCATTGCCGCCGAGACGTCCCTCCACGGCCGCGACCGCCATCCGCTCATCGAGCCGAGCCACTCCCGCCTGCACCGGAAGGAACAGTGGGTCGCTTTCCTGAGGGGGGTAGAAATTGACGTTCACGCTGGCCGCCGGGAGCATGCCCGCCCAGAGGGCTTTCGCGGTGTCGACGATCAGGGGACCCGCCCCGTTGGCTCGGAAGTATACGAAGGCGGCGTCGGCCGGGTCGTTGCCGGTCAGCAGTTTCTCCTGCGTGAGCCAGAGACGGTAGTAGCCTCCGAGGATCGTCTCATTCGTGGCGCCGTTGGCAGTCAGGTTGGCATCCGAAGAGCTGAACTCCGGGAATGGTTGCACGGAGAAGTTGTTGAGAGTGCTGTTAGGCAGAACGGCAGATCGCACGCCATGCCGGGCGAAAACGATCACCTGCTTGAGTTGCGTATTGTCGACGGGCTGAGCCGAGAGAGCCGCCGCGAGAACCACGAGCGGAGCCAACCCCAGAGCGAGGGTCGAAAACACGGAATTCGTCTTCATAGAGACCTTTCCTGCGCGGAGAACCTGGTGGTGGCGCAGGCCATCGTTTTCCGTGGCCTGCCAGTCCGGCAGACGACAGAAGGCGATCATCTGGACCACCTGAGTGGGTCTATCGTCAGACGCGGCGTCCGGCTTTAGTGCGGCAGCCCGTTCCTTTTGGCGCCCTCAGCTCTTGGGAATGTAGTTCAGCCGCTTCGGGCCGGCCTCGACCACGTGCTCCGGGCAGCCGTCCTTCATGAGCTTGAAGTTCTCGATGAAGCGCGCCGCCAATGCGTCGTACTTGCGGTAGTATTCGTCGCGGCTGCCCCAGGTGTTGGCCGGGTCCAGGATCTGCGTGGGTACGCCTTCGCAGGCCGTCGGGACGTCGAAACCGAACAGCGGGTCCTTGCGGAACTGCACGTAGTTCAGTGCGCCGCTGAGGGCGTCGTTGAGCAGCCTGCGCGTGTGCTGGATGCTGAGCCGTTTCCCGACGCCGAACGCGCCGCCGGTCCAGCCGGTGTTCACCAGCCAGCAGGT
>PLEM01000010.1 GCA_003137035.1 Bryobacterales bacterium | reverse complement strand
TCCAGGATGGCGGCGGCGATGGTCTCGTGCCGCGACCGGACCTGGAGGGCGTACCAACGGGCCGCGGAGGCGTCCGAGGCGGGCACGAGGAGCGTGTCGTCCAACTGGAGCATAGATCCCTGTAGCGGTGTCACGGGGCCTGGCTTTGGCCAAACTGCCGCCCTTTGAGTCCCAAGCTGAGGGCTCGTTCTCAAGCCAACGGGCGGATGAGGGCGCCTTACCCCGACCCGGGTTTCCCCGCCCCACGAAGGCCTCAGGGGAACACCCGAGTCTCTGGGTGACAAACAACAATGGTGTATCATGTGTAGGGCATATGTCAACAAGGGTTCCTTCAAAACGGGGCCGTAGGGTGTGAGAGTCAGTACTAGCAGCGGAAAAAAGTCGATACCCGCTTTTGTGGGGATCCTGGCTCTAGTGGCGGGTGTGGTTTCGGCTGCTGGAATCCTGTACGAGACGCCCTCTTGGGGGGGCGAGTCGCCCCAGAGTCTGTCTGGCAGCTGGCTGATATCGAGCGAGACTGCGATCCCGCGGCGGGGCTATGATAGGCTCCTGGCTGGGAAGCTGGAGGGACCTGGCGGGGCGGTGGAGGCATTCGAAGCCGCGCTGGGAAGGGACATGGCCTCACCGTACCGATGGTGCGACCTGGGAGAAGCCTGGTTGGCGGCAGGCCGGATCGAGAAGGCCAGGTACTGCGTCAACCGGGCGCTGGAGTTGGGGCCGAATTCGCCGCCGGTGCTGATGCGAGCGGCGAACTTTCATTTCCGCACCGGGGAGCCGAGGTTGGCGCTTCCGTACACGGCGCGAATCTTGAGGATGGTGGGGGAATATGACGAGACCATTTTCAGCTCGTACGACCGGATGGGGGTCACACAGGAAGAAGTGTTGCGAGCGGGTCTGCCGGATGGCGAGCGGGTGGCGCAGTCGTATTTCCTGCACCTGCTCGCAAAAGGTTCTCCCGAGCAGGTGCGGGCCGGGTGGAATTGGGTTGAGAGCCGATCTTTCGCGGACGACCGCTTAGCCGACGAATACGTGAGGTACCTGGTAAGGTTCGGTCGGTATGAGACGGCCGCCGGAGCGTGGGCCGCTCACACAGCTACCCGCGAACCGGGTTACCGGGAGGGGAACTGGCTTTTCAACGGAGGCTTCGAGCGGGAGCCAGCGGGCACCATTTTCGATTGGCGGATTATGCCGGCAGAGGGTGTGCAGGCATCCAGAGACTCCGGAGAAGCCGCTTCGGGCAAGTGGTCGCTGCGGGTTCGTTTTGAGGGGAAGGAGAACGTTTCCTATCACCACGTATCCCAGATGGCTGTCGTCGAGCCGGGCAGCTACCGATTCCGGGCGCTGATGCACACCGAAGCGATCACCACCGACGAGGGGGTTGGCTTCAGGATCGTGGATGCGGAGGATCCCCAGCGCCTCGACATAGCCACTGAGCGACTGACCGGAACCCAGCGATGGAGGGACGTAGAGCAGAAGTTCCAGGTACCGGAGCGGACACGGTTGCTGGAGATCGAGATCTATCGGAAGCCATCCCTGAAATTCGACAACAAGATCAGCGGGACGGTTTGGGTAGACTTGGCGACATTGGAGAGGGCCGGGCGGTGACAGTGCAGCATAATGCAGAACATCGACCGAATTAGTCATGAGCAATCCGAAGCGAGCCGATGGTTGCACTTGGTTGCATTAAGAGCCGTTTTTTTTGACCTCAATGATCGGATTAAAGTGTTTACTTTTAATGAGATAATGGTGACCCCGCGCTGCCCTAGGAAGGCTGGCGGCGGTTCGATTCCGTCCCTGGCCACCAACAGCATTCCACGATTCTCGACCGGCACGCCGACGCTTCCCGACACCCGATAGACGCCTCTACCACCCTTGACGACCGGCGTAAGAACCAGTCGTCCAACGTGCTTCATGATCGCCGTCTTGGCGCGGATCACATCCTCGTCAGACAGCGCCTGCCGCAAGCTCAGGAGGGTCTTGGTGACCTGCTGGCGGATCTCATCCTCGGGAACGGAACGTCGACGGCGTACACCTAGCCTCAATACTGTTCACTTAACGATCCTGATTCGTTTGGAGACGTCGATGCGGCGGGTGCGCTGGCGCTTCCGGGGCCGCAGGTTGTAGTTGCTCATTTTGCGCTTGACTCCGCGGAAATTGACCCGGTTCCTGCTGGAGACGACGCGTTCCTGAAGGATCTCCCGCAGGATCGCCTCATGCAGGGCTTTCCTGTGCCGAGGGGGGAATAGCGGCATAGCGGGCCATCCGCCTCTGGACCACGCGCACGGAATGCAGGAAGGAGAGCCGGTCGGGATCTTCGTCGGCCTGGAGAGCGGCTTCATGCATCAGGCCGCGGATGGCGTAGTGGGCCATTAACAGGCCCCAGAACTCCTGTTTCACCAACTCCGGCGTCTTGCTGCGCAGCACGATCTGGGCGCCGCGCAGATGCGTCTTGAGTTCGTCCAGGGCGGTTTCTATCTCCCAGCGCTCGTGGTAGAGGGCCGCCAGTTCTTTGGCCGGGGCCTGGGTGGGGTCCAGAATGGTGGTGATCAACCGGTAAATCGGCTCAGCGTTCGCCTAATTCTCATCGAGCGACTGGACAGGCTTGCACGGAGCCTGTATGTCCAGGAGAGCATCATTGCTGAACTGAAGCGGCACGGCTTTGAACTGATCTCCGTGGAAGAACCGGACTTGATGAAAGACGATCCTGGCCGGGTGATGTTTCGGCAATTTCAAGGAGCCATTGCACAATGCGAAAAGGCCAACATCGTTCTGAAGCTCCGGGGCGCACGCCAACGCATGAAGGCCAGAACAGGCCGCTGTGAAGGCCGCAAGCCCTATGGTGCGACGGATGGCGAACAGGTCATCATTGTCCGGATGAGGGAACTGCGTGCCGCTGGCATGGCTTATGATCGAATTGCGGCCATACTAAACAACGATGGCGTTTCGACACGCACGCCGGGAAAGCGATGGCACGGATTTGCGGTCAATCAGATTCTGCGGGCGCACGAAGAACATGGACGACATTGTGCCTGATTATACCTCTTGTCGGATTGCTAGGATTTCGCTCGTCTGATCCAGCGGAAGTTCATCAAGGGGTGTTAATCGGTAGTGAAGATCGGCTAGGAATCTGCAACACCGTTGATGTACTTCAGGTCCATGCGTCGCAAGAAAGATCGTTGGGCCGTGCTTTGAAAGAACGTCGGAAGCACCCAAAAGAGCGTCGTATTCTCCACCTTCAATGTCGCACTTGATTAGATTCGGTGGCGGCAACTTGCCAGCAGCGACAAGACTATCGAGCGCCACTGTGCGGACACTAATGCTCGTACCCTGTGATTCAACGGTCAAGTGCCCCATTGAATGATTCGGCCCTACGTCGAAGTGCGCCGTCCCTTCAGAACGCCCAACTGCAACCTCCCAAACGGAGCAATTTGTCAATCCATTCAACTCGAAGTGTCTTCGCAGAAACTTGAGATTCCGTGGGACAGGCTCAAAGCTAAACACTCTTCCTTCGGTTCCGACAAGGACACTCGCCAACAGCGAGTAGAAACCCACGTTTGCTCCGAGATCATATACTGAATAACCACGCTTAATCGCTGCTGCAAATGCCTTTTTCTTTGCGTATTCGTAGCTTCCGAGCCAACAACCGTGGTTACTAGACCCTGCAATCCATCTTTTTCCACGCAGCGGTCCTTGGAGAATTGGTATCTGCGTGTTGGATGGAATCAGTCTAAGTGGGAACCGCAAGGCTCTTCCGAAAATGGTTTTGTCGGATACTCCCGAAAAATTCATGAGTCCTCCTTCGATCCTTTGCCCACCCGTGCCCCTACAGTCGGAGAGTACCACCCTAAAGTGATGTCACTCAAGGTGATCGGAAACGTGCTCCATCCGATTCTGGCGGGTGTTGCGGATTGCGCTCAACGCAGCCTTCGCCTTCGGTGCGGATTCTCCTCTCATCCCGAGCACTGATTCGCCACTGCTCACAAGCACCGAAGCGACTCACATCGCTCCGGTGACTCCCGACGGCCTTGTTCCCGGTCTGGCGCCGCCCCCAGACAGCTTCGGGTCTGAGGTTCGGCGAAGGGGCCGACACTCGACGCTCTCCAAGGAGCCTAGGAGCGCCATCTGGGTTCATGCTCTCCTCTTCCTTCCCTTTTCTCTCGGGCACTGCTTCGGTCGCTATCCCGCGCCCGGCGGGACGGCGGGCCTCTGCTTCGGCTCGCGCCGCCCTGCGGGTTTCCGGCTCCCCCGCCAAGATTCCCGGCTGACGCCTTTCGCACACCCGGCGAAGAATCCTGGCGGTCCCCCCAGAATAAGCGGCCCTGGCCCTTGGGAGCGGCCTCCCTCGCTTCCGGGTGCCCCGAGAGAACGGGGCAGAAAACGGAGAAAATCACATGAATAGAGCGACTCTTATCGGCTTCCTCGGCAAAGATGCCGAGTGCCGCGCCACCAAGACCAACAACATCCCCTACACCGTGCTGTCGCTGGCCACCAGAACCTCCTGGAAGCACAAGACCACCGGCGAGTACGTCAGCCGCACCGACTGGCATCGCTGCATCGCCTGGGGCAAGCGCGGCGAGCGGGCCGCTTCGCTCTTGAAGGGAACGCACCTCCAAGTCGAAGGCGAACTTCGCAGCCGCGACTACGTCGAGAAGGTCGGCGAAAAGAAGGCCAAGATCGACGTGAAGCGCCGCGTTTGGGAGATCCGCGTGGACTCCA
>PLEM01000319.1 GCA_003137035.1 Bryobacterales bacterium | reverse complement strand
GAGCGGCCGCTGTTCTGCCGGGGCAATGAACTGATCGTCTATGGCGAGCTCACGCTGGGCAACGTAAGCCCCGGCGGCAACGTGCTGGTTTTCGGCAAGCGCGCGGCCTCGGTTTCGGTGCGCAACGTAGAGTGGTCGGCGATCGCTCCGGCAACGCGGAAGTAGCTACGACTTGAATTCCTGCACTTTGGAGAGTTCCGGATCGAGGCCGGCGGCGCGGTAGGCCTCCAGCAGGGCGCCGGCGGCAGGGCCGTGGATTGGAGGAGCGCACTGGAATCCGATCAGCCGGCGATACTCTTCGAGTACGATTGCGCTGCGGAATACACCCCCGACGTAGGCCGAGCGAAAGGGTTCGCCGGGCTCGAATAACTGGTTGCGCACCGCCACCGCGATGACCGCCAGTTCTCGCGCGGCCTCGCGCAACACCTCCAACGCGGTGGCGTCGCCTTGGCGCGCCACCTCATCGACGAGTTTGGCGAAGGATGCGATGCGCGGGCGCGCGAACTCGGTCGAGTAGAAACGGTGGAGCAGCTCGTTGGCGGAGGTGGCGCCGGTAGCCTCGAGCAGAGCTTGGCGAAGCGCCGTCGGCGGTCGCCATCCTTCCTCGTAGCCGAGCGCTGCGCGCAGCGCCTGGCGCGCGATATGGAAGGCCCCTCCCTCGTCCCCGAACAGGTAGCCCCAGCCGCCGGCCCGCGCGGTGCGGCCCGCGGCGTTGCGTCCGAAGGTGATCGAGCCGGTTCCGGCAATGGTGATGATGCCCGGCTCTCCGGCGGTGGCGCCAGCGAGGGCGATGAGCGCGTCGGTCGTCACGAGGAGGCGGGCGGTGTTCAGAAGCTGCCTGAGGATCGGCTCTTTGTCCGCGGGGCCGCCGCTGAATCCCAGGCAGGCGGCCTCGAAGCGCACTGTTGCGGCATGCAGGCCGGCCTCGCGGCAGGCTGCCGCGACGCAGCCCTCGACGGCGCTCACGAACTTCTCGCGGCCTTCCGCCGCTCCGACGTGGTTCGAAGGGCCGCTCGCGCCCGCTCCGAGAACGTGGCCGCTTGCATCGCCAATCAGCGCGATGGTCGACGACTGGCCGCCATCCACTCCCAGGTAGAGCTGCTGCAATTGCGTATCCTACTCGATCCGGTACAGCGAAGATTCGTTCCGTGTCCCGATCAGCGTGAGCCCCCAGTCTTTCGGGTTCTTGTGGATGTCCTCGGCCATGAGATCGCTGTTGCCGATGAGCACGTATTCGACTCCCTGCCACTTGATCTCCGAGGTGGCGAGGCGGCGCGCGTTGGCCAATTCCGGCGTCCGAACCTCGTGCGGCTCTCCGGCCAGCCGCTCCCAGAGGAAGTCCGACCTGGCTTGCCCGTCCAGCACCAGCCGGACGTTGGGCTGATCGGGCGTGGCGTCGATGATCACGCGATCGACGTTTTCCAACCGCCCGAAATCGACCTCCAGGTACATCCCGGAAAACAGCGGCTGCCAACTGCGCCAGCGCGTGAGCGGGTTGCCGTCGAAGGCCATTTGCACTTCCCAGGGATTGGGGCGTGCGGTGAGGCGCCACTGCGGCTCGCGCGTCAGTTCGGTATCGCCACGGAAGACGTGCAACTCGCTCACGCTCCAATTCTCCAGAGAGCCCGAGCCGGTCTGAACCACTCGCAATCGGCGAATCGACCTGGGCGCAAAGCGGAACGTAAGCTGCCGCGTGGGCTGCCATTCGCGGATCAGCGGCGCGCTCAGAAGATCGCTCAGGTTCTGGTTGAACGCGCCCTCATATCCCACCAGGGTTTCGCGGGTGGTGTAGGCTTCGGGCGGCGAGGAATTGCAAAGGATTCTGGCGTCCGGCGGCGTCACATCGTCCAGCATCCGGGCCGCCGGATAGCCCCCCAGCCGCGCGCTGAGGAAGTCCTTCTCGCTCACCAGCCGCAAAGCGGCGCGCACGGGAATCTTGTCCAGCCGCATGTTGTAGGGGTCGCAGTAAAGCTTCAGAAAGCTGGGCCAGGAAGTGAGCGCGTGGAACAGCACGAGGGTGGGCGCGACGGCGCGCCAGTTCTCAATCGCCAGCCCCATGGAGAGCGCCAGGAAGGGCAGGCAAGGTATGAGGAAGCGCGTGCCGATGTTGGTAGGGTACATGATCCCGAAGACAAGTGTGGCCAGCAGCAAGTGGCGCCCCTCGCGGCGCCGCAGGGCCAGCAACGCCAGCGGGGCCAGCAAGAACACCGGTCCGAGCACGCCCTGCAATTGGCCGCCCCTCACGGTAGCCCCCAGGGGAATCTCCCGGTAGTCCGTGACGCCGTTCCAGTGCGCCATGGAAGCCCGGTACTCCTGCTCGAAGGTGATGTGCACGTACGGATTCGGAAAGTACTTATTGAAGAACGGCGAGACCGGGTTGCCCAGCGTGATCCAGTTCTTGGCCACCCAGGGGAGGATCATCAGCAGCGCGCAGGCGGTCACCACGGCCAGCGGGCGCACCCAATTCTGCCGCTTTCGGAAGAGCTTCCAGCCGATGAAAACGAGCGCGTAGGGCAGGGCCAGGAAGGCCGTGTACTTCATCGCGTAGGCGAAACCCGCCAGCAGTCCGATGGGGATGAGCAGGGCGGGCGTCCGTTCCTCGTCCCAGATCCGGAGCAGGTAGAAGAAGACGAACAGCACGCACGCCACAGCCACGTCGAGGTAGGCTGAGCTCCCGTCGATTCCTACCACCGGGCTGAGGAACACCAACAGCGCGCCCACGGCGCCGGCGACCGGAAAACCGAAGCGGCGGGCATAGGCGAGCATGGCGAAGGGCAGCGTGGCCAGGAATGCGAAGTGGACCAGCGCGGCGGCCGAGTGCCTCCCGAAGGCAAAGGCATACATAAACAACATCTCCGTGCCTTGCGAGAGGTAGGCGTACATGTTGGTGGCGATGTGGTAGAAGCCGCGGGCGTGCAGGTAGCGGGACACCAGCCCCAGATGGTAGCTGCTGCCGTCGGGGCTGATCTCGGGCGCCATCGCGTTGAAGAAGTAAAGGTACGCGAACACCCCGAACAGGGCGCCGAACAGGGGCTTCCAGTAACGCGGGAGCGGCGGAAGCGGCTCGCCGGCGAGCCGGTGCGCGCCGCGCAGGATGGTGGTGGCGAGCACGGCAAAGCCGAACAGGAGGAAGGTCCCCCTCCGCGCCACGTGGATGCTCGCCATCCCGAACACGATCAGACTCAGGCAGGCCGAGCCAACCACGAACGAGAACAGAAACTCCTCCACGCGGCGAAAGCGGAGCCGCAGCGCGCCCAGCAGCAGTCGTCCCAGGCCAGTGCACACCGCCACCGTGAATACTGCGCCGAACAGAACCGAGAGAGCTTCCAGCATTACTCGATGAACCCCGCGCGATGCAATACGAATCCCAGCTTCACCTTGTCAGTCGGCGCGATCCATGGCGGGTCGGCCTCGACGCGCACCAGGGTGAACTCGCCCGTCTTCAGCCAGCCGGCGGGAACGCGCTTTTCATAGCGCCGGTCGCCGGGCGTGGTGTAGCGCACTTTGTCCAGCAGTCTTCCGTTGATGAAGAACGACAGTGTGACCGGGCCGGTCTGCTTGAAGTTGTACTCGGGAAGGCCCAGGTCCAGGACGAACTTCAGCTTCTCGGTGCGATCCAGGCGGAAACGCAGCTCCGGGGCTTCGTGGGCCCAGCGCCATCCGTCGCCTTCGGTCTGATCCTGGAGCCCGCCCACGATGTACTCTTCGACGTTTACATCGTTCATGTTGACAAAGCCACCCATGGCCTTCTTCTCGGGCGCCGAAGGAAGCAGCCGCTGGACCGGTGGCGGATACACGGTTGGCTCCCGCGAGCAACCGGCGAGGAACGTGGACAATGCGATGACCAACCCGGCACGATACTTCACGAATCTGACAGTATAGCGCTACTCGCTCCCTGAACTCCCCCGCTCAGCGGACTCATCCTGGGATTCCCACACCTGTTTGTGCTCGTGCTTGCGGGTCGTCTGACGATGTGTTATCCATAAACATAAGAGATAAGTCCGACTTGCCGCCCGGCTCCCGACACCTGAGCCCAGCAAGAGCGTATTTATTGACTTTTGTTCACAAAGGAGAGGCTTGCTATGGAGCCTGCCAACCGCCGATTGATACGTCCCTCCCTGGTGGAAGCGAAGGATCAGGCGAACGCTTTAAATCGCCGGAGCGCCCCGAAGAAGATCATCCCGCCCGAGCAGACTAACGCGGAGAATTTTTACTACCTGAAGCAGATGCAAGCCAAGACGCCCTTGGTGTTCATGCTGCAGGATGGGGAGACGTTCGAGGGCATCATCGAGTGGTACGACCGTAGTTGCCTGAAGATCCACCGCGACGGGCAGCCGAATCTGTTGCTCTATAAGTCCAGCATCAAGTATCTGTACAAGGTGTCCGGCTAGGCCATTCTCCGGCTACCCGGCGCCTCGCGTCTTCAGATCGAGGCGGTGGGCCCGGCGCTGGCCGGCTTCCTCGAAGCGGCGCTTTTCCTCTTCAGTTTCCGCAATCACGGGTGCGATGGCGATGGGGCGTCCCTCCGAGTCGATTGCCACGAAGGTCAGGTAGGCGGACGAGGTGTGCTTGCGCTCGCCGGTGAGCAGGTCCTCGACGAAGACCTTCACTCCCACCTCCATCGACGAATGAAATACGCGGTTCACCGAGGACCGCAGGATGATGAGCTGGCCGATATGGACCGGATGGAGGAAATGCAGGCTATCGACGGAAGCCGTGACGACGGGCTTGCGCGCGTGCCGCATGGCGGCCATGGCGCCCGCCAGGTCCACCAGGTGCATGACCTTTCCGCCCAGGACGTGACCCAGGCCGTTGGCGTCGTTGGGCAGCGCCAGCTCGGAGTATTCGGACGCCGATTCGCGTACCGGTTTGCCTTCCATCATTCCACCCTCCGTTTTCGGCGCAGATAGCTTTCGACATAGGCCAGCGCCTGGCGGCTCATGGTGTCGCCGGCAGGAGGATCGACGAACGCTCCCCAGGCCACGGAATAATCCAGCGGCCCG
>PLEM01000278.1 GCA_003137035.1 Bryobacterales bacterium | reverse complement strand
GAAATGGTGGCCTACCTGGACAAGCTGCAGAAACCCAACGGCCTGTTCTACCACGGGCCCGATTTCCCGTTCTTCTGGGGCCGCGGCAACGGCTGGGTGGCGGGCGGAATGTCGGAACTGCTTAGCGAGCTGCCGAAGAACCATCCCAAGCGCGCCCGCATCCTGGAGGGCTACCACAAGATGATGGCCTCCCTATTGAAGTATCAGGACGCCGACGGGGCATGGCATCAGCTTATCGACCACCCCGAATCCTACCAGGAGAGTTCCTGCACCGCGATGTTCACCTTTGCCATGATCACGGGCGTGAAGAAGGGCTGGCTTAAGGACAAGGCCTACGCCCAGGCCGCGCGCAAAGGCTGGCTGGGGGTCAACAAGTTCATCGACCAGGACGGCAACGTCGACAAGGTCTGCGTCGGCACCGGCCAGACCAACAGCCTGGAGTTCTACATGACCCGCCCGACCCGGAAGGGCGATCCGCACGGTCAGGCGCCCACCCTGTGGTGCATCCTGGCCCTGCTGAAGAAGTAGCTTTCGATCAGACCAGGCCGCTCAGATCGCGAGGTCCTGCGGCCTGGGATTGGTTTTGAGGTACTTGGCGAGCCGGACTGCGCCCGTGAGGGCCATCGCGGCTCCCAGCCACATCATCACCCAAAGGCCCCCCTGGGGCCCGGCCCCAATCCTGCACATCCAGGCGCCGAGAATCAACGAAAAGGCGGCCAGGTAGATCATGTGTTCGAGCTTGTAGCGGAGTCCGCCGACGAGCAGGGCCGCGGCGAACAGCGTCGCGAATCCCGGCGCCGCCATCCAAGTTCCCTCCGGCATACCTCGTCCTCCTACATTCAGCAGGAGCACCCCGGCGCCGACCAGGAGCACCACGCCGAGGGCGAAGGCCCAGTAGGTCGGGGAGGTTTCGGAGATCCCCGCGCCGTAGCCGCCACGGGGAGAGGTGAGCCGTTCCTTCAGTTTCTTCAGTCCCCAGCGCATGGCCAGGGAGGCGGCCGCCCAGATGATCGGCCCCACCTGGGCATACGCCTGAGCGGTGGAGGATCCTTTGGGAAGGGCGTAGCCCACCAGGAAGACTCCGCTCGAGGCGATGGACAAGAGGCCCAGCATCACCTCGGGCAGACCGTCCTCGTCCCAGTACCTCATGGGGCGCTTGGCGGTTTCGTCAAGAGGATGAGGCGGCAACATAGTTCCCCCCGGCACACCAGCCTGCCATGCAAACTCGTTTGTGTCAATAGCGATTACGGAATCGATTACGGAAGGGACATTCGGGTCTGGAATGCCTGCATGGTCCGATGCCGGATGGCCGCCAGGTGGGTCCGCTCCCTCACGGTCGCGGTTCGGCGCTTAAACTGGTAACGATGGGGTTCAAGCTGGT
Source organism: Bryobacterales bacterium (assembly GCA_003137035.1). Classification (GTDB taxonomy): domain Bacteria; phylum Acidobacteriota; class Terriglobia; order Bryobacterales; family Bryobacteraceae; genus Fen-330. The sequence continues at coordinate 1,545 of PLEM01000278.1, read as the reverse complement.
TGTCGACTATCGGCCGCGGGGCGACCAGGAGACGGCGATCGAGCAGTTGGTGCGGGGGGTGAACGACGCCCAGCGGCACCAGGTGCTGCTGGGGGTGACCGGGTCGGGGAAGACGTTCACCATCGCCAAGGTGATCGAGCGGATGGAGCGGCCCACCCTGGTGCTGGCGCATAACAAGACGCTGGCCGCCCAACTCTACCAGGAATTCAAGACGTTCTTCCCCTCGAACGCGGTGGAGTACTTCGTCAGTTACTACGACTACTATCAGCCGGAAGCCTACCTCCCCTCGGGCGACGTGTACATCGAGAAGGAAGCCACGGTCAACGACGAGCTCGACAAGCTGCGCCTGTCGGCCACGCGGTCGCTGTTCGAGCGGCGGGACTGCGTGATCGTGGCCAGCGTGAGCTGCATCTACGGGCTGGGCTCGCCCGAAGCCTACTACGGCATGTTGCTGATGCTGGAGAAGGGGCAGAAGATTTCGCGGCAGCAGATCTTGCAGCGGCTGGTCGAGATCCTCTACGAGCGCAACGACCAGGACTTCCGGCGGGGCACGTTCCGGGTGCGCGGCGACGTGATCGAGGTCTATCCCACTTACGACGACAACGCCTACCGCATCGAGCTGTGGGGCGACGAGATCGAGAGCCTGTCGCAAATCGATCCGCTGCTCGGGCAGGTCCGGCAAACCTACCTCCGGCTGCCGGTCTACCCCAAAACGCACTACGTCATGAGCGAGGAAACTCGGGAGATCGCGCTGCACTCGATCGAGCTGGAACTCCAGTGGTGGCACGCGGAACTTGAGAAGCAGGGCAAGCTGGTGGAGGCGCAGCGGCTGTGGCAGCGCACCAAATTCGACCTGGAGATGATCCGGCAGATCGGTTTCTGCCACGGCATCGAGAACTACTCGCGGCACTTCTCGCGCCGCCTGCCGGGGGAGGCGCCGCCCACGCTGCTGGACTACCTGCCGCAGGACGCGCTGATGGTGATCGACGAGAGCCACCAGACCATCCCGCAGGTCCATGGCATGTACCACGGCGACCGCTCGCGCAAGGAGACGCTGGTGAACTACGGGTTCCGGCTGCCCAGCGCGCTCGATAACCGCCCGCTCACCTTCGAGGAGTTCGAGAACCGCGTCAACCAGGTCATCTACGTCTCGGCGACGCCCGGCCCGTACGAGCTGAAGAAATCGGCGGGCGTAGTGGTGGAGCAGGTGATCCGGCCCACGGGGCTGGTGGACCCGGAAGTGGAGGTGCGGCCCATCAAGGGGCAGGTGGACGACCTGCTGAACGAGATTCGCAAGCGGGTGGAGGCCGGGGAGCGCGTGCTGGTCACCACGCTCACCAAGCGCATGTCCGAGGACCTGGCCGAATACTACTCCGAGGTGGGCGTGAAGTGCCAGTACCTGCACTCTGAAGTGGCGACGCTGGACCGGGTGAAGGTGTTGCGCGACCTGCGGCGCGGCGACATCGACGTGCTGATCGGGGTGAACCTGCTGCGGGAAGGGCTGGATCTGCCCGAGGTGTCGCTGGTGGCCATTCTGGACGCGGA
>PLEM01000350.1 GCA_003137035.1 Bryobacterales bacterium | reverse complement strand
CCGCCCTCCAATCCCATGGAGTTGCTTTTCTCGAGCGTTCTACCCGCGCTCCGGAACGCACAAAACCAAGACGGCGGATGGGGCTATCGGGGAGGCGCTTCCTGGACTGAGCCGACCGCCTACGCACTGCTGGCGCTGGCGGCGGCGGGCGAACGCGGAGAAGACTTCGCGCGCGGCTTGGCTTTCCTCGCGAGATCCCAGCGAAAAGACGGAGGCTGGGCGCCACAACCCTCCGTCGACCAAAGCACCTGGGTCACTGCCATGGCTCTCCTGGTGCTGGCCGACCAACCCGGCGCGAAGGGCTTGCAGGACGGGGGCGGGTGGCTGATGCGGCAATCCGGTCGCGAGTCGGGGTATTTCTACCGGTTCCGCGAGTGGCTGTTGGGAGTCCGGCCGGAAGAAAGGACTGGTTACAGCGGCTGGTCGTGGTATCCCGGTACGGCCGCATGGGTAGCTCCTACGGCGCTGAGCATCCTGGCGCTGGAGAAGCTGAACCGTGGCAAGCCCGACCCGGCGCGGAGCGCCCGCATCGAAGACGGCCGGGGATTCCTGCTGGCGCGCATGTGCCGGGACGGCGGTTGGAACTACGGCTCGACGCAAGCGCTGGGCTTCTCCTACGATTCCTACCCGGAAACCACCGGACTGGCACTATTGGCGCTGGCAGGGGGCGGGCGGCGGGATCTCGGGAAGAGTCTGAGCTGCGCGGAGCGCTACCTGGCGGGCCGCACCACGGTGGAAGGCCGGAGTTGGCTCGAGATGGCGCTCTTGGCGCACGGGCGCACCCCGCCCCCCTCCCCGCCGATTCCCCAAGCGTTCCGGAACCTCATCGACACGGCCCTTATTGTCGTGGCCCGTGCCGCGGCGGGGGGCAGGAATGTCTTCCTGAGCTAGCCTCCCATGCCATTCATCTCTCGCCGCCATCTGTTGGTCGCCTCCGCGGGAACTCTGGGCTTGGCCGGCTGCTCCCGCCGTCCTGGCCCCCGGCCGCTGGTCTCCGTCACCCTGGCGCCGGCCTACACCCAGGAGTTGTACGAAAGCATTCGCCACATCCTGAGCGAGCATAAGGTGCAGGTGCGCGGCAAGCGGGTTCTGCTCAAGCCCAACCTGGTGGACTACGATGCGGACGCGCCGATCAACACGCACCCCCTGGTGGTTCACGCCGCCATGGAAGCGTTCTCCGCCCTGGGCGCGGCCGAGGTGCGGATTGCCGAAGGTCCCGGCCTGCGGCGCGACACCCTCGAGCTGGCCGAGGCGGCGGGGTACTTCCAAGCCGTCCCCGGATTCGAGCGCATCTTCACGGACCTGAATGTGGACCAGACCTCGCTGGTCCGCCTGAAGCGGCCCGACTCCCCCCTGAAATCGCTGTATCTTCCGCGCACCGCGCTGGGCGCCGACCTGCTGGTCTCCCTCCCCAAGATGAAGACGCACCACTGGGCCGTGGCCACCCTGGGCATCAAGAACCTGTTCGGGCTGGTGCCTGGAGGGATCTACGGCTGGCCGAAGAACATCCTGCACTGGGCCGGCATCCACGGGGCCGCCGCCGACATCCACCGCGTGATTCCGCGATCGTTCACGATCGTAGACGGGATTATCGGCATGCAGGGGAACGGCCCGCTGCAGGGCCAGCCAAAGGCCGCTGGCGTGATTGTGGCGGGCGAGGACATGGTGGCGGTGGACGCCACTTGCTGCCGGATCATGGGCATCGACCCGCAAATGGTCCGCTATCTTCAGTTCGCCGAAACCAACGACCAGACGCGCGAGGAGCGAGTCCAGCAGATTGGGGAGGCTCCGGCCCGGGTGCGCACCGACTTCGAGTTGCTCCCGATGTTTTCCGAGTACCGGTTGCGCCGCGGATGACAGGCAGTGCGAGGCCCGGGATGAGTCACCGAACCCGACTAGCAGGAAGGCTGCCCACCGCGGCGCTGTGGCTGCTGGCGCTGGCGCCGTCCGTGTATTGCGCGTGGATCGCCTTGGACATGCCCTACCTGGGGCAATACCATGACGCCAGCCTGTACTGGGAGAGCGCCAGGTCGCTGGCCCAGGGCTCCGGCTATCGCATTCCGAGCCTGCCAGGGGAGCCTTACCAGACCAAGTACCCACCGCTGTATCCCCTGGCGCTCTCGCTGATCTGGCGGGTGAGTCCCGGGTTTCCCGGGAACCTGCCACTGGCGACCGCCATCGCCTGGTTGTTCTTGCCGATCTATCTGCTCCTGGCCCGGCGAAGCTTCACCGATCTTGGGCTGGGAGCGGTGCATGGCCGGGTGCTGGTGGTGTTGCTGGCGCTCAACCCGTACGTGCTCATCTACGCGACCAATCTGATGTCCGAGTTGCCGTTCTGCTGCCTGCTTTTTGGCTCCCTCTACCTGGCCACGCGGGCCGGCGCGCCCGGCGCGGGTTTAGGGTTGGCGGCCGCGGCCGGGGCTTTGGCGGGGGTCGCGTACCTGACCCGCACTGCGGTGCTCCCGTTGCTGATCACGGCTCCGCTCTGGTTCGCCGTGCGGCGGCAGTTCCGGCGCGCCGCGGTATTCTTCGCGGCGATGCTGCCCGCGGCGCTGGGCTGGACTCTCTGGGTGCGCGCTCATCCGTCGCCCTCCACCGACCCGGCCGTGCTCTATTACACCGACTATCTGAAGTCGCTCCTCGCGAGCTTCACCTGGAGCGATCTGCCGGTGCTGGTCTCGCGGAACCTGCATGACCTGCTGACCGGTATTGGCGAACTGTTCATTCCCCTGGGGCTGGTCCAGTCGCCGGGCGGAGTGCGCCTGCTCGAGCTGCTAGGAGCGGTCTGTATCTTCTGTGCGGGCCGGCTGGCGTGGGAGAAGGGAGCCAGCCAGTATCACCTGTTCGCCGCGGGCTATGTGGCCCTGCTGCTGCCCTGGCAGGTGGGGAATCATCAGCGCTTCCTGCGCTTGTTGTTCCCGGTGCTGCCGCTGCTGCTGGCGGGCGTTACCAGGGAGATCGGGCGGGCGGTGGCCTTCCTGGCGCGGCGCGTGACGAGCGACAGCAGCGTGGCCCTCGTGCTTGGCGCTCCGGCGATGGCCGCCGTCTGCCTGCTTTGTCTATGGGCGCTGGCGCTCAACGGGATCATGCTGGCCAGCATTCCGGGATACACGCGCAGCGGCCGCGACAACTTGGAGAGCGCTCGAGGAGCCTATCGCTGGATCAGCCAGAACACGCCGGCGGAGGCGAGCGTGCTCTCGGAAGCCGATCCGCTGCTCTACCTCTATACCGGGCGCCACGGCATGACGATGCGCGTTCCCGAGCGCATGTTGTACTTCGGCCAGCCCGGCGACATCGCCAGGTTCGTCAACGATCTGGCGGGCTTTGCGCGAGCCCGTAACCTGCGCTACATCGTGCTCGGCTCCCTGGCTGGAGCGCCGGCCAGGCAGCACGTGATGAACGCAGAGACGGTGGTGGCCGGACCCGAGCTGCGTCTGGTGTATCATTCGCCGCTGACGTCGGTGTATGCGGTCGAGCCTTCTGGTACCGGCGTACCGGTACCCAGGGCCAATCCGCTCGAAGTACAACACTAACAACAGAAAGGCTTGCGCGTTGCCCGACGCCGGTCTACACTCTTGTTTGGCCTCAATGGGTTATAGCGTGATTGGTGTGCGCCGCGGCAGGTTGCCGATGAGAAATGCGGACTAATGTTATAGAGTTCCTGGAAGCGACCGCCCGGCGGCTGCCCGGAAAAGCGGCGGTGATCGACGCACGCGGGTCGGTCACGTTCTCCGAGTTGCTGGATCGTGCCAACGGCATTGCCGCCGCAATTCACTCGCGCACCCCGGCCCGGAACCAGCCAATAGCCGTCTACCTCCCACGCTCTAAGGAGTGCCTCGCCGCCTTCGCGGGCGTGCTGCTGAGTGGGAACGCTTACGCTCCCTTGGACACGAAGTCGCCGGCGGCCAGGCTGCGGGTGTTGTTGGGCAAGCTCGAACCGGCGCTGATCATCACCGATCCGGGCCATCTCGCCGAACTCTCCGAGGCCGGCGTCTCGGACGACTGCATTCTGCTTGACGCCGGCTCGACAGCCCCGGCGAAGCTGCCCGGGCGGCGCACCGTCGACACCGATCCCGCCTATATCATCCACACCTCGGGCTCCACCGGCGTGCCCAAGGGGGTTGTGGTCTCGCACCGCGGCGTGGCGGACTATATCGACTGGGCGCGCCAGTGCTACGGCGTAACGGAATCCGACACCATCGGCAGCCAGGCGCCGTTTCACTTCGACAATTCCACCCTCGACATCTTCCTGTGCTTTGCGGCCGGCGCCACGCTGGTTTTGATTCCGGAGGAGCATTTCCTGTTTCCCCTGCGGCTGGTCGAATATTTGGCCGCGCACTCGGTGCGGTTCATTTTCTGGGTGCCGTCGGTGCTGGCCAGCGTGGCCAGGCTCGACATTCTGAGCCAGACCGAACTGCCGCCGCTCGCCAAGATCCTGTTTGCGGGCGAGGTGATGCCGGCCCGCTGCCTGAACTACTGGCGCGCCAAGTACCCGCACGCGTTGTTCTCGAACCTGTATGGGCCCACCGAGATCACCGTGGACTGCACCTACTACATCGTGGACCGCGAATTCCGCGACGACGAGCCGCTGCCGATCGGGTTTGCCCGTCCCAACATGGAGGTGCTGATGCTCGACGACGACGGCAGACCCGCCGCCGAGGGGGAGCGCGGGGAGATCCTGGTGCGGGGCAGCGCGCTGGCGCTGGGATACTGGAACGACGCGGAGCGAACCGCCGCCGCCTTCGTGCAGAATCCCCTGAATCCGCACTTCCCGGACCCCGTCTACCGGACCGGGGACATCGGCTACCGCAACCAGCGCGGAGAGATCATGTTCGTCGGGCGGCGCGACCAGCAGATCAAGCACCTGGGGTACCGGATCGAGCTGGGCGAGATCGAAGCGGCCGCGATGGCCTTGCCCGAGATCCGGAACGCCTGTGTGGTATACGACCCCGAGGAATCGCGAATCGCCATGTTCTACGAGTCCGTCCGGCCGGTCGGCGCTGGCGAGTTGCGCAAGCAACTGCTGGCGAAGCTGCCCAAGTACATGGTTCCGGCCCTGATGACGGCCCTGCCCGAATTGCCCCAGAACGCCAATGGGAAAGTCGACCGGGTGAAGCTGGCGGCGGCCGTTCGAGAGCGCCTATATGGATGAGTTGATCGGCATTCTCCAGGAAATTCGGCCGGAGTTCGAGTTCCGCGAGTCCCAGGACTTCCTGGCCGACGGCATGCTCGATTCGCTCGACATCGTCACGCTGGTTGCGGCTCTCGACAAGCGCTATCGGATCTCCATTCGCGGTGTCGAAATCGTCCCGGAGAACTTCCGCAACCTGGAGACACTCGCGGCGCTCCTGCGAAAGTATGGTGTGAGCGCATGAACCTGCGATTCACGGGCAAGAAGATCAGCGCGCTGGTCACGGTGCTGCCGTCCCGGGAAACCAGGTTCGAGGACGAGATGGGCAACTTCGGCTTCTCGCGGGCCAAGTCGATGAAGCTCAAACTGGTGATGGGCTTCGACCGTCACCGCCTGGCCGGCGAGGGCACTTGCGCCTCCGACCTGTGCCTGCACGGGCTCAAGCGTCTGTTCGAAGCCGGGGAACTGCGGCCGGAGGAGATCGATGCGCTGCTGTTCGTGTCGCAATCTCCCGACCACCTGATTCCCGCCACCAGCAACCTGATCCAGGGCCGGGCCGGATTGGGCCGCAACACGTTTTGCCTGGATATCAACCAAGGTTGCGCGGGCTTTGTGATCGGACTGGTGCAAGCGTTTCTGATGCTGGAGTCCGGATTGTGGCGAAAAGTCGTGCTGATGAACGGGGACACGCTGAGCCACCGCGTCGGGAAGCGCGATCGGAACATCTTCCCGATGGTGGGGGACGCGGGCTCGGTGGCAGTGGTCGAGAACGATCCCTCCGGGCCGCCCATCCATGCCGTCGTCTACATGGATGGGTCCCGCAGCGGCGTGCTGCAGATCCCGGCCGGCGGCGCGCGCATGCCCTCCACCGCCGCGACGGCGGTCGAGGAGGACGTCGGCGATGGGAACCTCCGCAGCAAGGACCACTTCTTCATGGACGGTCCGGCGGTGTTCAATTTCGTGCAAACGGAAGTGCCGCCCATGATCGGCGAACTCCTGGCCGCCGCCGGCGCCACCAAGGAAGAGGTCGAGTATTTCTTGTTTCATCAGCCCAACCGGTTCATGCTCGAGAAGCTGGCCGATGCCCTGGAGGTTCCTCGCGACAGGATGCCGAACAACATCGTGGAGAACTTCGGAAACGCGAGTTCCGCCTCCATTCCGACTGCCATCGCCTTCAATCTCGGCGCGGCGCTCCGCGAGCGTAAGGTTCGGGTGTGTTTGGGAGGCTTTGGCGTCGGCCTGACCTGGGCGGCCCTGCTCATGGACCTGGGACCGATGCGGATTTGCGAACTGACAAACTATGGATGCGACGACTGATCCCCTTGGGAAACTACGCGAAGAGCTGGCGCAGATTCTGGAAGTCGAAGGTGTGGAGCGCGATCAGAAGCTGGTCGAATTCGAGACCTGGGATTCGCTGGCGGCGCTGTCGATCGTGGCGGCCGTGCACAGCGATTTTCACGTGATCCTCCGCTCCGAGGAACTGGCCGGGGCGAAGACGATCGGGAACCTGGAGGACTTGGTGCTTTCCAAGCTGCCGCGGTAGGCGGCCTTGGCGCCGGTACACTCATGAGCGCGTCATCGGAGCGGCGGCCTCTGATCTCGGTGGTAGTTCCGGTCTACAGTTGCGCCGGTTGTCTGCCGGAGCTTTACGGACGGCTGCGGGAATCGCTGGAGCCGATCTCGCCGGATTTCGAAATCATCCTGGTCAACGATGGCAGTCCCGACGACGCCTGGGAAGCGATCCGCGGCCTGTGCCTCGCGGACCTGCGCGTCAAGGGAATCAACCTGTCGCGCAATTTCGGACAGCATTACGCGATCACGGCGGGTCTCGACTACTCCTCCGGCGACTGGATGGTGGTCATGGACGGCGACCTCCAGGACCAGCCGGAGGAGATTCCGAAGTTCTACGAGGCCGCTCAAAAGGGCTACGACGTGGTATTCGGAAGACGCGTTGTGCGCCGCGACAGGTTGTTCAAGCGGCTCTCTTCCAGGGGCTTCAGTTGGCTTCTGGGTCTGTTGATGGGGGAGAAGCTGGACCCCGCCATCGCCAACTTCGGGATCTACCGCCGCCCCGTCATCGACGCGGTGCTCGAAATCCGCGAGTTGAACCGCTCGTTTCCGATGTTTGTCCGCTGGCTCGGATTCCGGCAGACCGCCATCGAGGTACGGCATGCCGAGCGGCTTTCGGGCAAGTCCTCCTACACGCTCCGGAAACTGCTGAAGTTCGCGCTGAGCAACGTAGTGGCGTACTCCAACCGGCCCCTGACGCTTTCGATCTACTTCGGACTGGCGGTCTCGGGCGCATCGTTCCTGTTTGGCGCCTACCTGGTGGGCCGCTACCTGTTGCACGGCATCGGCGTGGAAGGCTGGACCAGCCTGATGGTGTCCCTGTACTTCATCGCCGGCCTGTTGTTCGCCAACCTGGGACTGGTCGGCCTGTACCTCGGGAAGATCTTCGACGAATCCAAGAAGCGCCCGCTCTACGCGGTGCGGGAGGCGCTGAATCTGGAGCGGAGCAGCCGGCAGGCGGGATCGGTCGCGGCGGCGCGGGGGGAGGGATGACGGGCCCACTCACGCTCGTTACGGGCGCCTCTTCCGGCATCGGCGCGGAAATCGCGCGGCAGCTTTCCTCCAGCCGGCGGTTACTGCTCGGCGGGCGCAGCGCGGAACGCCTGGAGGCTGTGAGGTCGTCCTGCGAACGTCCCGAATCGCATCGCACGTGGCGTTGGGATCTTAGCGACGTGCCGGGCATCGCGGCGTCTCTCGAAGAAGCCCTCGCCGGCGAGGTCGTGGACGCCTTCATTCATTCCGCCGGCACCCTCGAGCTCACGGCCTTTCGGACCATGCCCACGGAGAGGATGATCGGGATCTTCAACGTGAACTATTTCTCGGCGGTGGAGATCGTGCGCCTGCTGTCGAGGGCAGCGCTGAACCAGCGCGCTCTCCGGAACGTGATTCTGATCTCTAGTGGGGCCAGCCGGGTGGGGGAGAAGGGAAACGCCATCTATGCCGCCAGCAAGGGCGCACTAAACGCCTTCATGCGGTCGCTGGCGATCGAGCTGGCGCCCCGCGTCCGCGTCAATTCGATTTTGCCGGGCATGGTGAGAACGCCAATGTCGGAGATTGCCCTGAGCCGGGCGGACGCCGAAGCGGTGATTGCGGCAAACTACCCGCTGGGCCGCGGCGAGCCCCGCGATATCGCCTGGTTGGCTGAGTTCTTGCTCTCCGAAAAAGCGCGCTGGATTACCGGACAGGAGGTCGTGGTCGACGGCGGTTACACTGCGCACGCGAATCACGTGAGCTGACATGGTCAACCACGACGATGTTCTGGAAGTGACAGGCGAGCGCACCTTCACCTTGATTACCGGAGCATGTTCCGGAATCGGGCAGGCCATAGTTCGGCAGGTAGCGTCGGAGCGCAATCTCATCCTGCACGGTAGGAGCGAGGCGCGGCTGGCGGTTTTGCGGGAGAGCCTGCCCGATCCGCCGGCGCACCTGCTTTGGGTTGAGGACTTCTCACTTGGCCGCGATCTGGAAGCCGGATTGAGCTCGCTGTTGACGGCAGTAGGCGGAAGTGTTGCCCATTTCGTCCACGCGGCCGGAAAGTTCCAGATCCGCCCCATCGCTCGGGCCGACCACGCCGGTTGCCGGCGCCTGTTCGACGTGAACCTCTTTTCGGCGGCCACGATTGTACGGAGTCTTCTGACAAAGCGCTTGAATGGGGACGCCCTTCGATCGGTTTTGTTCATATCGAGCATTTCCAGCCAGTATGGGGCCAGCGGATACTCACAGTACGCGGCGACCAAGGGCGCCCTGGATGCGCTGATGCGCTCGCTCGCGGTCGAGTTGGCACCCAGGGTGCGGGTGAACTCGATCCTGCCCGGGGGAATCCGCACCAGCGGCACCGAGTTCCTGTATGCAGACGATGCGCTCAGGGCCCGCGTCGAGGCGGGGTATCTTCTGGGACCCGGCACGCCGGACGATGTCGCCGCCGCCGCTGCGTTCATTCTGTCGGGCGGGGCGCGTTGGATTACCGGGCAGCAATTTGTTGTCGACGGTGGAAAGACCGCACGCTAGGCGGGGAGGACTTCAGTCCGCGCGGGGTTTCTGCCCCGCCAGGAGGCGAGGAGCATTGAGATGAAGGCGCAACCGAACGAGATCGATTCGGCGGTTCTGGGGCGCATCGTGCTGGATCTGACCGAGATCGACGGTGAGGGGGATATTGCGGAGTTCGAAGCTGATTACCGGCGCGAGCACGATCCTTATTGCGCGGTGACAAAAGTGCCGGCTGAGGAACTCGCTACGGTGCACAAGCTGGAGGATCACGGCTTTCGTTTCGTCGAGTTTCAGATGCGGCTCACAGGCAGCTTGCCGCAAGCCTTCGACGTCTCGCACTATCCCTACCGGATCGAGCGCGTAATCTCCGAGGCGCAATTGGAACCCGTGCTCGACATAGCCACCACGACGTTTGATCGCGACCGGTTCTCCATGGACCCAATCCTGCGCGCGGCCGGCCGGAACATCTCGGGAGAACGATACCGCCGTTATGTCCTGAAGTCGTTCCAAGCTGCGGACGAGTGTGTGTACCGATTGGTCTCGGACTTCAGCGCCGAGACGGTTGGGTTCAGCACGCATCGGCACCTCGGTGAGGGCGAAGCCACGTTGCTACTGGGAGGCGTGCGGAACGACCTGAAACACTCCGGGATGGGTGGGGTCAACGACTACTTCGCGCTGAACGAACTGAGACGAGAAGGCGTGAGGCGGTTCTCTGGGCACATCTCGGGCGTGAACTACCCGATCATAAACCTCAACATGAGGACCCTGAGGGTTCGCGTG
>PLEM01000510.1 GCA_003137035.1 Bryobacterales bacterium | reverse complement strand
AGGAGTACAACCAGGGCGTGGCGTATCTGGACGACGGCACGATGGTGGTGGTGGATAACGCCAAACGGCTGATTTCCAAGACCGTCGACATCACCGTCACCAGCGTGCTCCAGACCACCGCCGGAAAGATGATCTTCGGCCGCTTCGACGAGCGGGTGCATACCGTCTACGACAAGACGCAGCACAACGACAAGCACGCCGCCCACCGCGAACCGGCGGTGTCGGCGCCGGGGCCGCCCAGCGTATAGTTGCGGCGCGGGCCTTCAGCCTGTGCCGTTTGGAGCTACAATCGGATCTCGATCATGAAAGCAGCGGTCATACTTCCCGCCGCGGGTCTCGGCATCCGCATGGGCCACAATTCAGCCGAAAAGGCCGGCACCAGCCGCAAGCAGTTCATGTTGCTGGACGGCTCTCCCATTCTGCTCCACACGATCCGCAAGTTCGTGGCCTGTCCCCCGGTCGGGGAGATCGTGGTGGCGCTGCGACAAGAGGACATGAGTTGGTTCGACACCCTGCTGCGGCAGGAAGCGCTGGCGACCCCGGTCCGGCTGGTGGAGGGCGGGGATTCGCGCCAGCAGTCGGTCCAAAACGCGCTGGCGGCGCTCGATCCGGACACCGACCTGGTGGTGGTGCACGATGCGGTGCGGCCGTTTATCGACCGGGCCACCATCGAAAAGGTGATTGAGGAAGCCGCCTCGAGCGGGGCCGCCATCGTTGGCATCGTGCCCGTGGACACGGTCAAGCAGGTGCGCCGGAACAAGGTCCACGCCACGCTCCCGCGCGAGCGCCTTACGCTGGCCCAAACGCCCCAGGTGTTCCGCTACGGCTTGCTCAAGCAAGCCTTCGAGAAGGCTCGGGAAGACGGTTTCATCGGAACCGATGAATCCAGCCTGGTGGAGCGTGTCGAAGAGGTGGAGGTCTCGGTGGTGCTGGGCAGCGACCGCAACATCAAGATCACCAAGCCTTCGGACATGGACCTGGCCCGGCTGTTCCTGGCCGAGGAAGCCGCCCAACGCAAGGCGTCCTGAGGTGAGCGAGTACCGCACCGGCATGGGTTGGGACGTCCACCGGCTCGCCCCCGGCCGGCCGCTGATCCTGGGGGGCGTCGCCGTGCCCTCCGAACTCGGATTGGAGGGCCACTCGGACGCCGACGTACTCTCGCACGCGATTACCGACGCGCTGCTGGGGGCTGCGGCTCTCGGCGATATCGGGATGCACTTCCCGGATTCCGACCCGCGCTGGGCCGGCGCCGACAGCCTGCAGTTCCTGCGCCACGCCCTGGCGCTCGCCAGCGAGCAAGGCTACCGCCTGGTGAACGTGGATGCGACCGTCATCCTGGAGCGCCCCAAGCTGAAGGACTACCGCACCGCCATCCGCGAGAAGCTGGCCGCCACGCTGGGGCTAGAGGTTGACCGCGTCTCGGTGAAGTTCAAGACCGCCGAGGGGCTGGGGCCGGTGGGCGAAGGCCGTGCGGCGGAGGCGGAAGCGGTGGTGACGGTTACTCGCGATTGACGATTGAATCATTGCCGATTGACGATTGCTCCCGATCCCCGGCGACCGCCGCATTTCAATCGTCAATGCTGAAATCGTCAATCACAGGCTCTTGCTCTTCAACCTTCCCATCTCCTCGGCGTTCGCAGCGTCGTTGCCGAGCAGCATTCCGAAGCGCGCGATCTGCTCCAGCCCTCCCACTTCGCGTTTTCGATTAACCGGTTCATGACATATGCTGGGAATGAAGCATGTACCAGGTCGTCGTCGACACCAACGTCATCGTGGCAGCGCTCTTGTCGAGCCGCGGCGCGTCGCATCGTCTGCTTGGCCTGGTGGGCAATGGGCGCTGGAAGATGAATCTGTCCGTGCCCCTCGTCCTGGAATAGGAGCAGACGCTGAAACGCGTGTGCGCGGGCGCCACGCTCAAGTTGAGCGACATCGACGACATCCTGGATTTTCTGTGCGCGAGCGCCAACCTGCGCCCTATCTTCTTCCTTTGGCGGCCGGCGCTGCCGGACCAGAAGGACAACATGGTCCTGGAACTCGCCGTGGAGAGCCGGGCGGACTTCATCGTGACTTTCAACGCAAAGGACTTCGCCGGGGCCGTGCAGTTCGGTATCGGGGTGACCGATCCAGGCTCGTTTCTTGCGACAATAGGAGAGAAACCGTGACGCTGAGTGTTACAGTTCCGGAGTCCCTGTATCAACGGATTGCCGACTTGGCAGACCGCCAGCAGGTGTCTGTCGAGCGCTTGGTCGTCGCCGCCCTCGGCGAGCAACTGGCCGGCTGGAACCGGGTGGAGCAGATGGCGGCTCGCGGCAACCGCGACAGGTTTCTTGCCGCCTTGGGCAAAGTCCCGGACGCCGAGCCTGCTCCCGAAGACCGGCTCCCGGCTTCCGGCCGCTGACTCGCGGTTCGTGCGATACCGAGCGGCGTTCCCCTTGGCTACTGGGCCACGCCCACCATGGCGCACCTGGCTCCGCCGTCGGCCGCGGAGCGCCGGGCGCCGCAGCGGAATCCACAAGCCACAAACTACAGGCTCTTACTCTTCAATCTCCCCAACTCCTCGGCATTTGCCGCGTTGATGCCGAGCAGCAGCCCGAAGCGCGCGATCTGCTCGAGTCCCGAGAAGTCCCAGTCGTCGTGGAATTCGTCCGAGGGCTGGTGGTAGTGCAGGGCGTTGAACTCCTCGAAGAGTTTGTCTCCAAAGTCCGCGGGTTTGCCCAGGAACTGCGTGCCCTCATTGATTGAGAACGCGGGCATCCCCGCGCGGGCGAAGGAGAAGTGGTCCGAACGGAAGTAATGTCCCTGCTCGGGATGCGTCTCGGGCTGGATCTGGTAACCCATTCGCCGCGCCGCCTCCTGGACCAGCGGCCACAGCGTGGTCCGCTCGGCTCCGGTCACCACCAGGTCCCGCGTCCGCCCGGCGGGCTGGAAGCCGTCGAAGTTCAGCGCCGCCGCGGTTTTGTTCGCGGGGATCGCCGGGTGCGCGGCGTAGTACTCCGACCCCCGCAGCCCGGCCTCCTCAGCGGTCACCGAGAGGAAGATCGCGGTGCGGCGCGGCTTCTGTTCGAGCCCCGCCCAGGCGCGGGCGATCTCGAGCAGGATGGCGCAGCCGGTGGCGTTGTCCACCGCGCCGTTGTAGATGGCGTCGCCGTCCACCGGAGTCCCGATCCCCAGGTGGTCCCAGTGCGCGCTGAACACGACCGCCTCCGACTTGCGCTCGGGATCGCTGCCCGGAATCTCGGCCACCACGTTTCGCGTTTCCTGTTCGTGGACCTTCGACAGGATCTTCCCCTGGAACCGGATGCCCAGCGGAATCGGACGGAACCCCCGCGATTCGGAGGCCTTCAGCAGTTCGTTCACACTGTGGCCGGCGAGCGCCAGGAAGCGTTCGCCCGCTTCGCTCGTCACCCAGGCCGCCAGCGCCAGCGCCGCTTCGCCCGGCGCCACCTTCACGTAGGACTGCTCCCGGCCCCAGGAGTTGCGCACCACGTCCCATCCGTACCCGGCCGTGGGTGTGGTGTGGATGATGATGGCCCCCAGCGCCCCCTTGCGCAACGCCTGTTCGTACTTGTAGGTCCAGCGCCCGTAGTAGGTTAGCGCCTTGCCGCCGAAGAACTTCGGATCGCTCGACTCGGGCTCGTTGGTGAACAAGACGAGCATTTTGCCACGCACGTCGACGTCCTTGAAGTCGTCCCAACCGAACTCCGGCGCGACGATTCCGTGCCCCACGAAGACCGCCTCGGCGTCGATGGCCTCCGCGGACTGCTGGCGCTCGTTGGACCCGACGAAGTCGTCGAGCCAGCGCAGCGATACGGTTTGCCCCTCTGCGGTCGCCGCGAGCGAAGAGTCGGGCTGCGTCTCGACCCCTACCAGCGGCACTTTCTGGTAGTACGTGCCGCTGTCGCCCGCCGGCTTGGCCCCCATCAGCTCGAACTGGCTGGCGATGTACTCGGTGGCCAGGCGCCCCCCGCGCGCGCCCACTCCGCGGCCCTCCAGGAGGTCGCTGGAAAGGAATCTGGTGTGCGCCCGGATGCGCTGGCCGGAGACGTCGCTCATCTGCGCCGCGGCCAACGCGGCCAACCCCAACGCCAGGAAAGCTCTTTTCATGCTTCCAGTATCGCCGCTCCTCTGCTAATCTGTCAGTGCGATGAAAAAGAGACTCCGTGTTATCCCCATGGCGGTGATCGTTGCCGCCGCATTCGCGGTCGCGTGCGCCTTCTGCCAGCTCGTGGACCAGGGCTTTACGGACACGCCCATACTGCCAGGCCAGACCTGGCACGTGCACGATCCAGCACGCCCCCATCCGCACGTCGTCACGCCCGCGGGCGCTCCCGGCGGCGCGCCTTCCGACGCCGTGGTGCTGTTCGACGGCAAGGACCTCTCCCATTGGGTCAATCTCCGCGGAGGGCAAGCTGTTGCGCCCGCCTGGAAGCTGGAGAATGGCTACGTGGAGGTGGTCGACCGGGCCGGCGATCTGGTCAGCAAGGAGAAGTTCGGCGATGCCCAGATCCACGTCGAGTGGGCCTCCCCGGCGGTGGTAGCGGGGAGCAGCCAAAGCCGCGGCAACAGCGGCGTCATCATCATGAGCCGCTATGAGATCCAGGTGCTGGACTGCTACAACAACCCGACCTACGCGGACGGCCAGGCCGGCGGCATCTACGGGCAGTGGCCCCCGCTAGTGAACCCGGCACGCCCGCCCGGGGAATGGCAGACCTACGACATCGCCTTCGAGGCGCCGCGTTTCGAGGGCGAGAAGCTGGTCAAACCGGCCTACGTCACGGTCTTTTATAACGGCGTTCTGGTGCACAACCACAAGCAGATCCTGGGGGCCATGGTCTACCGGAAGGTGGCTACCTACTCGCCGCACGCGGCGGAAGAGCCGCTGCTGCTTCAGGACCATCACAACCCGGTCCGCTACCGCAACATCTGGGTGCGGCGTTTGGCCGGGTACGACCAGCCGTAGGGGGAAGTTCAGCCGGGCTCAAGCCCGGCNNGCCGCCCTCCTTGGTTGCGGCTATGCCGCGCTATGAGAAGGGCGGGCTAAAGTTTGGTCACGTCCCATCCGATTCCTTAACCGGCGGTGGTGCAGCAACTTGCGCCACCGTTGCCCCGGCCGTGCCGGCCGGGGCATTTACTCTGGACTCGTATGGTGTACGAACTTTGGAACTCGTTGCAGGGTATGGACCGCAGCCACCTCGCCCTGCTGCTGTTCGCGGGGCTGTACGTCGCGGCTTGCGTGGCCGGCATGGTTCGCTCCGTCAAGTAGGGCTGTGGCTCACCCTTCCGCCACCGGCTGATATGCTGAACTGGTGAGAATCGCACCCTCGGCGTTGATCAGCCTCACACTCATTGCCCCGGCCTCGGCCGGTCCCATTCGCGTGGTAGTGTCCGCGGACGGCACGGGCGACTTCAAGACCATCCGGCGGGCCGTCGATCACGCCCTCGATCGCGCCCCGATTCTGGGGCCCACCGAGCGCCTGATCATCGAGATCCGCCCGGGGGTGTATCGCGAGCGGGTCAGGGTGCCGCCGGACCGGCCCCGCGTGACCTTCCTGGGCAAAGACGCCGCCTCGACCGTCATCACGGCGAACATGAGCGCGGCGGCTGCCGGCGGCACGTTCTTCAGCGCCGCGACGGACGTGTCCGGAGCCGGGTTCGAGGCCGAAAACATCACCTTCGAGAACAGTTTCGGGGTTGGGTCGCAGGCGGTCGCCATCTCCGTCCATTCGGATGGCGCGGTGTTCCGCAAATGCCGCTTCCTGGGCTGGCAAGACACGCTCTACGCCGCCTCCGGCCGCCAGCATTATAGGGAGTGTTTCATCGCGGGGCACGTGGATTTCATCTTCGGCAACGCGGCCGCGGTCTTCGATCGCTGTGAGATCCACAGCCGGGGCCCCGGCTACATCGCCGCGGTCAGCCGCACAACGCCGGACATGCCCACCGGTTTTGTCTTCCGCGAGTGCAAGCTGACCGGGGAGAACACCGGCAAAGGCGTCTTTCTCGGCCGCCCGTGGCGCGCCTATGCCCGGGCGGTTTTCCTGGGTTGCTGGATGGGGGATCACATCCGCCCCGAGGGCTGGGACAACTGGGGCAATGCCGNNAACGAGAAGACCGCCTGGTTCGGCGAGCGCGGTTCGACCGGCCCCGGCGCGGAGGCCGCCAAACGGGTCTCCTGGGCGCATTCGTTGTCCGAGGCCGAAGCGTCTCCGTTTGCCACCGACGTTTTCCTGCGCGGCGCCGATGGCTGGAACCCGGCAGGCCGGTAGGCGGCGCGAGGACGCCGGTACGATATAATTCCCTCGTACCGCGCGATGACTGCACACGAACCGTTTGGGTTCCACTCTCTGGATGAGCTGCGAACCCGTATTGCCGAGCTAGGGGTCGACCTGGAGGTCAGCGAGGACGTCAGTCCGTTGCTGGAGCCGCTGGAGATCGGTGGCTTCGGGTTGGTAAACCGGCTGGTGGCGTTGCCCATGGAAGGGTGCGACGGCCTTCCCGACGGCGCTCCGGACGAGCTGACGTTTCGCCGCTACCGGCGATTCGCGGCCGGGGGCGCCGGGGTGCTCTGGTTCGAGGCCACGGCGGTGGTCGAGGAGGGGCGCGCCAACCCGCGCCAGTTGTGGATTCGCGAGAGCACGGTGGGCGGGTTCGCGGCGCTGGTGGAGGCGAGCGTGAAGGCCNNGCTGCAACTCACGCACTCGGGCCGCTACAGCAGGCCGGGACGCGCTCCACAGCCCATCATCGCGCACCGTTCGCCAACCCTGGATCCGCTCCACAACCTGCCCCCGGACTATCCGGTCATCTCCGACGACGCGCTGGAGCGCCTGGAGGACCGCTACGTGGATGCCGCGCGCCGGGCGCAGCGGGCCGGCTTCGATGCCGTCGACGTGAAGGCCTGCCACGGCTACCTGGTCAACGAGTTGCATGCCTCGCACACGCGAGAGGGCTGCTACGGCGGCTCGTTCGAGAACCGCTCGAAGTTCTTTCGCAACGTGGTGGCCAAGATCCGCGCCCAGGTTCCGGGGATCGCGGTCACCTCGCGCATGAACGCCTACG
>PLEM01000410.1 GCA_003137035.1 Bryobacterales bacterium | reverse complement strand
CGGCGAGGTTCTTCCGGATCATGTCGATTTTGGCGGGGTAGGAGCCCGAATGCACCATGTCCGACCGCAGCGAGAGCCACAGGTCCTTGAGGCCGATGCCCACCGGACAAACCTCTTCGCAATTGGCGCACAGCGTGCACCTGAAGACGGTGTCGCCGAAGTGTTTGAGCTGCTCTTTGGAAGGGGCGTGGTTGCCGAAGAGGCGCTGGAACAGTCCGCCGCGGCCCTGCAACACCTTGCGCAGCCCCTTCATCCGCCACACGGCCGACAGCTCCCCGTCCTGGGACGCGGAAACCGCCGGGCACACCTGCGCGCAAATCCGGCACTTGGTGCAGGCGTCCATTTCGAACAGCTGAGCGGCGGTGTAGTCTCGATTGGCCATGAACTAAGCGCCTTTGGCGTACTTCGCGATCTCCTCGGTGAGCCATTTCTGCACGGCTTCCGTGCCGTGCAGCAGACTCTGCACCTCGGCCACGTCGTCGGGCTTGACCTTGTACATCCATCCCGCGCCGTAGCAATCCTCGTTGATGAGGCCGGGGTTGGTTTCGAGCTGTTCGTTGACCGCGGCGATCTCGCCGTTGACCGGAGCGTACACCTTGCCTAGCCACTTGCCCGATTCCACGCTGGCGAACTTCTTGCCCTGTTTGAGGGCCTTGCCCTCTTCCGGAAGTTGTACGAAGACAATCTGCCCGGCCAGCTTGCGGGCAAAATCGTCCATGCCCATCACCAGCAGGTCGCCTTCCTGACGAACCCAGTAATGGTTTGGATCGTAGTACAACTCGTCGGGCATGTTATAGGATTCGAATTCCATAAGTCGCCTTCCTCGATTAACCGGCCTCTTCCATGAGGTCGCGAATGAATTGGGTTGTGGTACAGATGGTGAACTTCTGCTTGCGCAGTTTCGCGTTGCCCAGGTTATGCACGCAGGAGTTGCACTCGGTGAGCACCACTTCGGCGCCCGTCTCCTCGACCTCGCGCAGCCGCCTGCGGGCCATGTCTATCGAGTTCTTGGCATACGCTCCCCGCACGCCGCCACCGGCGCCGCAGCAGAGTGCGTCGGCGTGGTGGTGGGGCAGCTCGACGAAATTCGGCGCCAGCTTGCGGATGGTTTGGCGCGGCTCCTCGTAGATGCCGCAATGCCGGCCTAAGTCGCAGGGGTCGTGATAAGTGACCTTCTTGTGCGTATGCACGCCCAGGTCGTAATCCTGGAGGAATTGTGCGATGTGCATGACCAGCACGCCCTGGGCGCGCAGCGGAGCGTACTGCGGCTTGTTATTCAACGTGCGCGCGCAGTAGGGGCATCCCGTAATCACGGCCTCCGCGCCGGTGGCCAGAATGCGGTCGATGTTGGTTTGAACCAGCGCGTCGTTGAGCGGGAAGCCCACGTCCTCGAGCACGCCGCTGCAACACACCTCTTCGATCAGCGTGTAATCCACCTTCAGCTTGTCGAGCACGGCGAGGGCGGCTTCCGTGGCTTCGGTTTCCCGGTAGAGGCCCACGCAGCCCGCGAAGAACACGTACTTGGCTTGCCGCTTCTTCTCGCGGCCGAACTCCTCGGCTTCGTCCTCGGCGTAAATGTTTGGGTGCTTCTTGAGAACCTCGTTCATGCCGGTGAAGGCCGGGTGGCACGAGCCGATGTTCACCATGTCCATGCGCGCCGTCTTGACGATCTCGGGAACCTGAACCCCGGATGGGCAATTGTGCGTGCAACTGGCGCAGGTGGTGCATTGGAACAGGGTCTCGATCAATTCGTCCGAGAGATCGATCCGGCCGTCCATCACCTCCTTGAGCAGGAGCATCTTGCCGCGGGCGTTCAATCCGGGCCGCAGCGTGGCGCCGTAGACCGGGCACACCGCCTGGCAGAATCCGCAGCGCGAACAGCGCAGAATCTGCTCCCGGTATTTGCGCTCGAAATCGTATTTGGCTTCCATGATCGGGCTCCGTTCCTACGCGGCGTCCAGCGCCATCTTTCCTGGGTTCAAGATGTTGTTGGGGTCGAAGGCGCGCTTGATGGTGCGCATCATCTCGAGCGAAACCGCATCGTGCTCCAGCGTCATGTACCGGGCCTTGGAAAGCCCGATGCCGTGCTCGCCGGTGAGCGTTCCCTCCAGTTCGATCGCCAGTTTGAACAATTCGTCGCTGGCGGCCTCCATCCTCCGAACCTGCTCGGGATCGTATCCATCGTAGAGAATCTGTGGATGCAGATTGCCGTCGCCGGCGTGGCCAAACGTCGCTATCTGGATTTCGTGTTTCTTGGCAATGGCCTGGATGCCCTTGAGCAGCGCGGGCACCTTGCCGATGGGCACTGTGACGTCTTCCAGAACGAAGTGGGACTTGATGCGAGCGAGCACGGCGTAGGCCGATTTTCGCGCCGTCCAAAGCTGCGCGGCTTCCTCCGGCGAGGTGGCCAGCTTGACCATTCCCGGGTTGTTCCGCCGGAACACCTCCAACACTGTTTCCATCTGGAATTCGGTCTCTGTCTTTGTGTAACCGTCGGTTTCGGCGAGCAGCAGAGCGTCCACCTCGGGAAGTTTGAGGTCCGTGTTCTGATTGATGGCCAGGATAGTTTCGCGGCCCAGAATCTCGAGCACGCTGGGCAGGATGCCGCTGCGCATTACCTCGCTGACGGCCCTTCCGGCGTCTTCCAGGTCGTTGAACGACGCCATGGCGGTGGTGGTCACCGTGGGCTTGGGGTTGATCTTCAGCGCAATCTCGGTGATGATGCCGAGCGTGCCTTCCGAAGCCACGAACAACCGCGTGAGATCGTAACCCGAGACGTTCTTAATCGTCTTGCCGCCGGTGCGCATGATGCGGCCATCGGCGAGCACCACTTCGAGCCCCAGCACGTAATCGCGCGTGGTGCCGTACTTGGCGCCCTTCACGCCGCCCGCGTTGGTGCCCACGGTGCCGCCCATGGTGCAGACTTTTCCGCTCGAAGGGTCGGGCGGGAAGAAGAAGCCATGCGGCGCCAGCGCCTTTTCCAGATCGGCGTAAACCAAGCCGGGTTGCACCACCGCCAGGCGATCCTCGATGCGCAATTCGAGGATTTTGTTCATGCGGGTGAGGTCCATCACGATGCCCGCGTGCGCCGGCACCGAGAGCCCCGAGAGGCCCGTGCCCGCGCCTCGCGGCGTGACCGGGATCTTCTCGCGATCGGCCAGCTTCATGACTTCGGAAACCTGCGCCGTGTTCTCGACCCACACCGCGCACGAGGGCCGGGCCCGGTGCTCGGACGCATCGTAGGAATAGGACACCATGTCGATCAGGCTGTCCGTGTAATTCTGCTGACCCACGATCCGGATCAGAGCGTCTTTGATTTGCGCATCCAACATAACCACTCCTGAATCTCAATCCTCCGCCACGCGCCCGGCATGACTATCGCGCCGCACCGCGCGCCCCGCCAATACCAGGGGCGCCACCAGGATGTGGAACATCCGGCTGAAGGGCAGGTAAGCCACAAACGCGCCCGTGAGCGCGGCGTGGAAATACCACACGTACCCGTAGGAGCGCCCGAGCGCGGGCCCGGCGGTGAAGGCGCCGCTGATGGCGTAGCCGAGGAATGCCCAGCCGCAGGAAGCGCCGGTCATGGCCATTCGCATCCCCTCGAGAACGAACCCAACCACTACCACGCCGCCAATCAGCGCCAGCGCCGCGCGGTCCTGTCCAGGCAGGCCCGGCAAGCGCTGCCGCCGCGTGGCAATGCCGCGGGCGATGGCGGCGCACACTCCCACAACGATCATCACGCCTGTCGCATCGAACAGCAACGCGTTCACCGGATGGTTCTTGTCCAGCAACGCCAGGAACCACGCACCGCGCGCGCCCGTCCACGAGGCCACCAGCACTATCGCTCCCCACGCAAAGCGGATCGCGAACGGCAGAAGGATGAGCGTGTGAATCGCCCACCGCGCCGGGGATTGCCGCAGCAGGCGCCACTGCAACAGGGTATCCACCAGCAGCGATTTCAGCACCACCACAATGCGCGGCGAAAAAACGGTCTTGAGCCCGCCACCCAAGCCGCCGGCGCCCGAGAGCCACAACGACATCGCCACCGCCACCCCGAAGAAAAACACCAGCAGCGCGGGGATGGTCACCGAGTCGTTCACCGAAAGCGTGGAGGCGTGGCAGCCGATGCACAGCACGCTCTTGGCCGGGAGCACCATGGCGGAAGCGCCCACCCGGTTGTCGTCGAAATGACATTGCACGCAATCCTGCCGCGCGGGGTGGCGCACCATGTTGTGCGCCTGCGCGCTGCGCACGTGGCAAGACCGGCAATCGACGTTCACGTGCGGGTCGCGCGCCTGGGCATAGTGCGGCGCATGGCACTGCGAGCAGTCTCCGCGCGGCTGGTGCGCGTGGCCCCAAGCCGCCGCGCCCGGATGGCAAATGGTGCAGGACACGCCCGTATGGACCCGCGCCTCCTTCTTGACGTCGCCGTGGCAGTATAGGCAAAGCGCGGCATCGCGCTCCCGCGAAACTGCGCCGCCTTCGTGACACGCCATGCACTTGGCGTCCTCCGCCGCGAGCTTGGGCAGTTTCTTCTGTGCCGCGTGGCAGGCGCCGCACAGATCCTGGGGACGCTTGAAGGCCGTGATGTGCTTGGATACCAGGTCCGCCACGCTGATTACGGTGTGCGGATTGTGGCAGGAAACGCAGTTGCGGAACTTGTCCGCCTGGCGTTCCGTCATGCGCCCGTGTTTGCCCTGGACCAGAGCGGCCTGCACGGGATCGTGGCACAGCAGACAACCGGCGGACGGGTCGGGCCGCGCGGGCGGCTGGTCCACGCTTCCCGGATCGGGGTGCGCGGCGCTAGAGGCGACGCTGTCGTGGCAGGTCGCGCAGGAAAGCTGGCGATGCGCGGAGACGTGGAACTTCGCCGGATCAATCAGCCAGGAATTGGGCGTCCCGGCGGCCAAAGGATAAACCAGCCCGGCCAGCAACAGCGAGGCGGCCGCAAGAACAGCAGCGCGGTGACACGACATGAACTCGGATTTTAACACGGCGCCGGTTGCTCACGACCTTGTTCTCCGTTTCCTACGACTCGACCGCGCACACCGCATCCCGCACCACACCCACCACATAGGGGCCTTCCGGCGAGAACGCCACGCGCGTGGCACGCGCCGCCAGCGCCTTCACGGTCTGCTGGAGATCGGTCACCGGGATGGCGCCCATCTTCTCGACGTCCTGGGCGGCCAGACCGGGCGAGTAAATGTAAACTTCCCCGGCGTGGTCGAGCGCCTGGAAGATGCTCTGCGCGCACCACTGATCGATGACGAAGTTCTTGGGGTCCGCATACAGCTCGCGGAACTCCGCGAGGCCACCCGTCGAGCGCATGATCCCGGAGAACTCCTTTCCTCCGATACCTTCCTGGCAGCCGCAGGCCACCACAATGGTTCCGTTCTTGCGCAACACGTTCTTGGCGCAGGTGAGGGCCTTGCTGATCTGGTAGAAGGTGGCGTCCAGGGGGAACCCTCCGCCGGAGGTAATCACCAGGTCGAAGGGTTCGTCCACCATCGCCGTGGAGTGCCGCTCGACCAATTCGCAACCCGCCCGGTGCGCGCGATCGTAGTGGCCCGCGAAAACTCCGCCCACTTGCCGATGCTTGTTGAGCGCCACGTTGACGATGAAATCCACGCCCGCCAGTTCGCAGATGCGCAGCCCGTTCTGATGGAACGGATTCCCGTCGAGCACACAATTGGCCACCCGCGGGTGGTCGATCATGCGGTAGGAGTGCATGAACTTCATGGTCTCGAAGCTTGAAATGCCCGGCAGGATGGCCTTGCGCCCGCCCGAGAAGCCCGCGTAGAAATGCGGTTCGATGAGCCCGGTGAGAATGCGCAGCTCCGCGTCGAGGTAGTGCCGGTTCACCTCGATGGGCGCGCCGTCGATCACGTCGATTCTGCGGTAACTCTCCGGATCCTGGCAGAAGTGGTTCTCGAAGCGGTAATTCGCCATGATGTCGCGCCCCACCATGTGCGCCAGCTCGTCGCCCAAGTTCGGCCGGTGCATTCCGGTGGCGATGAGAATGGTGATTGCGGCGCGCGCAATGCCGGCCGCCTCCAGGGTTTCGAGCAGGGGCGGCAGAATGACCTGGTTGGGAACGGGCCGGGTGATATCCGAGATCACAATGCAGGCGCTCTTGCGACCGCGCGCGAGCTCCGCCAGCGGCGGGCTCCCGATCGGACGCTCCAGCGCTTCGCGGACGGCGCCCGCGGGGTCGGCGAGCGGCGCTAGCGGCTTCATCTCCAGCACGACCGTGGAATCGGGAAGTTCCAGGCTCACCATCTCACGCCCAAACCGCAGATCGCCAATCATAGTCACCTCGAAGATAAATGAACCGGCAGCGCCACGCTCCGTAAGAGTATAACGCCCCGCGCGACCGGATGCGCTTCGCGGCTGATGCTTTGCCGACGGAAACGGCTGAGTGGTGAGCGCGGCAGGAATCGAACCTGCAACCTACTGATTAAGAGTCAGTTGCTCTGCCAGTTGAGCTACGCGCCCGATTTCGGTGGACCTTCACTTTTATAGCACAGTCGCGGAGGCGTTCGCTCCGAGCGTGGCGGCGGCGATCTCGGCGATGTCCAGAAGTTGCGGCGGAACCGGAGCGGCGGCGGCCAGGCCATCGCGCAGCATGGTGCTGCAGAACGGGCAGGCCGCCGCAACCACACCGGCGCCGGTGGCCACTAGTTCCTGGGCGCGCTCCAGGTTGACGCGCTTGCCCTTTTCCTCGCCGAGGAAGGAGAGGCCGCCGCCGGCGCCGCAGCAGAAGCCGCGCTCGCGCGAACGCCGGGGGTCGACCACGTCGCCCCAGCGCCCGATCACTTCGCGGGGCTGGTCATAGACGTTGCGGTAGCGCCCCAAATAACAGGCGTCGTGGTACACCACCCTGGGCCGGCTCGCGCAGCCCGACGGCAGTTGCGCGGAGTAGCGCGCCAGCAATTCGCTGTGATGCTCGATGGCGATCGACGCACCGAACTCCTTCCAGTCCTCGAGAATTGTGCGCACGCAATGCGGGCAGATCGAGACCATCTTGCCGACCCCGCTCTTGCGCATCTGATCGAGGTTGAACTGCGCCAGTTCCCCAAACAGGTAATCGTTGCCCAGCCGCCGCGCGGGGTCGCCGGCGCACTTCTCGGTTTTGAGCACGCCGAAAGTGATCCCCAGATGCTTCAGCACGCGGGCCAGCGCGAGCACGATCTTGCGGCCCTGCGGATCGTACGAACCCATGCAGCCCATCCAGAGGCAGTACTGCTGGCTGCCATCGTAGATCGGCAGCGCGTTCTTGCGGATGAACTCCTCGCGCGCGGTGTGCGAGAAGCCCAGCGCATTCCCCTGGCGCTCGAGCTTCAGGAACAGGTCGGAGCCATGCGTGTCGTCCCATCTTCCGGTGTTCACCGCGCCGCGGCGCAGCCCGACGATAAACGGCAGATGCTGTATGCCGACCGGGCATTGAAACTCGCACGCGCCGCAGGTGGTGCACTGGAAGGCGGCCTCCAGCGAGAGATGCTGGCCCGCGAGCGGCGCCTTTCCTCCGGGGCCGTACTCGTTGAGATAGGCGCGCGTGCCCAGGATGATTTCCTTCGGGTTGAGAATCTTCCCGGTGTGGTTGGCGGGGCAATGCTCGGTGCAGCGGCCGCACTCCACGCAAGAGTAGGCCTGGAGCGCGAAGATGCGGGTCAGATCCATGCCGGTTTCCAGCCCGAAATCGTCGTCGCCGGCCAGCGGCGGGATGTGGCTGAAACCGTCGCGTTCGAGGAACACGGTCAGCGGGCTGAGCACGAGGTGCAAGTGCTTGGTGTGCGGGATTACGGGAACAAACGCGAGCAGCGCCAGCGAGTGCGCCCACCAGGCCGCCTTGCCGGATTGCGGGAACCAGAAGCCGATGAGGTAAGTTGCCATCAGCGCGAAAATCAGGAACGCGATCACGCCGGACTCGGGCGAGAGGGGGCCCAGCCACCGCGGGCGCACCACGAAGCGCCGGAACGCCAATCCGGCGATGGAGGCCGCCACCGCGAGCGCGAACACCGCCGCCAACCGGGAGTAGAACCCTTGCGGCGAAAGGAAAGCGAGACCCAGCGCGGCGGCGAAATGGTTCAGGGTCGCCAGCGCGAAGACGCAGAAGCCCCAGAACACCAGCGCGTGCGCGAGCCCGGCGAGCGGCCGCTGGCGGATCACCACGGCCTGAAGCAACACCTCCCGGAAGACCTTGCGAAAGCGGGGGCCGAGGGGCCGGAGCTCGAAATCGGCATCCCGCTTGGAGCGCAGAATGGTCCGCAGCACAGCGCCGAATCTTCGCCAGAAAGCCGCCAGGGAGGCGGAGAACAAGACCAGCAGGACGATCCTCTCGACCCAGGAAAACCCCATAGAGGTTCTTGCTCCGAATGTACCGCTACTGGAAGTCTTGCGCCAACTCGTCCAACTGCGGCTCGGTGAGCGCTTGCTCGGCCTGGTACTTCGGGTGGTCGATCACGATGCGTGCGCCGTCGCGCCAGCGGGCGCGCTGCTCGGGCGCGAGCGGGAACTTCACGTATTGCACCGCGCTCAGCCGGTCGCTGGAGATCTGCCGGGTGTCGAACCGCGCCTGCGCGGGAGGCTCGTCCGCCACCACCATCCAGACGTGGTTCTCCAGTCCCAGCAGGTCGTGCAGCGCGACCGCGCGCTCCTCCGGCGAGGCGTACTCGATGAGCAGGCAAGCCGACAGCTCGCCCCGGAACGGAACCAGCTCGTTACAGGTGTCCAACTCGTGGCGAATCGCGTCCGGCTCGACGATGCGCTCGATGCGCATCATCTCCTGGATCTGGTAGCGGACCGTTTCGCGGTTCTCGAACAGGAAGGTCATATGCCCGCCCACGCGGACGCGCCGCCGGTCCTTCAATTCCATCATCCGCGGCCGCCAGGTCTTGCGCTCGAGCTCGTAGGCGGCGATGTCCTTGAGCTCCCGGAACTCGACGGGATTCATGGCTTCGGCTCTTCAACCGGCCTTGGGAATCCGTCCGCACGGTAGGCGCGCGCCAGTACCTGGATGGGATGGATCGGCCGAGTCCCAATGGCCTGGCCGATCTGGATGGAAGCCAGCGGGCAATCGCTGGCAAAGGTGTCGGCCCCGGCGGAGGCCATGCCCTCGAAGGCCTTCTTCCCGGTCAGCATGGAGAGCGGAAAGAACTCCTTCTTCATGGCCCAGGTGCCGTCGTGACCCGAGCACTGCTCGATCATCTGGATGGTCGCGCCGGGAATCAGGCGCATCATGTCGCGCGAGCGGTAGCCGATATTCTGCGCCCGCAAGTGGCAGGGCAAATGGTAGGCCACCCGCCCCGGCGTCGAGCGGAACTCGCGGTTGAACTGCCCCTGCTGCTTGAGCTGGAACAGGTACTCGCACAGATCCATCGCGGCCGCCGCCACCGCGCGCGCCTCGGGAGTCGAGACCAGCTCAGCGTATTCCTTGCGCAGCATGTAGGAGCAGGTCGGGTCGATGGCCAGCACCTTCTTGCCCGCCTGCACGTGCGGGTAGAGCGACTCCACGTTCTGCCGCGCCAGGCGCTTGGCCAGCTCGATGTCGCCTACTTCGAGCGCCGGCATGCCGCAGCAGTTCTGCTTGGGGCAGGTGAGCGCGATGCCGTTCTTCGAGAACACCTCGACCGCGTCCTTGCCCACTTCCGGAGCGTTGTAGTTCACCGAGCAGGTGAAGAACAGGACCGCCTTGGAGTCGTCGCCGGCGGGCGCCGGCCGCTTGCGGAACCAGTCCTCGAAGGTCTCCCCGTGAAACTCCGGCAGGACCTTGTCGCGGTGAATGCCCAGGGTCTTCTCGAGCCCAATGCGCAACAATGGCTGGCGGTTCGCCCAATTGGCCAGGCCCGCGCACTTCCCCGCCATCCTGCCCAGGAACTCCGGCCGCGAGAGCACGCGAGACCGCAGGCTGCCTCCGCGCTCTTTGCGGCGCTGCGCGTTGGCGCGCATCATCAGCCGCGGAAAATCGAGCTGGAACTCGTGCTTATCCTCGGGCGTGTAGGGGCACTTGACGTAGCAGATCTTGCATTGGAAACAGAGGTCGACGATGCGGTCGACCTCCGCGCGCGCAAGCTGCCGCACGTCGCCGTCGTGCTTCTCGACGTCCTGGAACAGCTCGGGAAAACTCGGGCACAGGTTGAAGCACAGCCTGCACCCGTTGCAGATCTCGAAGGCACGCTCGAGTTCCTGCTGGAGCCCCGCCTGGTCCCAGTAGACCGTGTCGTTGGGATTGTAGGACAAGCCGGGAGTGGGAGCGCCTTTGATCATACGGGGCCGGCCGTAAGCGCGCTACGCGATCGCCTTCAATCCCTGCGTGAAGCGGCCGGCGTGCGACTTCTCGGCTTTGGCCAGGGTCTCGAACCAGTCCGCGATTTCGGAGAAGCCTTCCTCGCGCGCCGTTTTGGCCATGCCCGGATACATGTCGGTGTACTCGTGCGTTTCGCCGGCGATGGCGGATTCGAGGTTGGCAGTGGTGTCGCCGATCGGCAGATCGGTAGCCGGGTCGCCCACTGCCTTCAAGTAGTCCAAATGTCCGTGGGCGTGGCCGGTCTCGCCCTCCGCCGTGTCGCGGAACAGGCCCGCGGTGTCGGGATAGCCTTCGATATCCGCCTGCTTGGCGAAGTACAGATAGCGCCGGTTGGCCTGGGATTCGCCCGCGAACGCGGCCTTGAGATTGTCGTGAGTCTTGGTGCCCTTGAGTGCTGCCATTTCGTCCCTCCAGAATAGACTCCCATTATCTCCGATCCACGTCCGTGGCGGGCGCGTAACAGGTGTTATCGTTTGGCCCCACGCGGCAGACACATGCTATTCTTTTGGCTTCACGCCATGAAAACCAAAACCCTGCTGTTGCTTGTCGCCCTGAGTCTGCCCATCGCGCTCCAGGCCCAGGAGAAGGTGGATCTGTCGGTCGTAAACCGGATCAAGGCCGAGGCGTTTCAGAATTCCAAGGTCATGGACCACGCGTTCACCCTCACCGACCTTTATGGAGCCCGGCTGGCGGATTCGCCGGAGTACCTGAAGGCCGCCGAATGGGCCGTGAAGACCCTGAAGGGCTGGGGACTGGAAGACGCCAAGCTCGAGAAATGGGGGACCTTCGGGCGCACCTGGTCCTACAGCCGGTTCTCCATTCACATGCTCGAGCCGCAACAGACCTCGCTGGTCGGCGTTCCGCTGGCCTGGTCGCCCGGGACCGAGGGCCCGGTGGCTGGTGAGGCCATCCTGGCGCCCCTGCGCACCCCCGAGGACCTCGAGAAGGCCAAAGGCAAGCTGAAGGGCAAGTTCGTGCTGCTGGACACCCCGCGCGAGCTGACGCTGCACCTGGAGCCCGACGCCAAGCGTTACACCGACGCCGACCTGGCGCAGACGGCGCTGGCCCCGGAGCCCGGCGATCAGCGATTCGGCCCGCGGCGCCCCGGCGGCCCCGGGCCCAGCAATCTGGAGGAGGCCCGCCAGTTCCGGACCAAGGTGAACCAGTTTCTGAAGGAAGAGGGAGTGCTGGCGGTCATTTCGGCGGGGTTTGCCGGCGATGACGGCACGATTTTCGCCGCTTCGGCCGGATCGCGCGAAGCTAAGGAACCGCTGCCGCCCACCAGCGTCGCACTGGCCTCCGAGCACTACAACCGCATCGCGCGGCTGCTCGGGAAGAACATTCCCGTCCGCCTGGAACTGGATGTGAAGGCTCAGTTCCACGGCGACGCGATGGACGGTGTAAACGTCATCGCCGACCTTCCCGGCGGGAAGAAGAAGGACGAGATCGTGATGATCGGCGCGCACCTGGACTCCTGGCNNAGATGGACCGCACCGTCCGCATCGGCCTCTGGGACGCCGAAGAAGAGGGGCTCATCGGCTCGCGGGAATACGTCAAGGAGCACCTCGCCGACCGCGAGACCATGGCCATCAAGCCCGAGCACTCGAAGCTCTCCGGCTACTTCAACTTCGACAACGGGACTGGCAAGATTCGCGGCGTGTACCTTCAAGGGAACGACATGATGCGGCCGATTTTCGAGGCCTGGCTGGCGCCGTTCCACGACCTGGGCGTCACCACCATCACCATTCGCAACACCGGCGGCACCGATCACCAGTCTTTCGACGCGGTGGGCCTGCCCGGCTTCCAATTCATCCAGGACCCGCTGGACTACATGGCGCGCACGCACCACACCAACATGGACACCTACGACCGCCTCCAGAAGGGCGACCTGATGCAGGCATCGGCCATCATCGCGTCGCTGGTCTACGACGCGGCCACGCGCCCCGAGATGCTGCCTCGCAAGCCGCTGCCCAAGCCCCCGCCCCCGCGCGAGGAGAAGAAGGAAGAGCCCAGGAAGAACTAAGGATTAGGACCCCAAGCCAGGCTTGACTCCGCCGCCCCGAGTGTGTAATTATTCATTAGAGTGAATAATCATTCACTCGCTGAAGGAGGACTCTCCCGTGCACGGCGGCGCGTCCGCGGATTCGATTCTCAAGATTTCGGCCCAGGATGTCACTGGCGACCTGGACCTGTCCAGTGACGAGGTCACCTCCCTGTTGGAGCTCGCGGAGCAGGTGAAAGCCGCGCCCGCGCGCTTCGCCGATGCGCTCGGCGGCCGCTCGCTGAGCCTGCTGTTCGAGAAGCCCTCGCTGCGCACCCGCATCACCTTCGAAGTGGCCATCAAACAGTTGGGCGGCCACTCGGTCTTCACCAACGGCCCCATCGGCGAGCGCGAGCCGGTGAAGGACGTGGCGCGCAACCTGGACCGCTGG
>PLEM01000390.1 GCA_003137035.1 Bryobacterales bacterium | reverse complement strand
CAATGTTGGCACGGAGGGCACACGCCAGGTGTCGATATCATGGTGGAAGTCCTCCGAAGTTGCTCGCATCAACAGCGGAAAGCCTTTACACGATTCTACCTTGACGGCCAGAGCGTGGAGCAGATTTGTTCCGAAATGCAGATTAAGCCGGAGGATTTCCGGTCACTGAAATCAAGGATGAAGGCAAGATTCGCCGAGCTTGAGAAGACACGACTACGAGGGACGACTACAAGCGCACCCTGAGGGATGGTCGGAGCGGCGAATACCGCTGGATCGTTATTGTGCCTCAGGCGGGCTACTCGCGGCCTTGAGGGCAGCGATGCAGTGCTGTGATCGCTCGACTTCTTTGGTGCACGCCGGACAGTGCAAATAGTGTTCCTCGAACACTCTCTCCTGTTCCGGGGTGAGACGGTGCAGGCAATATAGGTCTGAAACTCCGGAGACGTCCTTCGGGCACTGGTTAACCGATAGATTCAGCGCGCCGGGCTTCCCTGAGGGTGAACAACACATGCGGCTTCTCCTTGCGTGACATTTGTTACGAGTCGCTCGATCTCCGCCGAGCTGTCTGTTAGGGTTAGTATAGCCGACATGGGGCGAACTCCGAAAGACAGAACAAGGCAAATCAGTACTACGACGGTTGCAGGAGAGAACCTGAGTATAGGCGTCCTGTAACCGACGCCGCGACAAGATCCAACTCGCCCTTGAGGGCCTGGCAGCGTCCGCTCAGGCCCCCCCGGTGCCAACGCTACTCTTCAGAGCCGGACCGGTGGCGCCCATCATCTCGCCCTCAGTGATCGGCCCAGCCTGACGACGATCCAACTGGCGACCGCGACCACAGCAGCCAAGGAGAGCAGGGTGCAGGCCATCTCTTGATGAGTGGCGGCCAGCGCCCCGCGTTTTCGTTCCTCATGGTCTTGCTTGGAAGCGGGTCACGGCCCGCAGCGAAATGTTATACCTGTGTGCTCAATGGGTTGACGGTCAGATCCCGTCGCGTTGAGGCACCGGACTTGTAGAGTACTGGTGGGTGCTGAAGAAGCTTATATCGACAGACATCGTTCACCTGACTGAGGATGGCCCCATTCGTTTGGCTGTGAAGCGGACAGGAAGGACCGGCTGGTCGGCCTCGTTTTCCGGCCCCTCCCTGGAAGGGTTGCGCCGGTTCAGTTCGCTGGCGGCGGCGAATCGTTACCTGCGCCGTTCATTCGCTCAAATGTTCCCGGAGCATCGGTGCGATGGCGGGTGCGCGCCCACACTCGAAGGCTGATTCAAGACCTGAAAACGGGATACCCAGCCCCAGCGCCGGTAGGGGCACTGGGGGGGCGCTTTGGCCGCCGGGGGGCAAGGAAGAGACCCAGTCCCCGGTCAACGTTGTCGCTCGCATGGTCACGACGCTACTTCTCGTGCCGGTCCTTCAGTGTTCTCGGATCGAGCAAATGCTCAGGCAGGAAATCGGCTTCGGACCACGTCACCCCCGGCTCGAACTCGATTCCGACGAAGTAGCCAATCTCGCGGAACTCGCAATATCGAATGGTCCCACGTAGCCTCTTCTTGGAAACCACGAGTTCGCCGGCACTGCCTACCAGAACCGGACTCGTGAGCTGCACACACGCGCCGACAGCGGAAATGTCCTCCAGGATTGCCTCGTGGCTCTGACCAGTGCCGGCGCGTTCGCCCAGACGGAAGACTACGAGCTGGGAACACATGAGCCGTTGTTCGGATCGCCGCTCCTTCATCGATCTCCAACCCACCGAGTGTCGATGGGGCTGACACCTTACAATAGCGCGAACTGGGCGGCCGCGAGAGGGCTGCTGCGTTTCTGATTCTCCGTAGTAGCCGGAACTGGGCCACCAGCGTGGCGCCGCCGCCCAGCGAGGGAGCAGTACTATGCCCTTCGGAGTATGCGGGAGAGCCGTGTTCCTGCAAACGGGAAAGTTGAGAACATCGATTCCATCCATAGAGCCACAGCGTTCACAGAGCAGAACTGCAGAGCGGAATATTCTTCAGATCAGCGAGAGGAAAGCCGATCGTTCAACACCTAGTTAGGTGACACAGATGGAGTGTACCGTACTAGATTGCCCCGTGCCCCAGGCAGTAACCGATAGCGCACAGAACGTCCCTGACCCATTTCGAGTGGTCGCCGCGCATCGTTTCGTCCGGCGGATGCGAGGTGGAACGCAAGCTCACCTCATCGAGGCGGATAACGGACAGTTCTACGTCGTCAAGTTCTCGAACAACCCCCAACACCGCCGCGTGCTGATTAACGAGGCAATCGGCTCGGTGCTTTTGCACCATCTCGGGGTGTCTACGCCCGAGCCCGTACTGGTGTCTGTGACGGAAGAGTTCCTTAGGGAGAACCCGGATGTCTCGCTGCAACTGCCGCAGGGCCGAACTGCAGTCCAACCGGGTCAACATTACGGGTCCCGTTATCCAGGCCACCCGGAGCGGCAGGCAGTCTTTGACCTCGTCCCTGACGCTCTGCTCCGCAACGTCGAGAACCAAGGAGAGTTTCTCGGAGCCCTCGTGTTCGACAAGTGGGTGGCCAATACCGATAGACGCCAAGCCGTGTTCTTCCGACAACAGCGCGATCTTCGCGCATCCACAGCGGCAAGACGCATCCCGCTTCGCGCGATGATGATTGACCACGGAGAGATTCTCAACGGTGGCTTCTGGGACTTCTCTGCTGGTCCCTTACACGGCCTACACCCCAGCCCGCACGCTTACGACGCTGCGCACACACTTCTGGACTTCGACCCTTGGCTGGAGAAAGTCGCGTCTTTCCCTCCGGCACTGATCGACCAGGTGCGGAAGCGCATTCCGGCCGACTGGGTGCATGCTGACGAACACAGGCTCGATTGTCTACTGGAGGCCTTGGTACGGCGCCGCGGACGCGTGCCTGACCTGATCCAAGATTGCCTGCTGGCGAAACCCTCGGCGTTTCTCAACTGCAAGCAAACACGAACGCTCTTCCCCGGAGGCGTCTCTCAGGCTCCATCTTTCCATCAAATAATCAGACGCTCCGCGCCAGAATCTGACAGGCACCCGGTTTCATTGGGTTCCCACGCCGAACGGCGGAGCTGTTAACGTAAAGGGGGCGAGGTGACACGATGAAGCGTGTTCTGCTGGCACTGGCTCTGGCCGGGTACGGGTGGGCCTATTCCTCGCTGGCCGTCGCCGGGAATACGGGACGGCTCAGCGTTCCTCACGTGGCCCCCTTTAACGCGCTGGGCGACTATCGAGTGGAGTTCCGCATTCACGCCTGGACCGCACCTACTACCGGATATACTCAGATCTTCAGTT
>PLEM01000104.1 GCA_003137035.1 Bryobacterales bacterium | reverse complement strand
CCCCCCAGCGGCTTGACGACCACGCTGGGCGCTACCCGTGCCGCGGGAAGGGCCGGCAACACGACCGCTGGAGGCGGGGCCGGGGCCGCCGGCTCCGGTTGCCAGCCTCGGCGCGTGGCCAGCGGCGGGCGCAGCGGATGAGCCGCCGGACGCGCGATCATCATCTCCTCGGTGGTCAGGCCGGGAGGGAACGCGGGACCGGCCGGCGCTTCCTCGGGGACCTCTTCCTCGCCGGCGGGGAACGGCTGCGTGGATGCCGCGGGCCTCACGGCTGGCTCGGCTTCCACCGCGCCCGCCCCAGCGCCCGGTACGGCCGCG
This sequence comes from Bryobacterales bacterium, assembly GCA_003137035.1. GTDB lineage: Bacteria > Acidobacteriota > Terriglobia > Bryobacterales > Bryobacteraceae > Fen-330. The sequence goes on along the minus strand of PLEM01000104.1, from coordinate 4,040 downwards.
GACTCGCTCGCTTCCTCGGCGGTTTCGGGCGCCCGAGGCTCGACAAAGACACCGTAGTACCGACGGATGGCGTCCGCGGCGTCTTCGTCAATCGAGCTGGAATGCGTCTTCTTCTCAGTAACGCCGAACTGCGGCAGAATCGCGATGATCACGCCATTGGGTTGTTCGCATTCTCGCGCCAGCTCGTTTATGCGGATCTTCTTCATATCAATCAGCGGCGGCTCCAGGGGGGGACACTACCACCTTCAGCGACGGCTCCCCGCCAAACTCCGCCGTACGCCATCGTCTGCTCGGTCCCTAACCTCCGGGCTTTCCAATCCGAGACCTTTATCGTATCAAATCCACCAAAACCTATTCGCTTTTCATGGGAGCATCCGGTTCGGGGCCGGCGGCGACCGCAGCCTCGTGGACCTCGGGGACTCCCGCTTCCGGCGCGGCAGGCTCGTCGCCCGGCGCCGCGGCACTCTCATCTGGCGGAGCGGCCAGGGGCTCCGGCGCTTCCGCGTCCGGCGCTAGCTCCGTCGCTGCCCCACCCTCAATCGCCGGCGCGGCCAGGGGCTCCTGCCCTTCCATCGTCGGCTCCACCTCCGGCGCGACCGGTTCTTCGAACTGCGCGTAGTAGCTGTTCACCGCCACCTGAATGGTTTCCACGGTCTTCGGCCCAATGCCGGAGATTTCTTCCAGTTGTTCGGGGGTCATGGCTCCCAGCTTCTCGATGGTCCCGACCCCAGCCTCGAGCAGTTTCTCGACCACCTTCTCGCCCAAGCCGTGGTCGATCAGCACCGAGACCGGAGCGCCGGAAACTACCAGCGCAGCCATCTGCGACTCCACTTCCTGGCGCTTCTCCTCTTCGCTCTTGATGTCGATTCTCCATCCGAGCAATTTGGCGGCCAGACGCACGTTCTGCCCCTTCTTGCCGATGGCGAGCGAAAGCTGGGAGTCGTCCACGATGACTTCCATGTGTTTCTCGTTCGGATCGATGACGCTGACGCGGCTGATCTTGGCCGGGCTCAGAGCGTGGGTGGCGAAGCTGACCGGGTCTTCGGAGAACTCGATGATGTCGATCTTCTCGCCGCGCAGCTCGCGGATAATCGACTGCACGCGCATGCCCTTCATGCCCACGCAGGCCCCCACGCAGTCCACGTCCCGGTCGCGGCTCTGCACGGCGATCTTGGTGCGCTCGCCGGCTTCCCGGGAGCATGCCTTGATGGTCACGGTGTTGTCGTAGATCTCCGGCACTTCCTGCTCGAACAGGCGCATCACCAACTCCGGAGCGGAGCGCGAAACCAGAACGCCCGGATTCTTCCCGCTCTTCTCGACGCTGCGGATCACGCAGCGCACCCGGTCGCCCACGCTGAAGCCCTCCAGCTTGGACTGCTCCTTCCGGAGCAGGCGGGCTTCCGTCTTCCCGATATCCACCACCAGGTCCTGACCCTCCATGCGCTTTACGGTGCAGTTCACCAGCTCGCCCACGCGCCCCGAGAATTCCTGGTATACGGTCTCGCGCTCGGCTTCCCGCACCTTCTGCAGGATCACCTGCTTGGCGGTCTGCGCCGAGATGCGGCCCAACAAATCGGTGGGCTTGGAGACGCGGATGTCGGTCCCCACCGCGGCCTCCGGGTCGATGCGGCGGGCCTCCTCGAGCGTCAACTGATTGATGGCGTCTTCTACCGTTTCCACCACCTGTTTCACCGCAAACACGTGGATGGCGCCGCTCTGCTGGTCGAACTCCGCCACCAGGTTCTCCTCGGTGTGGTAATGCTTCTTGGCGGCCACCAGCATCGCGTCCTTCACCGCGTCCACCACGATCTGCGGGTCGATGCCCTTCTCTTTGCTCAGAATCTCTATGGATTGGTAGATCGTTCCCAAGATATTCCTCTTTTCAGCGCTGTCAGGAGATTACCAGTCGAACTTCAGGTTCGCTTTCTCGACCTGATGGAGGGCGAAGCGGATACTCGTTCCCGGCGCGGGTTCCAGCGTCACAACGTCTCCCGAAAGACCGGCCAGCGTTCCTTCCCAATTCCGCCGGTTCTCGATGGGCTCTCGCAGGGTCACCCGGGCCTTCCGGCCCACGAATCGTTCGAAATCCCCCGGCTTGACCAGCGGCCGTTCCAGCCCCGGGGAACTCACTTCGAAGGTGTACCTGCCGCCCGGGATCACATCCTCGACGTCGAGGATGGTCCCCACGTGCCGCGTGACCAACTCGCAGTCCGCGTGAGAAACCCCGTCTGGCTTGTCGATCACGATTTTCAGCACCCGCCGGCTGCCCCCGCCGAGGAGCCGAACCTCGACGATTTCTATCCCTTCCGATTGGCCGACACGCTCAGCGATCTCCGTAACTCGGGCGACCACCGCGTCGTTCATGCGTTCCTGGCATTGGGGCCGGCCAACAAAAAAGTGGGCTTTCGCCCACTTCAGCGGCTCACCATCTAGGAACGATTATACACCGCCGGGCAGGGTGTTGGGAAACCCTTCCATCGAGCACAAGGCGTTTGCGAGAACGGTGTAGGTCATGGCCGCGGCGATCCGGTCTTTGGCGCGTAGCTCGAGACCAGCGCTTTCGCGCCGGGGCTCGGTTTGATCTTCAGGGCCTTGCGAAAGCAGAGCCAGGCCAGAAACCCGAAGACCGCTGCGACAATGCCCGCGGCAGCGGCGTCGGCCATGGTAAGGAATATCAGCCCGAACAGAGCGAACTGAAACGCGAAGAACGCCCCACAACCGAGCCCCAGTTTCCGGCTCGCCAGCTCCCGCCCTTCCTGCAACGGGCCGGAAGCCCAGCCGAGGCGCTCCATTTCCACCAGTGCGGTGGCAACGTCATCGCCGGCGAAGCCTTCGAGAAAGTCCATATCCGCCCCCGGCTCTCCGTGCCGGCTGGTGTGTCCCTCTGCGAGGACCGCCCCGGAGCCGGCGTCCGTTACCCGGACCTCGAGCCGGATGTGGCGCTTCGGAGAGGGCGAGAACCCCCGCCCCGGCAGGAGGATGTCCTTGACGACGCCGGTTATCCCCGCGCTGGGATCGAAGTAGTCTGTCACCGTGACCTCCGCGCGCAGGGAACCCGGCGGCGCGGAGCCAGTCTCGTCTATGGTCTGAAACGGGCAATCCGGTTGGCCTTTCACGGACATATAAATGCGCCCGCGTAAGCTGGCCACCAGCGCTTCGTTCGCGGGCTTCGGGGGCTCAAGATTCAGTGAGAGGAGCTGAGCCGGTGTGGCGCCCTTGATTTTGACTCCCACGCCGATCTCGACGCTCAAAGCAAGCACCCGGTGCGGCTGGCCCGCGGTTGGTGAGCTCATCACGGTCCAGGTGAATGACGGCTTGCGCACGTTGCCTCCGATCCTCAATTCGCCAACCGAACAAACGCGATTGACCCCGGTCTCGGTAACTCAGGGTGGATTCCGAACATATCATGTCGAAGGAAAGCCCGACAAGGCCCTCAGGAAGGATGGTCGATGGCCGACAGTTGATGGCCAACCACGATGATTGCCGACTTCGCGCACCGACTTCGCGCGCCCTTGACTCGGCCGCACTATTTGAGTATTATCGACCTCCACTCCGGAGAGGCCTTATGCGAATATTGAGCGCTTGCGCGACGGCCTTCTTGTTGGTTCTTTCTGCGGCTTCCCCGGCCGCGAATACCGGCCGGCCGCGGCCAGGCGCACCGCAGATCGCGCCGATTCGGTTGGACAACAACTACGGACGCCTGCCATTGGCCTTTGAGCCGAATCTCGGCCAGACGGCGCCCGAGGTGCGGTTTCTGGCGCGGGGCGGCGGGATGATGGCGTTCTTCACCGATGCCGAAACGGTCATGGTGCTGGGCGGAAGCGAGCAGGCGGTGGTTCGGATGAAGCTGGCGGGAGCCATGAAACCGCGCCAGGCCACCGGACTGGAAAAGTTGCCCGGCATCAGCAACTACTTCATTGGCAACGATCCGAAAAAGTGGCGGACGGACGTGCCACACTACGCGCGCATCGAGTATCAGGGCGTGTACCCCGGAATCGACCTGGTGTGGTATGGAAACCAGCGCCAGTTGGAGTACGACT
>PLEM01000296.1 GCA_003137035.1 Bryobacterales bacterium | reverse complement strand
GCGGGTTGAAACCCGCCCCCCTGGCGTCCGGCGGGTTTGACTCGCCCGATTGCGGCTCGTTATCATGAGACTGTCTCGTAAGGAGACGGAGGAAGATCCATGGGTCCGCTGGGCGTTCAAGAAATGGTGTTCATCTTCGTGCTCGCCCTCCTTCTGTTCGGCCCGAAGAAGCTCCCGGAAATCGGCCGGACGTTGGGGAAGGCGATGACGGAGTTCCGCCGAGCGTCGAATGAGCTAAAAGCTACTTTCGACCGCGAATTGAGCAGCCTGGAGCGGGAAAACGAATCACTGAAGGATGTCACCAGTAGCTACAATCCCGAAACCTACCTGAGCGACTACCATACTGACCCTTCCTACTACGACGCGGGCTACAGTTCCCCGTCGGATGATTCCACCGCGACAGAAATGTCCACAGTAAGCGCTTCCGCAACCCAGGGCGCCGAAACAGACTCCGGTACGGCTCCGGAAGGCACGGTAGCAACCACGGCCCTGATCGCCGCGGCAGAACCGCCCGCGATCGATGCGGGGGCCCCCAAGCCGGCCGACGGAACGCAGCCCGCCGCGGGCGACCATCCGAGCTTGAACCCGGAGAAAGTCTAAACACTGAGAGGCCGCATTTGCCGGACGACAGGAACGCAGAGCCTGGAACGGAATCCTCGCGCCTATCCACTTCGGTAGCCGCGCCCCCGCACATGGCGGCAAGCGGGGGAGGCGGCTCGACTCCCCTGCTTCCTCCGCCCGGCGGAGGCGATGGCGGCGATGGGGACGATGAAGAAGGGGGCATGCTGCGCATGTCCTTCCTCGAGCATCTCGAGGAGCTGCGCAGCAGAATCCTGCGGGCACTGGCCGGAGTGGGCATCGCGTTTGTCGCCTGCCTGTGGTTCGCCAACGACCTATGGAGGATCGTCAGCGAGCCCGCGACGGTGGCGCTGAAGCACCTCGGATTCCAGCAGAAACTGGTGCAGATCACCCCGATGGAGACCTTTTCAACGGTCTGGGTGAAGCTGCCGATGCTGGCTGCCGTGTTTCTGGCCTCGCCCTGGGTGTTGTACCAGGTCTGGGGGTTTGTCTCGCCCGGACTTTACCGGAAAGAACGCCGCTGGGCGGTACCATTCGTACTATGCTCGGCGGGGCTGTTTATTGCCGGCGGCCTGTTCGGGTATTTTCTCGCCTTCCGGTTTGGGTTGGAATTCCTGCTGGGCATCGGCCGGGACATCAACATCCAGCCGATGGTCTCCGTAACGGAGTATTTCGACCTGTTCGTGAACGTAATGCTCGGCATCGGGCTGGTTTTTGAACTGCCGGTGCTGATTTTCTTCCTCACCCTGCTGCGCATCGCGTCGCCGGGCTTCTTATTGCGTCACAGCCGCTACGCCATCCTGATCATCACCATCATCGCCGCCGTGGTGACCCCCACCCCGGACGTGTTCAACATGATGCTGTTCGCCGTGCCCATGTGCCTGCTGTTTTTCGTGGGCATTTTCGCGGGGTACCTGCTCACGCTGCATCGTGAGCACCGGCAATTCCCGTGGAGGAAGACGCTCTACTGGGTGGGCGCGATACTGGTAGTAATCGTCGGCGCGCTGTACCTGGTACTGCCCCGGTTGGGCTACCATTTTATCGCCCATTGGCCATTCTTCAAGCGATAAAGCTGGATTTTGCCCCGATTTCGTTATACGATAACAGGCGAATCGCATGGGGTGGGTCGACAACTGCCCCGCGCATGCTTCAGGAGCCGCAGGTGGATCTCTACAAGGCGATTCGGACCCTGTACGACGAGAAGAAGCGGGTCGACAGGCTCATCAGTTCGCTCGAACAAGTGAAAGCGCGGGGTCTGGACCGGGCGCGTCCGGCCACCAGCATCCGCCGAGGCCGCAAGAGGATGACCGCAGCCGAGCGGCTCGAGGTTTCCCAGCGGATGAAGAGGTATTGGGCGGCGCGCCGCCAGCAGCCGGGTAGCGAGACCGCCTCGGACCCCGTTCCGGCCGCTACGCCGCTCCTTGGTTCTTGAAGAACCAGACGCAGAAATACTGCTCGCCGGCCCCGCTCCAGTAACGCGGATCGAACCCGCAGCGGCGGCCCATTTCGACCACCTGGCGATCGGAGAACGGAGCCCCGACCCAGGTGTCGTCGGGCGAGTTGAGAACCCGCAGATCCCCCTGCAACTGGAACTTGAACAAAGCGCCGGAGCGAAGCACGCGGTGAACCTCGCGCACGTAGCTTTCCACCACCTCGTGGCGGGGAATGTGCTGGAATACGACAATCGAGAAGGCGAAGTCGAACTGCAGGTCTCCCAGGACCGAGAGGTCCATTCCATTGTTCTTGTACAGGACCACATTCGGCCGGCCGGCCAGCGCCTGGCGGGCCTGGGCCACCATCTCCCCGCTCACGTCGACTCCGTACACCTCGCCGAAGACCTCGCTGAGCGCGCGCGTCACCCTCCCGGCGCCGCAGCCGATCTCGAGCACGCGCATCTGGCCGGGGTCCTGGCCCCGACAGATGTTCCCCATGTCGTTGAGGATCTGCTCGGCGACCTCGCGCCGCCCGGACTGGAAGAAATCCTCGGCGTTCCAGTCGGTGCGCTCGGTGTTGACGTAGTACAGGGCGTTCCGGCGGGCGCGCTGGTCCCAATCGCGCTCCATCTTCTTCAGCAGGTCGTCCAGCGGCTCCATCAATGCTGATTGTAGCCCGCCGGCGGTGCTGCTATCATTAGAAACAGCGCGTAGCAGGTGTGGGCGTGTAGCTCAGTTGGGAGAGCACGGCGTTCGCAACGCCGGGGTCGGGGGTTCGAATCCCCCCACGTCCACCAACTCTCGGCTCCAGGCTCCTTACCTTCCCCTACCAGTGCGTGAGCGATCCATCCGGGCGCCTGTAAACCCGACGGGTGATGGGCGTAGTCACCTCGCCGATCTGCTTCACCAACTTCAAATCCAGCGTGACCCCCAACCCCGGGCGCTCGTTGGTGTAGAGCTTGCCTTGCTTGAAATCCAGGCACTCCGGAAGGTAATCGATCGGCCGCTCGCCGTAGTTGTACTCGAACAACACCGGGCCCGGATACGTCGCCAGGCAGTTGGCCAGCGCCGCGGTGGAGACGGGGCCCGTGAAGTGGGGAACGATTCCGACGGCGTGCGTCTCGCATAGCGCCGCTATCTTCATCATCTCCGTGATCCCGCCGACGTTGGGGAGAGTAGCGCGGATGTAATCGAGGTCGTGGTTCTCCACCAACGGGTTGAAATTCCAGCGCTGGCCCCACTCCTCGCCGGCGGCCAAGGGGCAGGTCGTCATCTTGCGCAGTTTCGGAAGGTCCTGCAGGAACTGTTCGTCGCGCACCGGGTCTTCCACCAGGTAGGGCTCGTACTCTTCGATCAAGCGGCATAGGCGCAGCGCGTCGGCGAAATCGAACTTCTGGTGAAAGTCGACGATCCAGTCGCCCTTATCGCCCACGCCTTCGCGGATCTCTTTGCAGGCTTTGGCCACCTCGCGCACGCGCTGGTGAACATCGAAGACGTTGCCGCCGAGACCGACGCCCCCATCGATGCGGAAGGCGCGGTATCCGGCCGAAATCGTGGCCGCGGCGCGCTCCTTCAAACTCATGCCCGCGCCGCCAACCCCGCCCGTGGGGTAGCATTCCAAATAGTCGCGCTCGGCGCCGTTCAACAACTGGTGCACGGGCGCCTTGAAAGCCTTGCCCTTGATGTCCCACAGGGCCAGATCCAGCGCGCCCAGCGCGTGGATCTTCTCCCTGCCGGGCGGGTAGAACCATTCCATGTACATCCTCTGCCAGAGGGCTTCGATCTGGAACGGGTTCCTGCCGATGAGGCTTCCGGCGCACTGCTCCAGCGTGTCCTTGGAGCCGCCTTCTCCGATGCCGGTGAGGCCGGTGTCGGTCTCCACCGTGCACAACATGTTGCTCTGATTGAAAAGCCGGTTGAGATTGGGAGGCTGATAGATCCGCACCCGCGCGATCTTCGCCGGAGGCAACGCGGCCTCCGCGCGCGGCAGGTCCACAAGTGCAGCGGTGGACGCCGCCGCCATCGACTTCAGAAAGAATCGTCGATTCATCTCAGGCAAAAGCGATCTTGAACGTCACGGCGTGATCGGACGGCTTCTCTTCCGGCAGTTCGACCTTGAGAGTCCCGGCGTCCTGAGTCCACTTGAGCCGACCCTTGCGGCCGAGCAACTCGATGTTGCGAATCCTGGGCACGCTGTTCTTGCCGCCCAGGGCGAGCGCGGGANNTCGGCGGTCAAATCCTTGCGGGTATTCTCGTTGAAACGCTGGCCCGACACAGCGGCGGATTTCGTGCCCGGGCCGTCGCCGAAGATCTTCCATGGACGGGTGCTATAGATGCCTTCGCTGTTGACCGCCATCCATCGCGTGATCTCGTCCAGGATCTTGAGTTCCTTGGAATCCAACTCACCGCTGTTGGGCAGCGGGAAGTTCAGCATCAGGTTGCCGTTGCGGCTGACGATGTCGCAGAGCATGTCGATGACCTGCTTCGGCCTCTTGTACTCGACGTCTCGCCGGTAGTGCCAACTGCCGATGCAGGTGTCGGTTTGCCATGGGTTGGGCAGGATCTGGTCGGCAACCCCGCGCTCAATGTCGAAGACACAAGTGCCGGTGTTGCAGTCGGAGCGTCCCTTGCTCGTATAGACCGCCTCGACCTTGCCGCCGTGGACCTTGGCGCTCACGTTGTAGAGATGGGATACCAGATGGTAGCCAACCTCCGGGTAAACAATGGAGCCGTCGTTGTAGAGCAGGTCGGGTTGATGTTTGTCGATCAGATCCTTGATACGTGCGAAGTAATGTTGTTTCCAGGCGAGGGGGACGGCGCGGCCCTCGGGTACGCGGCCGCCTGGCTCCGGGACCAGGAACTCCTTCGCGTACTCGTGGTAAAGATCGGCATACTGCGGGTCTGCTCCGTCGTAGGGAACGCCGGCCATGGGCCCGGTCTGGTCGCTGAGGTGAGAAACCGTCCACCAGAGGTAGCTGTATGCCAGGTGCTCGCTCACGGCGAACCTCAACCCCTGCTTCTGCGCGGCCTTCCTAAACAGACTGACGATGTCCTTTTTCGGCCCCATGGCGACGGAGTTCCACCTTGGCTGGTGCTTCGAATCCCAAAGGTCGAAGTTGTCATGGTGGACGCCCATGCTCATGAAGTATTTTGCGCCCGCCTTCTTGTAGAGCTGCATCAGGTGATCCGGATCGAACTTGTCGGCCGTCCACAT
>PLEM01000371.1 GCA_003137035.1 Bryobacterales bacterium | reverse complement strand
CGATGTAGTCGCCGGTGGCTCGGTCCATCCCTTTGGCCGCTGCCGCCAGACCGCGGAAGATGTTGCCTCCGCCGATGACAATTCCGAGTTGAACGCCAAGGGCGACCACCTCCCGAAGTTCTGCGGCAACGGCATCCACCACCTCCGGGTCAATCCCGGAGGAATGTCTTCCCATGAGGGCCTCACCGCTCAATTTCAGCAGGACCCTCTTGTAGGCCGGACGATCCACGATCCCTTACTTCAGCTCCTCGCCCAGTTGAAACCGTGCAAACCTTCTGACGATGATGTTTTCGCCCGTCTTCGCGATCATGTTGGTCACCAGGGCGCCTACGGTGATGTCCGTATTCTTGATGAACTTCTGATTCATCAGACACACCTCTTCGAAATATTTATTCAGCTTGCCCTCGATGATTTTGTCCCAGATTTTTTCCGGCTTTTTCTCTGCAAGAAGCTGGCTTCGGTAGATCTCTTTTTCCCTTTCCAGGTCCGCCGCCGATATCTCCTCCGGCCTGACATACCTGGGATTCGACGCCGCCACATGCATTGCCAGGTCCTTGGCCATGGTCTGGAAGTCATCCGTTTTGGCGACAAAATCGGTTTCGCAGTTCACCTCAACCATGACACCGATCTTTCCCCCCATGTGGATGTAAGAGGCAACGGCGCCGTCTTTGGCTGCCTTGGAGGAACGCTTCGTGGCGGCCGACATCCCCTTCTTCCGGAGATAATCGATCGCCTTTTCAAAATCGCCGCTCTCGGCCTTGAGCGCTTCCTTGCAGTCCATCATGCCGGCGCCGGTGCGCTCGCGCAGTTGCTTGACTAATTGTGCAGTAATCTCCGCCATATTGTCCTACCTATCCTAAGGGACAAGCTGAAGCTTGTCCTACGGCTTCTCTTCCCGCGCCGGAAGGTCCTCGGTGATCTCGGAGCCGGGACCTTTGCGGGGCAGGGATGCCGAGGGCAGATCCTCGTCGGGCAGGCTCTCGGACATCAGTTGCGCGGCATAGCGCGGGTCGACGTACTGGGTATACTCGGGAATATCCTCGATCGGGGTCTCGTCGGCCACGATCTTCTCGGCGGTGAACTCCTGCTCGGTCGCCAGGGCGCGTCCTTCGACGACCGCATCGGCGATCTTGCTGGAGAAGAGCCGGATGGCGCGCAAGGCGTCGTCGTTGCCGGCAATGGGGTAATCGACCTGGTCGGGGTCGCAGTTGGTGTCCACCACGGCGACCACCGGGATACCGAGCTTGCGCGCTTCGCGGACCGCGATCTCTTCCTTATTGGAGTCGATCACGAACAGGAAGTCGGGCAGGCCGGGCATTTCCTTGATGCCAGCCAGGTTCTGCTGGAGGTGCTTGCGCTCGCGCTCCAGCCGGGTGATTTCTTTCTTGGAGCGGCCCTGGTAGTTGGCCTCGGTGGCCAGCGCGTCGAGGTCCTTGAGGCGTTTGATGGAGCGCTGAATGGTGATGTGGTTGGTCAGCAGCCCGCCCAGCCAGCGCTGATTGACGTAATACATCTGGCAGCGAGTGGCCTCCTCGGAGACGGCTTCCTGCGCCTGGCGCTTGGTGCCCACGAAGAGGACGTTCTTGCCCTGGGAAGCCATCTCGCCGACAAAGCGCATCGCTTCCTTGAACAGCTTCAGGGTCTTCTGCAGATCGATGATGTAAATCCCGTTGCGTTCGCCGAAGATATACTCTTTCATCTTCGGATTCCAGCGCTTGGTCTGGTGCCCGAAGTGAACGCCCGCTTCGAGCAATTCTTTCATGGAAATTGACGGCAAACTACCTCCTGTGACTGAATAACCGGTTTACCCGCCGAGCCCGCGGTCCAAAGCGAGATTTGCGTGCCCGAAGAGAAGGGAAGGACAACCACAACGGCCAGCGCTCATTACCGCTTGGAGAACTGGAACCGCTTGCGCGCGCCCTTTTGCCCGTACTTCTTCCGTTCGTGCTTGCGGGGGTCGCGCGTCAAAAGCCCGAGCTGCTTCAGCTTGGGGCGCAGCTCGAGGTTGAACTGAATCAGGGCGCGGGCGATGCCCAGCCGCGCCGCCCCGGCCTGTCCGACTATGCCGCCGCCGTCGGTCAGGATCAGAACGTCGAAGCGTTCGGCGGTTTCGGTGGCCAGCAGCGGCTGGCGTACCACGCCGCGGCACGCCTCGGTGACGAAATAGTGCTCAAAAGCCCGGCTGTTAACGGAAATCTGCCCTTTGCCAGGCCGCAAAAAAACACGGGCTACCGAGGTCTTCCTCCGGCCCGTTCCTAGATACTGTACCTGTGCTGCCACTCAGAGTCCTCTCTTACCTGTCTTCACCTGGCCGCCGCCAAGGCCACCGGCTTCTGGGCCTGGTGGGGATGCTTGTCGCCCGCGTACACCCGCAACTTGCGGATCATGTGCTTGCCGAGCTTGGTCTTCGGAAGCATGCCCGCGACAGCCAACTGGACCAACTGCGTCGGCCGGGTCGCACGCACTTTCTTGGCGGTCGCCGAGACCAGCCCACCCGGGTAGCCACTGTGCCGGTGGTAAACCTTCTGGTCCTCTTTCCGGCCCGTCAGCCGCACCTTGGCGGCATTGATCACGATGACGTGGTCGCCGGTGTCCAGGAAAGGGGAGAAAATCGGTTTGTGCTTACCCATCAAGAGCATCGCAGCCTGGCTGGCCACTCGCCCGAGCGATTCGCTCTGGGCATCCAGCACGTGCCAAACCCGGGTGATGTCCTGGGGAGATGGAAACTCAGTATTCATGGACAGACTCGTCCGCTCCTTGGAATTCGAACCTCTAGGTTAGCGAAGCGGGCGGGGCTGTGTCAAACCGGCAGGGTTTGAGGGGCGTCGTTTCCCGAGCACTTCTTACCGCTTGCTGGCGCGCGCGGCTCGGTAGGCGCCCATCATAGCCGAGCCGCGACCGCAAGGGAGCGGTTCTGGCAAGGGCGGAGAGGACGGGGCTGGAGCCCCATCCTACTGCCGGTTTTCGAGGATGGCGCGCACTTTGTGAGCCAGGGCGGCGGGGGTGAAGGGCTTCTTGAGCAGCGCGGATTGGGGGCAGCGGGCCACCACTGCGTCTTCGGTATAACCCGAGATGAAGAGCACCTTCATCTCCGCGCGGGCAGGGGCCAGACGGTCGGCCAGCTCCCGGCCGCTCATGCGCGGCATCACGACGTCGGTGAGCAGCAGGTCGATCTTGCCGGCGTGGCTCCGGGAGCGCTCCAGGGCCTCGTCGGGATGAGCAGCCTGCAGCACGACATATCCGTGCTGAGAGAGCACGTCGTGCACCAGCTTGCGAACCGCGTCCTCATCTTCCACCAGCAGGATTGTCTCGGCTCCGCCGGCTACTCCCGCGCTGGCGCTGGGCTGCTCCGGTTTGTCCACCGGCCCGTAGATTCGCGGCAGGTAGATCTTGAAAGTCG
>PLEM01000155.1 GCA_003137035.1 Bryobacterales bacterium | reverse complement strand
CAATCTGCTCCATAAGAAAAGGCGATCCGCTCGATAAAAAGGACTTTCTTGACCTCCAGAGGCCCAATCGCTATTCTAGGGGACAATTGCGGTTGCGGCATCCCTGCTAAGATTTTACCCACCCTAGGGAGGATGAATGAATCCGAAGGAAGTACTAGAGTACGCCAAGAAAAACGAAGCCAAGCAGATCGATTTGCGCTTCAGCGACATACCCGGTCTCTGGCACCACGTATCTTATCCAATCAGCGAACTGGACGAAGAAGTCTTCGAGGAAGGCTACGGCTTCGACGGCTCGAGCATCCGTGCGTGGGCGGCGATCAACGAGAGCGACATGCTGCTCATGCCCGACCCGGAGACGGCCTTCATGGATCCGTTCGCCGAAACGGCGACGCTGGTCATGATCGCCGACGCGGTCGACCCGATCACGCGCCAGCACTACGAGCGCGATCCGCGCTGGATCGCCAAGAAAGCCGACATGTACCTGAAGAACTCGGGCGTGGCCGACACCGCCTACTTCGGCCCCGAGGCTGAGTTCTTCATCTTCGACAACATCCGGTTCGATCAGAATCAGCATTCCGGCTACTACTTCATAGACGCCGATGAGGGCCGTTGGAACAGCGGTCGCGAGCTGGACAACCTCGGCTACCGGCCGCGGTACAAGGAAGGCTACTTCCCGGTTCCGCCCACCGATCANNGAAGTCGCCACCGGCGGCCAGGCCGAGATCGACATGCGGTTCGCTCCCATGGTCGGGATGGCGGACGACCTGATGCTGTACAAGTACATCGTCCGCAATGTCGCCAACCAGTACGGCAAGACCGTCACTTTCATGCCCAAGCCGCTCTTCGCGGATAACGGCAGCGGCATGCACTGCCACCAGAGCCTGTGGAAGGATGGCCAGCCGCTGTTTGCCGGCGATGGCTACGCGGGCCTGAGCCAGTTAGCACTGTGGTACGCGGGCGGGTTGCTGAAGCACGCGCGCGCGCTTTCGGCGATCATCGCGCCCACCACGAACAGCTACAAGCGCCTGGTGCCGGGTTACGAAGCCCCGGTGAACTTGGCCTACTCGCGGCGCAACCGTTCGGCCGCGGTCCGCATCCCCATGTACTCCTCGAATCCCAAGGCGAAGCGCCTCGAGTTCCGGCCGCCGGATCCGGCGTGCAATCCGTACCTCGCTTTCTCGGCCATGCTGATGGCGGGCCTGGATGGAGTGCTCAACAAGATCAATCCCGGCGAGCCTCTGGACAAGGACATCTACGATCTGTCGCCGGAGGAATTGCGCAACGTTCCGTCCATGCCGGGCTCGCTCGAAGAAGCCCTGAACTGCCTCGAGGAGGACCACGGCTTCCTTCTGAAGGGCGACGTGTTCACCGAGGAACTGCTGGAAGCCTTCATCGACTACAAGCGCAAGAACGAAGCGGACGCGGTGCGCCTGCGGCCGCATCCGTACGAGTTCGCCCTGTACTACGACATTTAACCGCGCAAATCGCTAGCGCTCCTATGCGGTCGCGGCTCCGAGCCGCGACCGCCCTCTCACTGCCGCATCGCAGGCGATGCTCCCCCGGCGATACACGAACCGCCTGAAGTTCCCCTTCCCACCGAGCAATCTCCACGACGCGCCCGTCCACGCGCTTCTTGCGCCAGCTCTCAGGATATAATCGAAACGCGGCTCTATGCAGCGATTGCTGGGAGAGATCGAATTCCGCGATGCCGGGCGCGCTAGAAGCAGCCTCCTCCACCTGGCGCAGCAGCTTTCCGTGGAATCCCAGGCGCACTTCCGGTCCCTGCTTGCCGCCTGCGCGGATCCGGACTCGGCGCTGCATTTTCTGGACCGATTGTGCCGGGAACAGCCCGCGGCGTTCGGCCGGCTATCCTCATCGGCCGCCAGTCTTCAGATTCTGCTCGCTCTGTTCTCGTGCAGCCGATTTCTGTCCGAAGCGGTGGTGGTGCATCCCGACTGGATGGAGGAGCTGATCGAGGGCGGCGACCTGGACCGGCCTCTGTCAACTGAGGCGTACAGGCAGCGGCTGGAGAGGATACTGGCGGACGAAGGCCAGCTCGTTCCATCGCCGCTGTCGCTGGCGCGATTCCGGCGCCGCCAGATCCTGCGCATCGTGGTGCGCGACATCCTGGGCCTGTGCACGCTGCCGGAGACCACCGAGGAAATCTCCGGCCTGGCCGACGCCATTCTGGACGTCACCTACCGCCGCATCGGCGAGGATCTGCGGATGCGGTACGGGAGGCCCAGCGACGCCGGCCTGTCCATCCTCTCGCTGGGCAAGCTGGGCGGCATCGAGCTGAACTACAGCTCGGACATCGATCTGATGTTCGTCTACGGATCGAGCGGCGAAACCGAAGGGCCGAACCGGATCACCAACAAGGAGTTCTACAAGAAAGCGGCGAACCAGCTCACGGATTTGCTCTCGACCTACACTGCCGCGGGCCTGTCCTACCGGGTGGACTTGCGGCTGCGGCCGGACGGTCGGCTGGGCGAAATCTGCACATCGATCGAGGGCGCGAAGAGTTACTACCAGAACCGCGCGAGGGATTGGGAGCTGCAGATGCTCATCAAGGCCCGGGTATCGGCTGGGGAGCGGGAGCCGGGGGCGGAGCTGCTGGAGTTCGTCGAGCCGCTGATCTATTCGAGCACGCTGGACTTCTCGGTGGTCGAGTCGGCCTCGGTCACGCGCGAGCGGCACAGCGAGAAACTGGCGAGCAGGCGCGGCGCCTCGCGCGGCTTCAACATCAAGCTGGCGCCGGGTGGCATCCGCGACATCGAGTTCCTGGTGCAGTGTCTGCAACGGCTGCACGGCGGGCGCGAGAAATGGGTGCGGCACGGCGGGACCATGCTGGCGCTCTCCCGTTTGCGGGACAAGGACCTGCTGTCCGCCACCGAGTACTCGCGGCTGACGGAAGCTTACCAGTTCCTGCGCGCGCTCGAGCACCGGCTGCAATTCTACGGCGACCGCCAGATTCATGCCCTGCCCGAGGAGCCCGAAGTTCTGGGCATGCTGGCGCGGGAGATGCCGGCCGGCCAGATCGGCACCGCGCCCTCGGCGGACCTGCTGCTGCGGGAGGTGAACAAACACCTGGAAGAGGTTCAGGAGCTGTACGAGCGGGTGATCCACGCGCAGCAGCCGGTCTACTACACTCCGGCGCCGGCGCCCGCGGCGTCCGGACCCGCCTATGACGAGCCGGATCTCCCTCCCGAGCCCGCCAGCAACCTGGTCCGGTTTCTGGACCAGCGCGCGCCGCGTTTGGCCATGACGCTGGCGCGGGGGAATCTGCGCCGCGGGCGCGTGTATTTCGAACATTTCCTCGAGCGCATTCTGCCGCACCCGGAGTGGATGGGATGGATGGACGGGGATCCGGTTCTGGCCAGCTACGTTCTGGATCTGTTCGAGCACAGCCCGTACTTCGCCGAGGAACTCATCCGCAATCCCGAACTCATCTCCGAGCTTCGCCACATGCGAGAGAAACCGGGTCCCGACCTGCCTTACCCGGACCTGATCTCGGGGCTGGAGGACGCCGGCGAGTTGCGGCGCTTCTTCCGCCGCGAGATGTTTCGCATCCAGTCCGAGAGCATCTGCCTACAGACACCGATCTTCACCACGCTGGAGCGTACTTCGGACCTCGCCGACGCCGTGCTCGCGGGCGCGTACCGCATGGCGGTGGGGCAGACGGCGGCGCAACATCCGCCTGCCCGGCCGGGCTACCAGCCGGCGGACCAGATGACCGTCATCACCATGGGGCGGCTGGGCATGCGGGAGTTCGACCTGGCCTCCGACGCCGACCTGGTGTTCGTCATCCCGGACCGCGACACCGCCGAGCAGACGTTCTGGACCCGGGTGGCCGAGCGGCTGATCTCGATCGTCAGCGCCTACACCGGAGACGGCATGATGTTCGCCGTCGACACCCGGCTGCGCCCCAACGGCCGCGAGGGGGCGCTGGTGCAACCCGAAGCGGCCTACAAGGACTACTTCGCCAACGTCGCGCAGGCCTGGGAAGGCATCACTTACATGAA
>PLEM01000088.1 GCA_003137035.1 Bryobacterales bacterium | reverse complement strand
GCGTCTCGACGTTGTTCACCACCGAGCCGACGTTCAAAGGAATGCCGCCCGGCGGGATCAGCCGCCCCGTCGCGCTGTACACCAACTCGTATTCGTCGCCCGACGGATAGAAGTCTCCCAGCAGCACCAGTTCGATGGGCTTCGATTTCACCTGCCCCCGGATGGCCTCGACCGCCTCCGCGTTCTTCGCCTTGATTCCGAACTTCCCTTTCTGCGCCCCGGTCGCCTTCATCATCAGGTGCATTCCGGCGACCACCTGCGCCGGGAAGTTCTTNNGGATCAGCGGCTCGCACTCGGCCCCGTTCGCCAGCACGAACTCCACCCGCGACTTCGCCTTGACGTAGGTCGGGAACCCCGCGCCGCCCGCCCCGACCACGCCCAACTCCTTCAACTCCTCGCTCAACATTAGATCTTCTTGTTTCCGGCGCCACCTGTCTTCATTCCGTGTCGGGCTTCGTGTCCGGGATCAGCCCCGGGATCGACTCCGTGATCGGCTCCGGGATCGGTTCCGTGAGCGGCTCCAGGTTCTCCGGCTCCTCCGGCTGACCCGTGTTTCGCTCCTGCTTCCGTACGGCCTTCAACTCCCGCCGCTCACGCCGGAGCTGCTCCTTTTGTCTCTTCTGGAAACTCGCCCTTCCGCGTCCTGCCATAGTTGCTCCAAAGGGGATAGCGCGCCACTGCGCGCTGGGTCTTCGAACTTCAATGATTGCCTAACGAGTATAGCAGACCACCGGATTCCCAATCGAGCGCCCGCGCCGGCCTCGGAATACGGGAAAATGCGCGAGTTTTTCGACAAGATCTCCAGCGGGCAGCACTCGCCGGTCGTGCTGCTAAAGCAATAGGCCGGCGGCCTCACTTGCCGCTGTCGAACCGCAGCATGTGCCGCAGCTCGCGCGCGCTCCCGTCGCGGAATTCCACCTTGACTCCCACCTCGAACGCTTCCCCTCCCCGCGCCGTGGTGGGAAATGCGGCGTCCGCGCGGCCGCCCGGCTCGCAGATCCGCCGGATGGGATCCGGAAAGGAAGGATGTAGCGTGTACTGCACACACTGGATCTGCCCCAGGGTGCTCGGGTCCGCCGCAATGAAGACGGTCCATTCCCATTCGCTCCGGCCCAATCGACGCGCCGTGTTCCCGGTCCGGATCGGACCCAGGCCCGGCGCAGCGGCTCTTCGCACCCGCGCCGCAGCCGCGGGCGGTGGAGTGTGCAGATCCAGGCGGTATTCCTGGCGGGTCGCTCGCTGGTTCTTCCACTCGATATTCACGAACACCGTGAACTCGCCCGAGCCGTCCGAGGTCAGCCGGAATCCGCCGTTCGCATCGCACACCTTGCGCACCGGGTCCGGATACGTCGGGTGCAGCGTATATTCCACGCAAGCGATCTGGTCCAGGACGCTCTGGCTTTCGCTGAGGAACACCGTCCACTCATAGCGGCCTTGCCCGTGGTAGCGGTAAGTGTTCTGAACCTGCACGGTCCGCGGCGCTTGCGCCAGCGCGCCCGATACCACCGCCGCAACCGCGATTGCGATATTTCCGAGAGTCCTCATGGCTGCCCCGCACCCGGCTTCGCCAGCCGGATCATCGGCTGCAGCGGGTAGAAATTCTCCGACAACCCGAGCACCTCGTTGCTGCCCCTCTTGCGCAGCACGATCTGCTGGATCACGTCGTCCCGCCCGATGTCGCTCAACGTGACGCGCATCGAATTGTTGGCAAACCCCTGCGTGAGCGCCGCATCCAGCCATTGATCCGGCTTCGCCACCAGCAGGTACTGGCACTCCAGGTCCCGGAAGTCCAGTACCGCCGCGTTTACTTCCTTGGGAAGAACCAGTGAGCCCCGGATGGCCTGCCGTCCCGCACGCTCGACTTCATCGCGCGCCACCTGCAGCCTCGCCCTCAAATCGTTGATCTGTCCGTTCAGCGCGTCCACCTGCTTCTGCTGCACTTGCAGGAACACTCCCGTAAAGAGCAGGGCCATTCCGCCTAGCAGCAGGAGGGTTCGCGCGGACACTTGCACGTCCATGCCGAACCCCTTGATCAACTGCTTCGCCCCTTCGAGTTTGGTTCCGAACGGCCGGAAGAACGACAGCACGAAGACCACGATGAGGCCGATGCCAACAGCCGGCATAGTCAGGTAGACCAGCGCGTCGCTCAAGGACATCGCTATCGGTACCGCCGGTTGCATATGCCCTCCCTTCAGTTTCGAAAACGATTATACTCCGGACTCCCATTCGATCGGAACCGCTTCGCCCACCACGAACAGATACGAGCACCCGCCCACCACCAGGCACACGCACACCGCCACGAACGCCAGAAAGAACTGGCCCGTCTTCTCGACGATCAACCCGGTCAGCCACGGCGCCACGATGCCCGCGAGGTTGCCCAGGCAGTTTTGCATTCCGGTCCATTTCCCCGCCGCCGCCGGCCCGGCCAGCGTTTGCGTGATGGCCCAGCAGTTCGACGAGAACAGCCCGTAGGCCAGGCACCCCGCCGTCATCAGCGTCATCGCCGCCACCTGGTTCCTCAGCAGATTCGCCGGCAACACCAGGGTGGCCAGCAGCAGGCCGCTCGCGGCCACCGTTTTTCGCACGCGCACCGCCGACCCGCGGCGCTCCACCAGACGGTCCGAGAACCAGCCGCTGGTAATCGAGGCGATCGCGATTCCCCAGTATGGAATGGAACCGTAGACCGCCATCGCCGTCTTCGAGAAATGGCGCTCCGTCTCCAGGTACGCCGGCAGCCACGTCAGGATGAAATACCAGGCGTAGTTTCCGCAGAATAACGCCACCACGGTTCCCCAGAAATCCCGTTTCTTCGCAATCTCCCGGAATGACGGTCCGGCGGGCTCGGGGGTCGCCGCCTCCGCCGCGCGCCGCTCCCGCGGAATCGTCGCAAACCAGGGGACGAGCCAGAGCACGGCGCCGAAACCCAGGAAGTAGAACAAGTATCGCCAGCCCAGCCGCGCCACGATCAGGCCGCCCACCAGCGTGCCCACCGCGGGCCCGGCTTTCGAGCCCGCGTCGATCGCCGAGTTGGCCAAACCGCGGTGGCGCGCCGGAAAATCGCAGGCGATCATCCGCGAATACGCCGGGTAGGCCAGCGACTCGCCCATGCCCAGCACCAGCCGCAGCGCAAACAGCCCGCTCAGGCTGTGTGCAAACCCCATCAGCGCCGTGGCCGCCGACCACACCAGGAACGCCAGACCGTAAGCCAGGTACACATTGCAGCGTCCCACCAGCCACGCCGCGCCCAGCAGAAATGCGGCGTAACTCCAGAAGAACGCGCTCAGCAGCAGGCCCAGATCGCCGGGCTTGAGCGAAAGCTCGCGGCTCAGGTCCGTGGCCGCCACCGAAAGGTTGCTGCGATCGATGTAGTTGATTCCGATCGAGACCACCAGCAACGCCAGCAGCGCCCACTGCCTTCGCGCGGTCATTGCCCCCCATGCTAGCACCGCCTCGTTGTGCGGCGGCTCGGTTCATTCTACGATCAATATAGGGTATGGCTCGCCTCACCTCAGCGCTGGTCCGTTACCACTACCTCCTCAAGACCGCCTCCGGCCTGGCCCTGGACTCCATCCGCGCGCACAAAATGCGCAGCTTCCTCACCCTGCTGGGCGTGATCATCGGCGTGGCCAGCGTGGTGATGGTGGGCGCGGCCATCAGCGGCCTCGGGGCCTATGCCGAGGACAGCACCGCCAAGGTGTTTGGAAGCAAGACCTACTTGATCGCGCAGATCGCTGGGGCGATGGGCCGCAAGCAGTATTTCGAGAAGCTGAAGCGCAACAAGCCGGTTCGGCTGGAGGACGTGCAGTACCTCAAGGCCGTCACCGGCGATCAGATCGTCTATAGCCCCTACAACCGGCGCTCGGAAGATGTGTGGCACGAGAATCTGCGGATCGAAGACGCCACCATCCTGGGCGTTTCTTACGTCATGCCGGAGATGCGCGACATCAACGTGGTGGACGGCCGCTTCTTCACCGACCAGGAAGAGCGGACCAAGCAGTTCGTGGCCGTGATCGGTCAGGACCTGGTGGCCGCCTTGTTCCCCTCCACCTCTCCGGTGGGCCGGACCGTCAAGTTCAAGGGCAACGACTTCCTTGTAGTGGGCGTTCAGGAGAAGGTCGGCTCGGCGTTCGGCCAGAGCCAGGACAACGGCGTCTATATCCCCTACACGGTCTTCACGCGTCTGTACGGCCCGGGCAACTCCATCGCCATATTCGGCCGCGCGCGCGACGACAGCGGCCTGTCCGTCAACGAGGCCCTGGACCTCTCCCGCGTGGCTCTGCGCACCCGCTTTCACGCCCGCCCGGGCCAGCCCGACCGCTTCGACACACTCACGCCCGACGCCATGCAGAGCTTTATCGAGCAGATCCTGGCCATGATCGCCGCGGTGGTGGTGCCGGTGACCCTCATCTCGCTGGTGGTGGGCGGCATCGTCATCATGAACATCATGCTGATGGCGGTGGCGGAGCGCACCCGCGAAATCGGCATCCGCAAGTCGCTCGGCGCGCGGCGGCGCGACATTCTGCGGCAGTTCCTCGTCGAGGCCACGGCCCTCT
>PLEM01000027.1 GCA_003137035.1 Bryobacterales bacterium | reverse complement strand
CGATGTAGTTCCGGACGGCGACGCGTTCAAGGTCACTCTCCGGGTCCTGGGCGCGACGACCGTCCACCTGCTGAAGATGCCCTCGGCCAAGGACGTGTTCGAGTACCGACGAGGCTTCGCGCGGCTGCTCGACATGCCGTTTGGCCGGCAGGAGGTGACCATCAACATCGGGTCCGCCGCGGCGCTCTACAAGAAGCTCGCGACCTCGACCGAGGGATACGCCGGCGAGGTGCCCATCATCCACCAAGCGGTCGCGGTGAAGGCTGCCATCGACGCGATGGACACCGCATTCGCGGAGGACCGCGACGCAACTTTTTAGCGGGGGAGTGGCCGGATGATCCGTCGTTCCGGTTCCTAGTGCATTGGGCACTGCGCCGGGAGGAACTGTGCGATCCCGGCCTGTGCCCCGATGCACCGGAAGAGGACGGCCAGCGCTGCGACCACTGCCCACTCGACCGGCTGGACGCCGCCCAATGCGCGGAGAAGGGACTGCTCATCCGCCGCGCTCTCGACTTGATGAGCGCGCTGAAACTGGGCGTTCACATCGGCCTAGACGAAATTCGCGCGGACGAGTTCCAGGCGATGCTGATCGTCGCCGAAGAGCGAGACATTCTTGAGAGAGAAAAGTTAAGCGGAGCAAGACGATGAAGGTTATCTTGCTTGGCTCCTCTAGGGATCGAGGCGCATGACTGTTCGCGTGATCGGCGTTCAGGAAACCGCGTCTTTCACGCGCTGTGCCCATTCTGGATCTATGTCACTTATCAAGGGCATTTGCGTCTCGACCACGCCATCGATTTCCTGCTGATTCAGAGATCCACGGTGATCAGGATGCCCATGATACTTCTGATGCCATGTCGCTACGCAAATGCGGGTGTCAACCCACTGGACGAATTCAAGGGTGACTGAAACAGTTCCTTTTCCCTGGCACTGGCTACACGTTACGCGCTTTGTCGAGGAGATCCAACCACTACCAACGCAAGATTCGCAGATCCAGGTGCTCCAGAATCCGTCCCGTTTCGCCTTTCCGTTGCAGGCAGGACATCTATTGTTCTCGTGTTGGTCCGTGTAGCCACGATTCCAGCAGCTTGTGCATCTGGTGGTAACTACTGTCTTCGTTCTGGCTCCAGTCTTGAATTGAAACCAAGTGTTGCCACAACCAGGGCAGACTTCCGTCCGGGGCGCAACTTGATGTTTGCAGTAGGGACAATAGCCCATAGCCTACTCGTTCGAGAGCCAGCGGCAGGGGGACTTCGCAGCGAAGCCCTTTTGTTCCATGGACCCTCTCCTTTGGCGTGGCTCTGCTTCTTTTCAAGGCAGTTTCGCGCTGCCTTCACCATAGTCTAACGCCAACAGCATGGCTGCCGATAATAAGCTTGAACTCGTCGTCGAGGTGGACGTCAACAAGGCGAACGCCTCGATCAAGAGCGTCAACACCGGTCTGTCCGGCATGGAGCAGGCTGCGGGGAAGGCTGCGCGGGGCGCGTCTGCCGGGATCGACGGCATGACGGCCAGCATGGTCAAGGGCGCTACTGCTGGCAACCTGCTCGCGGACTCGATCAAGAGGGCGTTGGACTGGGCGAGGGAGTGGACCATCGGGGCGGCGCAGTACGCTGCCAATACTGAGCGCATGGAGGTGGTGACGAAGTCGCTGGCGCAGCGGCACGGCGATAGCGAAGAGGCCGCGATGAAGGTGGTCGAGGCCATCAAGAGGATCGGCTTCACGATGGCCGAATCCGAGGGCGCTGTCCAGAAGATGATCATCGCGGATCTGAGCCTCGAAAAAGCGGAGGGTCTCGCGAAGGTCGCCAAGGATGCCGCCGCGGTCAGCACTTCCGGGTTGAAGGCGAGCGAGGCGCTGGAGCAGATCATCACGGCGATTGAGTCCGGGCGCGGTCGCGGGCTGAGGGAGTTGCGGATCTTCGTCGATCTCAACAAAGAGACGGAGCGAGCCCAGAAACTGGCTGAACTGCACGGGAAGACGCTTAGCGAGAACGACATTCATGAGGTTCGGCGCGCCGCGATCATGCGGGAGGCGACGAAACTACAGGGCTCGGCCGCTGCGCAAACCGGGAGCTTGAAGGAACAGACAGAAGCGCTGGGCCGCGATGTCGATAGCTTGAGGGAAGCGGTCGGATCGCAGTTCCAGGGGCTCCTGAAGGAGTGGGTCGGCCACCTGCGCGAACTCGTCGGCTTCCTGAAGGACAACTCGACTCTGGTGGTGAAGTTTGCCGAGGGCGTCCTCGTTCTGGCTGCCGCGCTGGGCACGGTCACCGTGGCGATGAGGCTGTTCAAGGTGGCGGCAGTTGGATTCGAAGCCATGATGGGCGGAATCGCCATGATCAGGACCGTTGCCTTCGCGATCAGTAACGGCTTGACCGGCGCATTGGTGGGCGCGGAGGTCGCGCTCGCCGCCGTCGCACGGTTGATCCCTCCGGTTGCGGCCGGCCTGGCGGTCTGGTGGGCCGGGAACAAGCTACTCGAACACGCTCAGGGCAACAAGAATCTCGACACCACAGCAGAGGCCATCAAGAAGATCAACCAGCGGTTGCGGGAGACGCCGGAGTGGTGGATTCAGCGTGGCATGACGCCGCCGAAGACTACCAAGGACACCATCATCGACTATCTCAAAACGCTGGATTCCAGGAAGGCTCCGGAGAAGCCAAAGCACGAACCGACCGACGCGGAGCTCGACCGCATGCTGGCGGATCGGAAAACACGGCTGCAGGCCGAGAAGACCAGCCAGGAATATTACATGCGGGCTGTCGAGGACCGCAAGGGCGCGGAGCACGACATGGCGCGCGCCCGCATCGAGGACTCGATGAAAATCATCGAGGCCACGTCGTCGGAGACGGAGGCGGCGAAGGAATCGCTCAACGTGGTGCTGCTGTCAATGCAGGAACGCACCGCTGGCGTCGCCAAGATCCGCGAGGAGGAAAAGCGCGAGATCGAGCGCATGGCCACGCGCGTCGATGAAAAGAGCGGGGTGGTTCAGCAGGTGGCGCTGAGCGCGGCCGCGCTGGAACGGATTCACACGGGCACCGCGGAGAAGATCGCGGCGTTCGACATGCGGTTCAACGAGGAGGAGGCGCGCCGCACCGACGCCATGATGAAGGCGCTTGCTTCCCGGTCTCAAAAGCGTTTCGAGGAATGGTTCATCAAGCCCTTCCAACAGCAGTTGTACGTTTGGCAACAGACGGGTGAGTGGCAGGACAAGATCGAGGACCAGGGCCGTTCGGCGGCGATTTCGGCGGTCGAGCAACGGAAGAATCTGCAACTGGCCCAACTGGAGTCGGTGGACGCGCGTACGCTTCAGGACAAGGTCGCGCTGGAGAACGCCAAGACCGCCATCGAGATCCAGGCCATGAAAGAGCGGACCAGGATCGAACTGGAGGAGATCGACGCCCGCACGGAACGCCAGGTGGACGAGGCGAAGAAGGCGGCGATGGCGCAGGGCATCTTCTACGAGCCCTATCTCGACCAGATCGGCAACAAGATCCGCGAACTGGGCCAGCACGAGAGGGACGCGCTCCAGAAGGCCACCACCACGGAGATCGACGTTGCGCAGGTAAAGGGCGCGACGTCCACGCGCAAGCTGGTGACGGACCAGTACCAGAGTATCTTCCAATCGCTCAAGCAGCAGGCTGGCGGCGTCTTCGACGCTCTCGTGACCAAGTCGCAGTCGGTGTGGTCGGCCATCGGGAACTCGCTGAAGACCGCGCTGCTCACCGCCATCAAGGACGTCGTGACCTCGCGCGTGGCGGCGATGCTGATGAACCTGTTCGTCCCCGGCGCGAACGTGCAGATGCAGCAGGGCGGCGTCGGCAAGGGCGCTGGGGGCGGGATCTTCGGCACGTTGGGCGGCCTCCTCGGGATTGGCGCGGTCCCGGCGTTTGCGGGCGGCGCGGCTGGCGGAACGCCTCCGTTCGTTCCCGGCAGCAGTGGCGGCGGTGGTCTGGGGACGATCCTGCCTCCAATCTTCGGATCGGGCGGGAACGCCCTCTTCCCCGGCGCGGCGGTGGGCGGGACGCCGCCGTTCGTGCCGTCCTCGTCCGGAGGCGGTGCTGGGATGGGCGCCGCACCAGCGGCCGGAGGGATCTTCTCGAAGGCGGGCTTGGCTGGCATGTTGCCGGGCCTCAAGTCGTTCTTCGGGTTTGGCGACAACAAGTGGGTCGATATGGGTGGCGGGCGCATGGCCACCGGAGGCTGGATCGGCCAGTACGGATCGTTTGGCGACAAGCTGCAAGCCCTCGGCAAATCGGACGCCGCGCTCATGGGTGGCGCTCTGCTCGCGATGGACGGTCTTCGGCGCGGTGGCAAGCTCGGTGTCGCGGAGACCACGGCGGGCGGCGCGTTGATCGGGTACAAGTTCGGCGGTCCGCTTGGTGCGGCCATCGGTGGCATCGCCGGAGCGGTCGCGGGCATCGTGCGGTTGTTCGTGAAGGGCGCGACAGAGAAGACGAAGGACAAGATCA
>PLEM01000316.1 GCA_003137035.1 Bryobacterales bacterium | reverse complement strand
TATTCGCGAGGGCCGCACAATGGCCCAGAGGAATCTTGGCTCGTGAGCGTGGGACCGTGAGGCTCGCTGAATGAAGTTCGGGCGTAACCAACCGTGCCCCTGTGGCAGTGGGAAGAAGTATAAAAAGTGTCACGACGGCAGGCCGTTCTTGCCCGAACGCGACATGACCGTCAATATGCGAAACCGAGTTCTGCTTCGGGCTGCGGAGGACATCTTTGGTTTTCGCAAAGGACGAACGTGGCAGGATTTCAAGAAGAACATCTCGGGTGAGGAGGTTAGGCGGTTTTACGAGGTGCAGGCCCGACTGTGGCGCCCCGACACCAACTGGTTCGACATCATGCCGGCACCGGATGCCAAACTGCGAGGCCTCTACCTGGGGGACATCAGGCCAGAATTGATATTGCAGAATCTCATTCGCTTTAGCTTGTACAGCGATCACCTCTACGTACTCGATCCTTTCCACAATCCCTGGCTTCTGAGACCCGAGTTCAATCCTATCGACAATCCCGACCAGTTTAAGGCCGATACGATCAAACTCCTCTATTTCCTGTTTCAGGTAGCACCATGGATTGAGGCCGGCATCGTCCAGCTAATCCCCGACCCCGGAGATTTTGACTTTGGTCTTAAGCGAGAGACATTCGAAGCGGCTGTCGTTCGGCGCAAAGGCCAGGAACCCCACCCTTCCGACTTGGAGGACGTTCGTGCCACGGGCCAACAAGAACTCCAGCGAGTGCTCCTTGCGCTGCCCGACGAGAAGCTGTTTCACCAGCTCGAACGGTCCGGCCAGGAGCTTACGGACCATCAGAAGAAAGAGTTTCTGGCCTATGCCCGACGAGAACTCCAGAACGATCCGCTCGCGCTGGAACAACCGCTCCTTGCTCAGGAAGGGGGGCAGACAGCGGGGCAGCTCATGATTCTCCGCGGAGGGGCCAATCTCGAAACCGCGCTCTTGATTTCGGGCGCGACAGGCGCTTTCCTGTACACGAACATGGCGGGACGCTGGCAGGAGATCGTCGAAGCACGCGAGGCTATGAACGAAACGGCCCGGATGTGGAGCCCCTTAGCAAAGGCCTTTCAGGCTTTAGACTTCCGGTTCCTCAACGACGTTGACGTGGGCTTCGCCAACCGAGTCCGCGAAGACGGACGTTTAGAGTCATTCCGCGCGCTGCTCCGAAGGATTGGCAAGGACGCTGCGGACCTGAGCGGCGTAGGTGCTTTGGAGGCGTATGTCCGCGACTGCAAGGACGCGCTCGTGGGAGAGTATCAGAAAGCGGAGGCGGACTGGAGCAAGATCGAGGAAGCATTCGTCAAATGGGCGGGCGGCGGCGCCATAATCGGAGCCACGGGGATGATTAGCGGCCACCTCGTGCCGAGCGTCGCGTCGCTCGCCGCAGCGGTCCTAAACACCATCAACCAACTGTGGCTCCGGCATTTCCGCCAGCAGCAGTTTCGTCGAGCTAATCCCATGTCAGTTCTCATCGACCTATCGCGAAATTGAGTAGGGCATGCAGTTGAGCGTCAAAAATCAGCAACTGACGGACGCACATGCTCGCCTGACGCCCTGGGCGCAGAACTGGAGGCCCACCCGACCGTTAGCGCTGTGGGGTCTCCGCGCTTTGGCTTGACTCTGCCTGCTGGCGGATTCTGCGTTTGGCCGCATTCCGCCGCGAACGGCAGGCGGCGCGGAGATTGGACTCGGCTTGGCGACGAACAGCCGGCGGCATCTGCGAATGGTCGGGAATGCACTGCGGGTAGATCTCCTTCCACTCCACCCCTGCCTTGTACAATTCAATGGCCCTGGTAAGGGACGCCTCGGGCGGACGGCCTGGGAAGGGAGGCAGGCACCGCCTGAGGTAATGGACCGCCCGCTTTTTGAACTTCCTCGGGTCCTCGGAAACCTGCGGGGCGAAGTCGCGCCGGAGGCGGGCGCCGAATTGGTGGATGACACGGGCGAGATCCTTCTGGCCCCGTTCGGTCCCTCTGGGCGTGGCCATAGGTTCCGCTTCCTTGGCGTCGGCACCGGCCGGCTGAGAAGTGACCGCCCCTCCTGGGTTGCTCATAACACCCCCGCTGCTGGGTTTTGGATCAGTTCTGGATCATTGCGGACTGTTCGGACGGCCCGGTGCAGCGTCCCGTACCCGATGCCCAGCCGACGGGCGATCTCACGCAACGGGACGTTGGCGGCCTGCAATTGTCGCACACGCTCCAGATCAACCTGCCGGCGCGGGCGTCCGCCTGGGTGCTTGTTCTCCGCGGGGCGTTCAGGTAAGGCACCTTTGCCGATCATTGGCGCACCCCCTTTCGGGCGCTATCCTGCACGCCCGAATCGGCCCTGTTGCACGCACCCGTTTCTGAACGCGCACCCGGATACTCTTTGAGGGCTGAGTGGAGCTTGGCGGACGACACACCCAGTTCGCGGGCGATCTTGCGGTAGCTCAGGCCGGCCGCCCGCATCTCCATCGCCTTCTGCCGGTCGAAGATCACGGGTGGGTGTCCGATTGGCCGCCCGGTCCTGGTGCCGTGCAGCCGGGTGTACTCCATTGCGGCCGCGGTGCGCTCGCTGATGAGGTCGGATTCAAGCTCCGCCATTGCTCCGATGATGGTGAACATGGTCCGGCCCATCGGGGTCGCGGTGTCGATGGATTCGCGGAGAGAAACGAAGTTGATGCCCAGAGTTCGGAACTCCTCCAAGGCCGTGACCAGATGGCGGACGCTGCGAGCGAGCCTGTCAAATGCGGCTACGGCGACTACATCGAACAGGCCCCGCCGGGCATCCTGCATCAGCCGATTCAGTTCGGGCCTCGCTTCCTTGCGACCGCTCGCCCGGTCGCAGTAGACGGCGGCAACGGTCCAGCCGCGCTGCTCACAGAGGCGCCGGAGGCGTTCTTCCTGGATCTCTGGTCGCTGGCGATATTCCTCGCCATCGCTCGTCTGGGTTTTCTTCGCTGAACTCGCTCGTAGGTACAGGGCTGCGCTGGCGCGTTTGGCTCTGGGCGAATTGGGTCCATCTTGAGGGTGCTGGTGCGGGTGCACTCCAACGGCCTGCACCGTGGCCGTGTACCCGCTGTGTACCCCACTTTGGCGGAGGTATCGGTTTTGGCGTTTTTGCCGATTCGTGGAATCAGCAACTTGCGTGTTATCAGTGGGCCTTCTGGGTTCGAGTCCCGCCCGGCTCACCAGACCAGAAGAGGTCCATTCTCTCCAAAGCAGGTTCCTGCCCGGCCCGCATACCTTTCGATGTGGTACGCGTGCTTCCTGGCGCATCCATAGGGCCGAGCGGAAATCCAATGATGACCACTAAGGCCCTGGCAGGTATGCCAGTCACCCCAGTTGGGGGGATCTCGGAGGTCATCTGCGGCCTCGAAACTTTGGCAGGACCGGTCTCGGCGAAACACCGCTCACCTAGCGCAGTGGGGTGCCACTGGCAGGGATCTGTCAGACGGACCTCCGGGGTTCGGGACCGACGTGACGTCGGCCTCTGAAGTTCCTACATTTTGCCGAAGTCCTGCGGGGGCTCGGGTAGCGCCGGCGGTCTTGCCGCCGACTCCATCCAGGTGTTCCGAGGCGATCCAATTCGCGCATGTTCTTTCTGGCTCCGGATGGACGCCTGGACGGCAACCCGCAGGAACCACGCTGGCACCGGGCGTATTACTTGTTCGGCCCCACCAGGCTCACCTGGTGTTGCGGCCCCAGTGCACGCTGACTGCCCTCGTGCCATGGCTGAATGGCAGAGGGAGTATTTCGATCGCTAAATTCGGTCCGGGAAAGACACCGGCGGCAAGACCGTCGGTGCTACCCGAGTTCTCTTGGGCCGACTTGGACGTCGGCCCGCGGACCGGGAGGTCCGCCCCACGAAACGGGCAGCGTGGTTGGAAGTGCAGGCGAAGGCGCTCGCCTGTAATTGGCTCTGTTTACATGTTTTCGCCTGAGCTTTCAACACGATCGCCCGCGCAGACGAAGGGGTTGAGGTCGGAGTTTGAGGGGGGTAGTGTACCGTGACCGTAGCGGTACCGCTGTGCGTTGACAACCTTTTGGATCCGACGCCTAATGGGTATGGTAATATGCGTACCACTTTGAGAACTTGCGCTGCCGGCCTGGCATTTGGCCTGCTCTGTTTGTTCGCCAGCGGGTGCGCGGCATCCAGGCAGAGCGCACCGAGCGGCCCGCTGACCACCGTCGAACAGATTCGCCGGCTCACGCGGGAGGAGGTTGCCGCGCAGGTACCGGTTAGGCTCCACGGAACGGTTACCTACATCGATGGCACCTTCCAGTTGTTGATGGTGCAGGACTCGACCGGCGCGGTCCGGGTGCTAGGCGCGCCCCCGGCCAGCCTGGGCCTGGATCGCGGGGTGTCCGTGGAGCTTCAGGGAACGGTCGCCAGCGGCGGGGCCAATCCCGAGGTGAGGTACGGGAGCATTCACGCGGGCGACAGGCATAGCCCGCTTCCCAAGCCGGTGCGGCCTAGCGCCGACGACTTGGCCTCCGGGCGGTTCCAGTACCAGCTCGCCGAGATCGAAGGCGTCGTGAGGTCCGCGGTCATGGGCCACGACAACCGGTTCACCATGGTCATTCGCACTCTCGGGCGGAGCGTCTGGGTCCGGGTTAAGGATCAATCGGCATTTGCGGATCACTCGCCCGTGGACGCCGTGGTCCGAGCGCGGGGTGTTCTCGCGACCAGCCTGGATGTCCGTGGCGTCGCCGTCGGCGTGAAGTTGTGGGCAACAGCGCTCGACGATTTCGAGATCCTGAAGCCGGCGCCCGCCGCGGCGAATGTTCCGGTCAGAACCGTTCGCTCGGTCCTGTCGGCGGAGGGCGCCCGAATGCCGGAGCACCGGATTCGCTTGCATGGCTCCGTCTCGCTGGAGGCGGGCAAGCTGATCTTCCGGGATTCCACCGGCGCCGCGCCGCTCCGGTCCGCCCCATCCCAATCCATCGAAGCCGGGGCCGCGCGCGACGTATTGTGTTTTGCAGGCGAGCAACAGGGAGCGCGGGTTCTGACTGCCTGCACCGTGCTGGACGAGGCGCGGGAACGCCGAAACACGGGGCCGCTGCCTGTGTTAACCACCATAGGGAAGGTCAAGGAACTCTCGGAAGCTCAGGCCGGCCAAGGATATCCGGTCCATCTTCGGGCGGTGGTTACCTACCATAACCCAGTGGCCAAGAACACGTTCGCGCAGGACCAGACAGGGGGGATCTTCGTGTACTTCCCTAACGATCCCCAACCCGTGTTGAGCCTGGGCGATCTGGTGGAAATCGAAGGATCCGCCGCCCCAGGTCAGTTCGCACCTGTAGTCAGCGCCAACAGCG
This sequence comes from Bryobacterales bacterium, assembly GCA_003137035.1. Lineage (GTDB taxonomy): Bacteria > Acidobacteriota > Terriglobia > Bryobacterales > Bryobacteraceae > Fen-330. Next base: position 302 of record PLEM01000316.1, on the reverse strand, counting down.
CGCGTGTGATCGGCCGGCAAGCCCTGCCCGAACCTCTCCGAATCGACATCGAGCAGCTTCACGCGGGCATCGCCGACAGTACCTGGGTGGAGGCGGACGGCGTGGTGTATTCGGTACGTTGGGAGGGAGGGCATCCTATCCTCGGCCTCAACTGGGGCATCCACCAGTTCACGGCCTATGTTTATGGCTCGATAAAGCCGCCCGCCAACCTGCTCGACGCGCGGGTGCACATACGGGGCGTGTGCGGCGCACGGTTCAATTTCAAGCGGCAGATCCTGGGCGTGCATCTCTTCGTTCCCGAC
>PLEM01000258.1 GCA_003137035.1 Bryobacterales bacterium | reverse complement strand
CGTGCGTGGCCCAGCGGGTGTGCCCGATGCCGTAGGAACCATCGACCGGGTTCATGCGGATGGCTTCTTCCAGGTTGCGCAGTCTGCCCGAGGCGCGGCGCACCGCCAGGCTGCCGTCGGCGCAGAACACCGCCAGCCCCGCGGAGTCGTAGCCGCGATACTCCAGCCGGTGCAGGCCATCCAGGATGATGGGCACGGCCCTGCGGTTCCCGATGTATCCAACAATTCCGCACATAATGTTCATTCTATCCCCAGCGGTTTTCGGGGGAGGGGTGCTTGCTTCCCACCCCCCGCAGCGGCGCGCTTGAATCCCCCAGTACTGCCATACCCAGAACGTTAGTACTTCTAGAACCGTGTTCGCCGGTTTGGCTGGATTTTTGAGTTTTCAGGAGATAAGCAGGTCGGTTTGTGTTATATTCGACCCAATAAGCTATACACAACATAGCATCCCGGCGACGGGACCCAGCCCGTCGCCAGCCCCTCTGAGTGAAGCCCCAGGTACCCAACCTGGGGCTTCCTAGTTTTGGGCAACCACTTCCTCAGAGGACAAGCTGAAGCATGTCCTACGTGAGGCATGCTTCAGCTTGCCCAGCGATTTCTTCACAGCGGTTCACTCCACCGGGTGGCGCAGGATGGTGCGCAGGCGCTCGGGGGGCACGCGGCGCGGGTCCGAAAGATACAGCTCGTGGTGCAGCCCGCGGTACGCCAGGCCCTTCTCTTTGATGAAGGCGTCCATGCGGGCGAAGGTCTCGTACTCCTTGTCGTACGGCCCGACGTGGAGCACCTGGACGCACTTGCCTTCCTTAATGGTTTCCAGGCGCAGGTTGTCGACTTCCGCGTCCTTGCCCTTCTTCTTCAGCGCGGCGATGGCGGCTTTCAGGTCTCGGGCGGTGACGAAGCCGGGCACGCGGATCAGCAGCTTCCACTCCATGGTGCGCTTGCCGCATTCGAAATCCCAGAACTGGCCTTCCAGCGCGCAGACCTTGAAGTCGCCCTTGCCTGCGAACTTCCTGGTCATCTTGATGGTGTAGGCGGCTCCGAAGAGCGCGCCGATTTGCGCCTGGAACTGCTCGTTGCCGGGCTCGCCCTTTCCCTCGATGGCCAGGTACTTGGCGGGCCCGACCTGGATCAGCACGGGCTGCTTGGGAGTCGCGTATTCGGATTTGTGCGTTTTATAGAAATCGACTTTTTCGATGGCGGTTGGCATTGTCTCTACTCCTTGTCTGTAAGTGGCAGGTGAATGGTGGTCAAGAGGTTCTCGGGCGCGGTCGAGTACGGCGAATTGTGGTAGATCTCGATGGCCGGGGCGGTGAGCAGCTCGCGGCCGCTCGCGGGCAGCCACTCCCCGGCCATGCGCGCGTAAGTGTTGCCCGAGGTCGAGTACGGGCCGCGATGGGTCGCCGCGGCGTACTCGCGCGGCTCCAGCGTCTGAATTCCCAGCTCGCCCGAGGGCTGGACGCTCTCGTCCACCGGCAGCGCGGCATCGTAGCGCAGCGTCTCGGGCGGCGTGATCTCCCAGTCGTCGTGGACGACGCCCATCATCTTCAAGTTCGGGCCGAGCAGGCCGCGCCGGCCCGCCCACGACATCAGCTTCCCCCAGGCAATCCCGACCTCGTCGTACGGCCCGATGTGACGCACGAAAGCCAGGCGCAACGGCCCGATCCTCTGGACGCGGACCTCGAGCGGCGGCCCCGGCGTGCGCTCCCGCGATGGCGGAGTCAGCTCGCGGGAACTCAGACGGAAGCCCGACGGCGATTCGCCGAACATCGCGTCAAACGCGCGGGTGAACGACTCGGGCGTCTGGTAGCCGGAGTCCAGCGCGATCATGGTGATGGGCTCGCCGGAGAAGCGGAGCCGGCGCGCGGCCCGCTCCAGCCGCAGCCGCCGGACGTGCTCCTTGACCGATTCGCCGACCATACCGCGGAAGATGCGGTGAAAGTGATACGGCGAGAAGTGCGCGACGCCCGCCAGTTCCTCCAGCGGGAGCGGCCCGTCCAGGTGGTTCTCGATATGCACCAGGACCCGCTGCACCCGCTCCTGGTAGGATTCCACGGTGCCGTTTCGCATGCCCATCATTGAGAATTGTACGTGCCCGCGGATCGCTTCGCTTGACATTTCTTGCGGACTTCATCGGCACGCTATAATCGGCAGGTCATCGGAGGCTCGCATGAAAACCAGACTCGGTGTCGGCCTGCTCGCGGCCAGCCTGCTGGCTGCCGCCCAGCAGCCCAAGCTCCAGGCGCTGATCGTAACCGGCCAGGAGGTCCACGACTGGCGTGGCGTGGAAGGCCCGCTGCGCAAGGCGCTCGAAGACACCGGCCGGTTCGAGGTGCGCGTGACCGAGGAGTTCCGCGGCGCGGGGCCGGAAACCCTGGCGCCCTACGACGTGGTCATCCTCGCCTACTACGAGAAGAAGAAGCCCGAGCTGCGCTGGGGCGAGCGCGCGGACAAAGCGCTCCTGGACTACGTGCGATCGGGCAAAGGGCTGGTCATTTACCACTTCTCGGTGGCGGCCTTCGAGGGTTGGACGGAGTATGAGAAGCTATGCGGCGGCAACTGGCGGCCCAATAACGGCCATCATTCGGCGGCACACGATTTCACGGTCACCATCCAGGACCCCGATCACCCTATCACCAAGGGTTTAGGAAAGTCCTTTCCGCAACCCAAGGACGAACTCTACTCCAACCTGAAATGGCAGTCCGACGGCGCCTACCACGTCCTGGCGACGGCCTATGACGACCACGCCCTCTACCAGGGCAAGGCGCGCCAGCCCATTCCGGGGCCGGGCCGGGACCAGCCCATGCTCTGGACCACCGGGTACGGCCAGGGGCGGATTTTCGCGACGGTGCTCGGCCACGACGCCGCAGCCGTGAGCACCCCGGCCTTCGTCACCACCTTCACCCGCGGCGCCGAATGGGCGGCCACCGGCGCGGTGACTCTGCCGATCCCGCCAGAGATGGCGCAGTAGGGGCGCCGGCGCCCGGCGTTGGGTGGCCTGAGGCCGCGGGGATGCCGGCGGAGGCCGATGATCGGTATCCGTCAGACCAACCCCATGCTGGAGTTGAGCAACAACCTGGCGGAGAANNGAGAACTCCATGCGCCCGGTGGTGGTGGGACGCAAGAACTGGATCCACGCAGTACCGGCCCCTGAGGCTCATCGACGCCATCTGGCAGCCATGCGCCGAGGAGACCGCCTGCATGATTACCTGCGCTCGGTTTCCGGCTCCCCAGTGCGGCCCACCATCCCTCTGCAGCGCCGGAGCAACGACCGCCGACACTGCTCCCCCGCCTGCCAGATGCGGGTCCGGGGGACAGGCAAGGCTAGATGCAGTCTAGCCCTAACCGGCAACTGAGCCACACGAGCAGGGTCGAAAGTGGCCAGAGGAGGCACAGCGGCAGTCCCAGCAGCAACCAACGACCGCGACGCCCGACAGTTCTCAGGGCATATAGCACTACGGCAAGCCACAATACTGAACAAAAGGAGCTGACCAGCAGCACTAAATCGAAATCCAGTTTCCTGTACAGGAACGGAATGAGAGACGATAGCCCAGCCAGCAAGGCAGACCAAACCAACAATCCCCAAAATGATCTCATTCCACTTTCTCCATTCCCTTTCGGACTGACTTCAGAGAACGCCTCCTGCCCTTCCGACGACAGTGCGTCGTAAGCTAAAACGGATAAGGCTTAACGGGGACGCCGGCGGCGGCCGACAATCCAGGTTACACGAAAAGATTCGACAACGCTGCCAGTGAGCCGGGGTGCGCCACAGTGGCTGCCCTGACACGATCGTGGATGCCGTGACACAAGTGCATTCGCGCCCCTGTGCTAACTCGCTCAAAACCCTGCCCCGAAGCAATTACACCTCTTGGCCCACTAGTTGCCATGCGATAGCCATGGAGGAAACCATGGCACGGTTCGTAAGGAATTGCGTCATCCTGGCGCTTCTGGCGGTGACGGTGATGCTGGCCGGGCAGACCGATAGCGGCCTGCCCCAGGCCGGCGAAGGGTGTTTGCTCTACCGCTCGCCCATCTCGGGCCTC
>PLEM01000257.1 GCA_003137035.1 Bryobacterales bacterium | reverse complement strand
AAACCCGTGGCAGTACACCCTGCCCCCGTGGACAGGGTATACTGCCACGGGTTTTGCGTCGAAGTGGTATGGTTGTATGTTCCGAGGAGATGAGTGTCAACCTGTGACGCGGAGGGGCTGAGCTTCGATCTGCTGGCCTTCCGTTTTCATTTCACGGCGCGAGAGTCGATCTACTTCCCTCCCGGGAAATCGGGCAACGTAGTGAGGGGTGCGTTCGGCACGATTTTCCGGCAGCTCGTGTGCATCTCGAAGTGCCACGACGCGCACACCTGTGAGCAGCGGGCTACCTGCCCGTACGCCCGGATCTTCGAGCCGGTGGCTCTGGCGGCCGATGGGCCGAGCGGGCTGCACGACTGGCCGCGGCCGTTCGTGTTCCGCGCGGCGCACCTGGACGGGCAGACCATCGAAGCGGGCCGCGGATTCCACTTCGACGTTCACCTGTTCGACCTCAAAAACCCGGCAATCGTGTATTTCGTTCTGGCCTTCGCCCAACTGGCCACCGAGGGGATCGGGCCGCGGCGCGGGCGAGCGGCGCTCCAGCGGGTGGAGCAGTTGGATGCCCAGGGGAAACCCGCGTCTTGCGTCTACAACGGGTCCACGTTTCTGATGACGGAGCTGCTGCCGCCCATCCGGCTGAATTTGGGGGGCGTCGACGAGGCGGCGTCGAAAGTGAAGGTGCGGTTTACCACTCCCACCGAGCTGAAACACGGTCAACTGCTGGCGACCCGGCCGGAGTTCGCGGTGCTGTTCGGCCGCATCCGGGACCGGCTGAGCACGCTGCGGGCGCTGTACGGAGCGGGGGCGCTCGAGATCGACTTCAAGACGCTGGGCGAGCGGGCGGCGCTGGTGAAACTGACCAGTCTCCGGCTGGAGTTCAGCGAGGCCGAGCGGCGTTCTGCCAAGACCGGAGAGCGGCATCCGCTCGGTGGGTTCGTGGGCGAAGCGGAGTACGAGGGGGATCTGGGAGAGTTCGTCCCCTATCTGCGGGCCGCGCGCTGGGTGGGCGTGGGACGACAGACCGTGTGGGGCAAAGGGGTGCTGGAGTTCAAGGTGGCGCAGTAGACACGGGCTCGTCGTGCGCCACAGCCGGGCTTGTATCCTGCAATTCCCGAGAATCGTCCTCGCCTGGGCCTACTGCTTAGGCTGCTCGCCGGTGCCCGTCTGGTCGGCGTCTTTGGCGGCGATCAGGCCGATTCCCGCGGCGGCGCCGGCGGCAACTTGCGCCTGCTGGGCCGGATCGGCGAGCACGGAGGGGGTCCTGTAGACGTTGAAGGCCAGCATCGCGAGCGTCAAGATGCCCATGATGGTGGTCTTCCAGTTTCGCTTTGCGTTATTCATAGAGAGTTCCTTTCGAGGGCCGTGCTACTGGACCCCCAGTTTCTTCGCGATGGCTTGCAGCAGGGCCCGATCGGCGGCCGTGAACTGGCCGCCTGCTTCAGCCTGCTCTTGCTGTTTGTCGGTTCGGTAGACCGCCCAGCCGCCGAACGGGCTGTCCTTCAAGACTTCGTTGGGAAGCNNGGGGGTCGGACGGACATTCACGATGCCGGCGCAGTCGGGCGGAGGGTCGTAAACGAATGAAAGCTCCCCGTCCGCGGTCTTGACCCAGTGACCGGGGGCGCCCACACCGCTGGAGTAGCGTTCCATGAGCAACAGGCCGCCGTTGTGCGGCACACCATCAACCACGATGTTGTACTGGCGGCGGTTCTCGTCGGACGGATAAACCGTTTCGGGGAAACCTGCCGGCTGGATCGTTCCGGTCACTTCCAGCGCCAGCATGAGCGCTTGGACCTGCGTCAGAAGGTCGGCTGGGCTGATCGCGGTGTTCTGCTGCCCGCCGCCGGCGCCGGGGATATAGGCTTTGGTGGGGGCCGGCACGTACTTGGGGTAGGCTTCCCGGCCGGGAAGGTTGACCACGGCCGCCTCCGCCGCCGTCATCCAGAATTGCTTCACCGCCGGCGAGCCGTCCTTGTTCGTGAGCACGCCCTTGTAGAGGGCCAGGCTGTCGGGATCGGCGGCGCTCATGGTGGAATCGAACCAGTTCTTGAGCGGCTTGGAGGGGTCGCAGGTGGGTGCGGTCGTGCCGAACGCCGCCCGGTAGCCGTCCCGGTCGTAGAGCGTGAACAGGTTCAGCTCGGATGTGGCGTAGGAGAGTTTGTCCGGTTGTGGTAGCGTCACGGGGACGCTGGTTTGGGCCAGGGCGGTGGCCATCAGCGCGAGAATCAAAATCGTACTGCGAGATGCGGCCTGCATGGGCTTTCCTTTCTGGCTTCATGGTAGAGGGGAGGCGAGGCGGCGGCGAGGCCAGCGCAGGGGGAAGTGATTGAGCGGTAGGGAGAAATATGATGTGGGAGATGTGTGATCAGTCGCTCGGGAAGAGGGGTCGGCCGGCCAAGGCGAGGCGGAAGGCGAGGGTGGCGAAGGCGGCCAGGGCCAGAAGGGTGAACAGGGAGAGCCCGATGTGCCAGGCGGAGAAATCGAGGGTGAGGGGAATGGCGATGAGGGCGTTCTCGGTGATGTTGGCCACCACCATCGCGAGCAGGCCGAAACGAACCAGGATGATCACGAAGATCAAGAGGCCGATGACTTGAAAGGGGCCATCGAGAAGGGGCAGGTCGCTCGACAGCAGGTTGGGGAGGCCGAGTACCAGGATGAACACACCGGCGGCGAGCCACTGCCGGCGGAACCACTTGCGCAAGGTGACCAGGAACAAGCACAGGGGGATGGCCAAGGCGATGGAGATGGGGATATGGGCCAGGAGTTCGGCGGCGAGTTGACGGGGGCCCGCAAGCGGGAAGAGGTCGTGGGTGAACAGCGATCCGCCAAGATATTCAACAGCGACGAGGCGCAGGAAAGAGAGCAGAGCGAGTCCAGTGCCGAAAGCCATGCCCACGAGCGCGTCGGCGGCCACCAGCGGATCGCGGAAAGCACCGGCCAGCAGGCGGTTCCAGGAGATCAGGACCTGGGGCCAGAGGCGGCGCGCGAACGGCTCGAGTGCCAGGTAGAAGACCCAGGCGAGTGCGCCGAAGAACAGGGCCCAACTGGTGGCCATGAGCAGGAGCGGGATCTCGTACAGATCCGGAACGTGGGAGGCGCCCAGAGCCCAGACCAACAGCATGAGAATGAATACGAAGGCGGCGAGGCGGGTGGCCCCGCGGCGATCGCCGCGGCCCTGGCGGGCGTTCTTGCGGGCCACCAGGAGGCTCACCGGGACGGCGAACAGCAGCAGCCCGATGACCAGCATGTTGGCGGCTTGCCGCCTGGGGGTGATAGGGATGGGCTGCATGCCGCTGTGCCGGGTCCAGGGCCCGGCCAGACGGAAGTAGACCGGACGGCCTCGGAAGGCGGCGGCCTCGACGCGGAGGGAATTCGGGGCGCCGCCCGGGAGAGATCCGGTCCAGGCTTTCCGCTCGTCGGCGAAAGAGAGCGGGAGCCACTGGGGCTCGGCGGGAGAGAATCCGGCCGGGTCGAGGCGGGTGGCGGCGAACAGGAGTTTCCAGTCGAAGGGGAGTGAATGTCCGCGCGAATCCTCGTGCTCGGGCGTGACCACCGAGAGGTCGACCAGCCGTCCGGAAGGATCGAGAGTGAGCCGGGTCATGCCGGAGGTGGTCAGCGGCGGGTCCGAGGTCGATACGCTGCCAGGAAAGAACCCGGAGAAGAAGTCGGAGGGCGTGAACGGGCGCGGGCTGGTGCGGTACCAGAACTGAACGGGGGCGGGTTGTCCGGCGGCAAGCGCCGCCCAGCGGCCGGGGGAGCGATTGAGGTGCGCCAGGTAGTACAAGTAGTCGTAGTCGTAAAGGAAACCGCGCGCGGTGTCCGCGGGGCGATCAGGATAGCCGAAGCTCTGTAGAATCTCCCTGGCCCGGCCGGCGAGGGCATCGGGCGAGTTGTCAAAGGGCGTTCTGGAGATGAGGCTGACCCGGCCGGAAAAGTAAGCGGAAACGGCCAGCCCGGCCAGCGCCAGAATGAGAACGACGAGGGCGAGAGAGGGTCTGAGCCCTTCAGACTGGCCGGCGGCGGCCACCATCTCGGGGGATGGGGTTTCGCCGGCGGCAAGGGCGGCGGCAAGGGGATCGCCACCTGGGAGGGCGGCGGCGACAGCCAGGGCGGAGGCGGGGCGGCGGGCGGGATCGGGGTCCAGGCAGCGCAGGATGACGCGCTCGATGGCGGGGTCGAGATCCTTGACCACCGAGGAGGGACCCGCGGGCGTGGATTGGGCCTGGAGCCGGGACAACTCGGCCACGCTGGAGGCCTCGAAGGCGCGCTTGCCGGTGAACATCTCGTAGAGCACCACGCCCAGGCCGTAAATGTCGCTGCGGGGAGTGACCTCGGCGCCTTCGAGCTGCTCGGGGGCCATGTAGCCGGGCGTGCCGCTGCGAATCTCGGCGCCCTGGATCTGGCCGCTCCAGCCGGCCAGCCCGAAATCCATGATGCGCACCTGCCCGCGGCCGTCGATCATGATGTTGGCGGGCTTGAGGTCGCGGTGCAGCACGCCCTTCTCGTGCGCGGCGGCCACACCCGCGCAGATGCGGCGCGCAAACTCGAGGGCCTTGTCGGACGGCAGGCGGCCGATGCGGCGCAGCAGCGAGGCCAGATCCTCGCCATCGACGTACTCCATCGAGATATAGTGCAAGCCCTGGTAGACGCCCAGGTCGTAAACGCGGCACACGTTCGGGTGCGAGATCTGGCGGGCGATGCGCACTTCGTTGAGAAAGCGCTCGAGGACGGACTGGGCGGCGCCGACGGCTTCGGGCAGGAACTTGAGCGCGACGGGCTGGCGGAGCACCAGGTCGGTGGCGCGGTACACCTCACCCATTCCGCCGCGGCCGAGCTGGCCGGCGATGCGGTAGCGGTCGGCAATCAGAGTGCCGGGAGGGAAGCGTTCCTCGTCGGGATGGGCCGATGGGGGCGCGGGCGGCGGCATGAACTCCGTAGGCGTGGACTCGGCAGGCTCGGGCGGCTGGTCCGGCATGGGGCCAGTGTAACAGAGTGGCCGGGCGGCTCAGCGCGGCAAGTATTCCCGCAGCATCGGGTACAATTCCCGCGCGAACCCGACGGCGGCGGCGGTTGCCGCGTCGTCGCTTCCGCCGGCCGGCCACGCAATCACGCGAACCAGTGCCGTGTCAGTGCGCTTGTCCCGTATGGCGTCGGCCACCAGCCAGAGTTTTGCAGCCCACTCGCCAGCGATCGCGCGGCGGGGCGTCTGGTACCAGTAAAGAACCACGGCGCGCTGGGCGCCATTGGCGACGAGGTAGCGGTTCACGGCAATGGCGCCGGCTGCGGTGTCGAGGGTAACCTCGTCTACTCGCTCCGGCGTCCAACCTGAAGCCGGCAAGCACACCTTGGGCGAGTGTGGCTGCCGAGCGCCGCCGCGTTGGGTCCGGAACCAGGCCACGAATAAACTGGCGGGAGAGCCTGTTTGAGTCTCGATATAGGTCCGGCTCAACAGAGCGTCGGCCCCGAGTTCCCTGGCGATGTCCGGAGCTATCGGGTCCTCGAAGAATAGCTTCCATCGGCCGAACTCGGCGGGGAAACGCGCGAGAGGCGGCGGCGCCGGCGGATGCTCGCGGCCCGCCGCTACGTGAATCAACAGGAATTGAGCAACCAGAACAACTGGAACGAGAGCCCCGCGCCACTCAGGATTGGAAACGGGCATATATTCTATTGAACAGTCGTCGCACGAGTACCAACGTCGCCAGGCAAACCACAAAGAGGAACCAACCGGAGATCGCATGAGGAGTGCCCGCGGCGAGAGATGGGAACCAAGCGGCGGCCGCCACTCTCACGGCGTTCGCGAGGATCGCGATCGGCACGGCCGCCGCGAGCAGGGCGATTCGCATCCACGGTTTCTTGTCGGACAGGTAGGCGAACACCACCGCCATGAAACCGAGCGAGAGCAGATAACGAATGCCGTTGCAGGCTTCCGCCACAAAGACCCGGCGACCGGCCACCTCCAGGATATTGCCCTCCCGGATTACCCCAATCCCGGCGACCGTCAAGATACCGGCGGCCATGCGGCTGGCGAGCAGTTGCAGCGGCAGAGTCGCCTGGTTATAGACGAGCGCCAGTTTCGGCAGCATGAAGAGCGCAAGCAGGAGCGGAAAAGCCCAAGCGCGGAGCCAAGCGAAGCCACCGAGCAAAAGCACCGCGCCGGCAACCGATACCAGAAACGCCACCGAGCCGGCAAACAGACCCGCGCCAAGCGCGGCCACGAGTTGCATGCCGGCGCCCGCTGCCAGCACCGCCAACCCCCACCAGCTCGGGTCCGCCGGCAGCGCTAGCCAGCGCTCGCGCTCCCTCCACACGATCCACAGGACGACCACCGGCACGACGAAACCGTGCGACATGTCTTCGTCGTTCGACCACTGCTCGAACATCCCTCGAAGCGTGGGAGCGTAACAGAGCAGAAGGGCCCCAGCGGTTAGGGCGACGAAAGCCTGACGCGTCCTGCTCATGCCGGGTGTTGTGGCTGTGCTCGTGCCGTATGGCAGACCGTCGGTCTCGACTTTAGGTCTTTCTCAAATGCCGCAGTAACCGCTCTCTCTGCTGGTAAAGCGCGACGCAAGCAAGACCAATCGCGACGAGAATCACCGAAGACGGAGCGGGAGTCCCCGTTCCGATCGGCGGCAAAGTGCCGATGCTGCAGCTTCTGGTCGCGGTGCCATCTGCGCTGTCCGCGGCGTTGGCGCTGAAGGGACTGCTGCCCCCTCCGCCAGTCGGGGTCCCAGTGATAATTCCGGTGGAAGGGTCCAGGCTCAAACCCGGCGGCAGCGATCCCGTGATGGAATACGTGTAGGGGGGGGTGCCGCCCGTGGCCACTAGTAAGGAGTTGTAAGCCACACCGATTTGGGCAGCATTCAATGGACAGGTGACGGCCAGCGCCGCTGAGGGTCCGCCCGTCGTCGCCGGTCCGGGGTTAACGGTCGTATTGGTATCCAATGTGACCGCCCCAGTCCGTGCCAAAGCCCTGCCATTCAGCGCGGCGCCGGTGAGGACCGAGACGGAGACCTGGGCCAGGATGGTTCCGTTGAAGATGGAATACGTTCCGAGCGTTGCCGAACTACCGACCTGCCAAAAGATGTTGGCTGCCTGCGCACCGCCTATGAGC
>PLEM01000348.1 GCA_003137035.1 Bryobacterales bacterium | reverse complement strand
GCGCCTGTTGACGTTCTCTTTCTACGGCGTGTGGTTCCTGGCGCTTTACGCACTCATCCGGCTGCGCTACGGCCGCCCGTTCTGGCGCTCGCTGGCCTGGCTACGGCCGCCCCGCGGGCTTTGGGACAGCGCCGGATGGGGATTCCTCATGGCGCTGGCGGCCCTCGTTCTCGGCGCCCTGCTGCGGCCACCGGAGATCAAAACGCCGTTCCAGGAGTTCCTGAAGGACCCCGGAGCGATTGTGCTGATCGGCGTATTCGCGGTCACGCTCGGCCCGCTGTGCGAGGAGCTGATGTTTCGCGGATTTCTTATGCCGCTCCTGGTGCGTTCCTTCGGCGCCCTCGCCGGAGTGCTTGCGGCGGCGGTCCCCTTCGCGCTGCTGCATGGATTCCAATACGCCTGGACCTGGCAACTGCTGCTCATTATCTTCCTGGCCGGGGCGGGGTTCGGATGGATGCGCCACCGCTCCGGTTCGACCGCCGCCGCCGTCGTCATGCATGCCGCCTACAACCTGACGCAGTTCGCAATTACCCTGGCGGCCCAGAGACAAGGATTGGTTCGCTGACCCATGCTGGAAACCATTCAATGGACCGATGACGGGGTGGTCATGATCGACCAGACCCGCCTGCCGCGCGAAGAGGCTTACGTCACCTGCCGCGACTACCGCGAGGTGGCCGAGGCCATCCGGTCCATGGTGATTCGCGGCGCGCCCGCCATCGGAGTTGCGGCGGCGATGGGCGTCGCTCTCGGCGCGCTCCGCGCGGACCACCTCGACGCGGAGTTCGAGACCATTTGCGACACGCTCGCGCAAACCCGCCCCACCGCCGTCAACCTGTTCTGGGCCATCGAGCGCATGAAGCGGCTGTACCAGTCGTTGCGCGGCTGCCCCGTCGAGGAGATTCGCAAGCGGCTGGTGGCCGAGGCCATCGAGATCCGGCGCGAAGATATCGCCATCAACCAGGCGCTAGGCCGCCACGGCGCGGAACTCGTCCCCGACGGCAAGACCGTTCTTACCCACTGCAACGCGGGCGCGCTGGCCACGGCCGGCTACGGCACCGCGCTCGGGGTGATCCGCGCCGCCGTTGCCGCGGGCAAGAAGATCGATGTGTTTGCCGACGAGACCCGCCCGTTCCTGCAAGGCGCGCGCCTAACCGTTTGGGAACTGATGCACGACGGCATCCCCGCCACTCTGATCACCGACAACATGGCGGGGCACTTCCTGAAATCCGGCCGCATCGGCTGTGTGATCGTGGGAGCCGACCGGATTGCCGCCAATGGAGATGTCGCCAACAAGATCGGAACCTACCCGGTCGCCGTTCTGGCGCACGAGAACGGGGTCCCGTTCTACGTCGCCGCTCCCGTCTCCACGCTCGACTTGTCGCTCGAATCCGGCGACCAGATTCCGATCGAGCAGCGCCCGGCCCGGGAAGTGACGCACTTCTTCGGCGTGCAGGTCGCTCCGGATGGCGCCGCCGCCGCGAACCCCGCCTTCGACGTCACGCCCAACCGCTATGTCACGGCCATCATCACCGAGCGCGGCGTGGCCCGCCCGCCGTTCACCGAATCGCTGCGCCGGATTCACGCCGCCTAGCCCTATCTGCTTCCACCCGTTCGCGGAAGATACCGCAGCCGAAGGGGTGGGAGAAGATCGAGCTTGGAGGGCGGCCTTCAGGCCGCNNCGGTCTTCTCCCCAACTTCGGGCCTCCGAAGCCCTCCGGCCGGCATTATTAACAAAAACAGTACCAGGCTGCCGTACTGGTACCGGCAGAGCGTCCCTGGGCCTCCGCCCTCTCTCCCCGAGCGATTGGCGGCCGACATGGCAGGCGACCGGGCGCCGGGCCTGAAAAGTGCTCCGGCAACTCCTGCCCGTTCTCCACAACGCCAACGCCGAAAACCATTTACCCGCGATGGGACCACCAGTAGCGGGCATTGCTGGGCTTCCCGCTACTCCCATCGGTATGGGGGGATTCGAAGCCAACACGAGGGGTATCGGGCGGGACGTGAAGGGGTGAGGCCGCCGAGTTATCACTTAGCACTAGGCCATAGTTAGTACCGCTGGGCTACACGGTGATAATTACTTTCTTGCTAGTGCTACGCAGATCGCTGGGCATTGCAACGCGCAACGGCTTCGATCCAAACGTGTTCGGAGGCCCGAAACCTCTTGAAGTCTGTGGTAAACGCGGTCATTTTCATGTAAAATCGGGAACCGACGCATACCCCTGAATACGTGTTGGGGAGGACGCTTCATGACTAATTCGACGATCCCGGCCGAGGCGGTTGGCACTCCTTCGCCCGTCACGGCCTCTTTTCGCTGGGAGGTCCCCACTAATTCGACCAGCATCCAGATCAGCCTGGATCTGATCGACCGCCTCGAGCGCGAGGTCATTGAGAGCTTCAAGGCGGTAACCAAGCGCGGCTCGGAGGTTGGGGGAATCCTGCTCGGGCGGATTGCTCGCTCCGACAAGCGAACCGTGTTTGTCGAGAACTGCGAGCCCGTCTCGTGCGACTACAGCCGCGGCCCCTTGTATCTGCTCTCGGACCCTGACAAGGACCAGCTCCGGCAAACCTTGCAGCGCTTGAAGAGCGGCCCCTTGTCCGTAGTGGGGTTCTTCCGCAGCAACACTCGCAAAGATCTGTTCATCGACCAGGACGAAGACGTAGCCATCGCCCAGGAGTTCTTCTCCGACCCGAACTGCGTGTTCCTGCTGGTCAAGCCGTTCGCCATGAAGCCCAGCGCGGCTGGGTTCTTCCTGTGGGAAGACGGGAACATTCCGGCCGAGTCGCCGCTTCAGTTCCCCTTCCGGCGCTCGGAGATCCAAAAGGCCTTCCCCCAATCCATCGTGCAGCCTGGTGAGGCCAAGTCTGTCGCGCCGCCCGCACCGGCGCCCGTGGCGCGAGAAGAGCGGGCCGGACCGGTAGCGGTCCCCAAACGCGAGGAGCGGTCCCCGATCCCGCCGCCTGTTCTCAGGCGCGAAGAGCCCAAGCCCGGACCGGTCGTGGTGCCTACCAAGCGTGAGGAGCCTCCGGTTGCCCAGCGCGAAGAGCCGGCGCCGCCGCCGATCGTTCCGCCCAGGCGCGAGGAGCGTCCCCCAGCCCCGCCGTTGAGCTTCCGGCGCGAAGAGCGGCCGGCTATGACGCCTCCGCCTAGGCGCGAGGGGCCGCCCGCTCCGCCAGTCAGCTTCAAACGCGAGGAGCGGCCGGCGATGACGCCTCCGCCCAAGCGCGAGGAGCCACCCACGCCGCCAGCTCCGCCAGTCAGCTTCAAAC
>PLEM01000337.1 GCA_003137035.1 Bryobacterales bacterium | reverse complement strand
AAATCCTGTGTGATGCCGATGCGGTTTACCGCCGAAGACCTCCGCCGCCAGCTTGCGGCGGTCGATGGTTCCGTCTGACTCCAGGATACCCGGTCCGAACTCCCGGACCACGCCCTGGTATGCTTCGCCGTCCGGGAGGAGCACCTGGTGACCCAACGAATCGGCCTCGATGAAGTGGCAACCCAGCTCGGCGAGCGCCTGCCCCACCAGGCTCTTGCCGCTGGCCAGCCCGCCGGTCAATCCTACGTGGAGCATGCGCCGAGTCTCCGTTCGGCAGCGTCGACGGTGTTGGCCATCAGCATGGCGATGGTCAGCGGTCCCACCCCGCCGGGCACGGGCGTGTAAGCTCCGGCCCACTCGAGCGCGTCCAGCGGGTTGACGTCGCCCACCAGCAGGCTGCCCTTCCGGGCGAACTCGGCCTGCTTCTCCGGCGAATCGCGAAAGATCCGCCGCACCTCTTCTTGTGTGGAGATGCGGTTCTGGCCGACGTCGATCACGGCGGCGCAGGGCTTGATGAAATCCGCCGTAACCAGCGCCGCGCGTCCGATGGCGGCCACCAGGATATCCGCCTCGCGGCAGACTTCGGCGAGGTTGGGCGTGCGCGAGTGGCAGATGGTGACCGTGGCGTGCTGGTGCATCAGCAGAAGCGCCATGGGCTTGCCCACGATGTCGCTGCGCCCGATCACCACCGCGCGCCGTCCCGACACCACGATGCCGTAGCGCTTCAACAGCTCCATGATCCCGGCCGGCGTGCAGGGCCGCGGCCCCGGAGTGTTCTCGACCAGCCGGCCTACGTTGAGCGGATGAATTCCGTCGACGTCCTTCTCCGGGTTGACGGCCAGCAGCACGCGCTTGGTATCCACCTGCGGCGGCAGCGGCAACTGCACCAGGATTCCGTCGATCTCCGGCCGCTGGTTCAGACACTCCACCATCTCCAGCAGCTCGGCGGTGGTAACGCTGGCTGGCGGCGTGAGCTGCTCGCTGTAAATGCCCAGCGTCTGGCAGGCCTTCACTTTGCTGCGCACGTACCGCGCCGACGCGTCGTTGTCACCGGCCAGGATGACACCGAGCCCCGGCGGGCGCTCGGCCGCCGCCAGCGCCGCCACCCGCGGCTGGCACTCTTTGAGAATCTGGTCGCGGATGGAGTTGCCGTCGAGGATGAGGGCCATTTACTACGAAGATAACATTGTCGGACAATGGCACAGGCGGAGGTCAGCGGCGGCAAGAACAAAACCCCTCTTCGCCAGGTTTCTTTCGTCCTTTCGATTCTGGTGATCCAGGCCATATCGCAAACACGGTGGTTGTCGTGAAGTTCGCTTACCAGAAAGTGGCTCGCCAGCCACCTGGCTGCGTTACGCCCGTTCCGTAGAGGTCACGCACAGCGCCGGCAACGTGTGGCTCGGCCCTCTGGTAACACCTACCCGATTCTCACAACATCGCCAGGCTCGATGGAACCCAGAGCGGAAAACGCGGCCGGTACCAACGGCGCCAAGTCGCGCAGGCGGTTCGTTGGTCCGCGGAGAATCACCAAAGCGATCTTCCGTGCGGCCAGATTCTGCTGATCCGGGATGTTCTGGTCGACCGTAATCAGAACGTCGAACCCACTGTTTTCCGCGGCGTCCAGGAGACGCCCGTTCTTGAGTCCCGCCAGGTTCGCGAAGCGAGCGGTTTGGCAATCGTGGCTGGGAAACAGAAGCCGCAACCGTTCGTCGATGCACTCGTCGATCAGGAGCCGCATCAGGCGCGCGCCAGCAGGAGTTGNNTGCATCGTCTCCGGGTCTCGGGTGATCGCTTGCGTCACGTCTACTATTGTCTCTCAATCCGGCGCAGGGTACGCAAGGGCAGCGCCGTCTCCGGCCACGTAGCCGGCAAGCGCTCGAAGCGTCGTGTTGAGCTCCAGCGTTCACAGCGCGTAGGCGGCCGGGGCCGCCAGATGCGCGCGGCGGCGCCGGGTCGAATGGCGGAGCCTGGCTTGTCGCTGTGGGTGTCAGCGCAACGAGCGCGGCTTCCGAGTGGCAAACCGGGGCCGACACGTCANNCGGTCTTGCGACGAGCCCTCAAAGTCGGCGTCACGCCGGATTGTCGGGGGCGGGTTCACCGGCGCTACGCTACCGGTAGGGTTTCATGCTCGGGCACGTTCAGACGAAGCGGATTCAAAGGTCGCGCGGGTATGCCTGTCGTGGGATGGCTCCTGGGAGGCGTCGTTCCGGGAAGTGTCAACCGGATCGGCTGTGTCCCGCGCCCTCTCAGCGGAAGTGACCGAAACGAGCCGCGTGTCTGCGCCCGGGTCATGTGCGTGCCTCGGCGGACAGGATCTGATCCGTGCTGCCGGACACAGGGAGCCGCACGGCGGATTCGAAGCCGGCTGCGGGAATCCTCCTGCGACGCGGAGAAGCACNNCGGCTTGGCACACCCGGGGATTCATGAAGGTTCGCGATGCAATTCGGATGATCGAGCGTGATGGCTGGCGCCTGGTGAACCAGGAAGGGAGCCACCGTCAATACAAGCATCCGGTCAAGAAGGGGCGTGTGACAATTGCAGGGCATCCTTCGATGGATCTGGACCCAAAGACCCAGAGTAGTATCCTGAAACAAGCGGGGTTGAGATGAGATACGCCGTTCTCT
>PLEM01000108.1 GCA_003137035.1 Bryobacterales bacterium | reverse complement strand
GCGTACCAGTAGACGAGGGCCAGCGCGGCCGCCAGCAGAATGGCGACCGCGATATTCACGTACCTGACGATTCGGGGGATCAAGGGCCAGAATAGCACCGACCGAAAACCGCTGGCCGACGCACGCGGCCCGGAAACCGAGCTAGAATTATTTGGGATCACGTGCCCTACTCCCCATTTCGCATTCTGTTGGTGGTTCTGCTGATCGCGGTCAACGGCTTCTTCGCGGGCGCCGAAGTGGCGTTGATTTCCGTGCACCATTCGCGGCTCAGGCAGATGGCGGAGGAGGGGCAGGCGGGCGCGCAGGCGGCGCGCAGCCTTCTCTCCAACCCCGGGCGCCTGCTCTCGGTGACGCAGATTGGCGTCACGCTGGCCAGCCTGGGGCTGGGTTGGGCCGGCGAGAACACGCTGTATCGGATTCTCATCGAGCTGTTCCATCCCGTCACCACTCCGCTGACCACCAAGTTCCTCCACGGCGCCAGCTTTGCGATTTCGTTTCTGGTAATCAGCTACTTCCACGTGGTGCTGGGGGAAGTGGTGCCCAAGAACCTCGCCATCGCCAAAGCCGACCGCCTGGCGGTGCTGGTGGCTCCGGCGCTGCTGGTGTTCTACCGCATCTCGAGCGCGTTTGTGGTGGTCATCGAACGCTCGGCGGGCGCCATCACGCGCGGGCTCAAGCTGAAGGGCGGGGCCCAGGGCGGCCATTCGGCGGAGGAATTGAAGCTCATCGTCATTTCCAGCCGCGGCCTCGGCTACCTGCCGGAGGCCCAGGAGGACATGATCCACCGCGTGCTCGACCTGGGCAATGTCGCCGTCCGCGAGATTATGGTGCCGCGCAACGACATAGTTTCCATTCCCTTGGACGCCACGCTCGACCAGGTGTTGCAGACCATGCTCCTGAAGCGGCACTCGCGCTTGCCGGTGTACCAAGGCGCGCCCGAGAAGATCGCCGGCATCCTGCACTATAAGGATCTGCTGCCGGTTTGGGAGGAGCGCCGCCGGGCCATTCGCGCGGGCCGGCCCAGCCGCGCCTTTCACATCACCAGGCTCGTCCGCCCGCACCTGGTGGTTCCAGAGACCAAACCGCTGTCGCAGATGCTGGATGAGTTCCAACGGGGCAGTTCGCATATCGCCATGGTGGTGGACGAGTTCGGAACCATCGTCGGGATGCTGACCGTGAAGGACGTGCTGGAGGACGTGGTCGGCAAAATCGAGGACGAGCACGACGAGAAGAGCGTGCGCCGCGTTCCCGAAGCCGAAGAAACGGAGCTGGACGGGGCCACGCGAATTCGCGATCTAGAAGCCGAGTTCGGCATCGAGATTCCCGCCGACGCCGGCTTCGAAACGCTGGCGGGCTTTCTGCTGTTTCGCCTGGGCAACATCCCAAGCGTGGGGGAGTCGGTCGCGCACCAGGGTAGGCGCTACACGGTGCTGGCAATGGACCACAACCGCATCGCGCGGGTGAAGATCGAGCGATAGCCTTGTGGCGCAGGCGGTTTCGCCTCCTGCCCCACCGGCCCAAGGCGCCGATTATCCTTGTGGCGCAGGCGGTTTCGCCTGCATGCGCGCCCTTTCCTGCACGCTGTGCGCCATCCGGCCTGGAAGTGAAGAAGATCTAGCTGTTACAATGGCCCTTCTGGATGGGAGGACGTTCAATGCTCTTCGGCAGGTGGGTGGCACTCGGCGTGTTGGGAGCGATGGGACTCGCTGCCCACGCGGCCAGCGTCAAGAAGCAACCATTCGGCAAAACGCAGGCGGGTAAACCAGTGGAACTCTATACATTAACCAACTCCAAGGGGGTCGAAGCGGCGATCACCAACTACGGAGGAACGCTCGTATCGATGAAGGTCCCGGACCGCGCCGGGAAGATGGGCGACGTGGTGCTGGGCTTCGCGTCCACGGAAGGCTATCTGAAGAACACAGCCTATCTGGGGGCGCTCATCGGGCGGTACGGCAATCGCATCGGGAAGGCGAAGTTCACGCTGAACGGCGTCGAATACAAGCTGCCCGTGAACAACGGGGAGAACACCTTGCACGGCGGCCCGAACGGGTTCGACAAGGTGCTGTGGACCGCCAAAGAGGTTCCCGGCGGCCTGGAGCTGACCTACCTGAGCAAGGATGGCGAGGAAGGTTTCCCCGGCAACTTGTCGGTGAAGGTGGTCTACACGCTCACCGACGACAACGAGCTGAAGATCGACTACAGCGCGACCACCGACAAAGACACGGTGGTCAACCTGACTAACCACGCCTACTTCAACCTGGCGGGGGAGGGCACGGGCGACATCCTCGGGCACCTGGTGCAAATCCACGCGGACCGCTTCACGCCGGTGGATGCCGGCCTGATCCCCACCGGGGAACTGAAACCGGTGGCGGGCACGCCCTTCGATTTCCTGAAGCCGCACGCGATCGGCGCCCGCATCAACGATAAGGACGAGCAGTTGAAGCTGGGCGGAGGCTACGATCACAACTTCGTCCTCAACCGGAAGGGCGCCGGCCTGGAACTGGCGGCACGGGTGGTCGAGCCGAAGTCCGGCCGCGTGCTGGAGGTGCTGACCACCGAGCCGGGCATACAGTTCTACTCGGGCAACTTCCTGGACGGAACGCTCAAGGGGAAGGCCGGCAAAGCCTACCAGAAGCGCTACGGTTTCTGCCTCGAGACGCAGCACTTCCCGGATTCGCCGAACAAGCCCGCGTTCGCCTCGACGACGCTGAAGCCGGGCCAGCGCTACCACACCACCACGATCTACAAGTTCTCGACCGAAGCGGCGCGCTAGCCGAGCGCGGCGAGCACCTGGGCGGCGTGGCCCTTGGCCTTGACCTTGGGGAAGATCTTGAGGATGCGGCCATCCTCTCCGATGAGGAAGGTGGTGCGCTCGATGCCCATCGACTTCTTGCCGTACATGGACTTCTCCTTCCACACGCCGTAGGCCTGGGCGGCGGCCTTGTCGACATCGCAGAGCAGCGTGAAGGGCAGGTCGTAGTTGGCTTTGAACTTCTGCTGCGCGGCGGGGCGGTCGGGCGAGATGCCGAGGATCACGGCGCCGCTGCGGGAGAACGCGGCGGAAGCGTCGCGGAACTCGCAGGCCTCCGTAGTGCAGCCCGGTGTGGCGGCCCGGGGATAGAAGTAAAGCACCACCTTCTTGCCCCGCAGGCTGGAGAGGCGGAACGGCTCGCCCCGGTCGGTAAGGAGCTGGATGTCCGGTGCGGGATCGCCTTCTTTCATTCGGCAACCTCCTTTCGCATTAAGGGACGACGGACCCGCATTGATTACAGTAGACAGAATCGCTGTCTACGGGCGAGCCGCAGGTCTTGCAAAAACGGCGGGGCCCGCCACCCGTATACGGCTGGGACAGAACCGAGTGTTTGGCGTCTCGGAACATGTCCAGCGCCAGCAGGCTCGAATAGAACAGAAGGCCGATCGCATATGCCCCGATCAGACGGGCGGGCAACTGCCATTCCAGACGGCCGATGCGCTGCCAGATATACCGGAGCAGGCCGTCCGAGAGGTTCTTGAAGATGGACATCACCACCAGACCGAGACCCACGGCCAAGCCCACGCGGAAGAGAACGGGCCGGTCCTGGACCAAACCCCATGCCGCCAACCCGACGCCCGCCAGGGATGCCACGCTCCAAACCAGCCAGAAGTAAGGCATACCCGGAATACGGATCACATCCTGAACCGCCACGATCAGCAGTGCACCGTAACACAGCACTCGAAAGCGCCGGTCCGTGAAGAACCCGGGCGTGAGAAACGCCGCTACGACTGCGCCGAGCATCAGCGCCCAGCCGGCGAACGCCAGGAGCAAGAGAGCGCCCATCATACGGCCCGCCCTTGTTTCACTCCACCGGCACCTTGGCGCCTTGCGGCTGGCCATCGGCGGACAGGTGCGCGATGCGCTCATCGATGAGGCTGCGAATGGCCTTGAGAAACTCGATGCGGGAGTTGCGCAGGTGCTCGCGCGCGGCTTCGGACCGGGGTAGGAGCAGCTCTCTGAGGTGGTCTGCCACGTCGCGGCAGATGCAGCGCTCGGATGCGGGTTGCGGAGCCGAAGATTGTTCGCTCATGGTGTTACCTCCTTCATTTCGACGGTGAGGACGCGGTTTTCCAGCCGCGCCCGGCTGGGCGTGAGGGCCGCCATGGACGTGGGCAGTCCGATGTGGCGGCGGAATGTGCCGATCTCGACCACCAGCTCGTCGCCCTTCTTGAAAAGCCCGATCTCGCCCTTGGTGGCAAACGGCAGCAGCACCCGGACCTCGTAGAATCCGTCCTGCTTGCCGAAGGTGTAAGGCCGCTCGGTCCGGGTGACCGCGGCCGGATCTTCCCCCTCAGAATACATCACGTTGGCCAGTTCCTCCAGCCTCTCGCGGCCGAGGACCTCGTGAGTGAACAGCGGAACGCGCCGGGTGGGGACGGGCGCGAAGTAGTCCTCGATTTCCCCCAGGATCTTGTCCTGAGACGAGTGCCACTCATTGAACCACACGTCGGAAACTTCCCGAGGGAGCACGCGGTTGATGATCACGTTGTCGACGGTGAGGCCGTGGAGCGAGAAGTAGACGAAGGCGCGCTGGGTCTCGCGCAGCACCATCTTCTCGGGGTTGGTGACCAGGCGGACGCTGGTGATTTGCGGATCCTCCATCAGCTCGTCGACGCCCCCGAGCTTCTCGAACAGGTTGCGGATGTTGGCGAAGTAGCTGTCGGGGGGCAGCTCGAACGGGGCGACGCGGTTGGCGATGGGACGGACCGCCTTGAGCAGGCCGCGCTGGAAGGGGAAGATGTGCTTCATGTACCAGTCGAGCGTGGTGGGCATGCTCACGAAGCGCATGGACTCGGCCGTGGGGGCGGCGTCGAGCACAATGACGTCGTAGCGCTCTTCGCGCCGGTACTGGTTGATGTACATCATGGCGCTGAGTTCTTCCATGCCGGGCAGGATGGCGAGTTCCTCGGCCTGTACGCCGCTGATACCGGTGGTGCGGAGCAGGGAGACGACCCAGGTGGAGATCTCTTTCCAGTGGCGCTTGATTTCCTTCTGGATGTTGAGCTCGAGGATGGCGAGGCGGTCGGCGATGGGGAAGGGGTCGGAGGTCTGCGCGTGGAACAGGTCGGTCTCGAGGTCGAAGGAATCGGCCAGGCTGTGCGCGGGGTCGATGCTCATTACTAGCGTGCGGTAGCCGAGCTGGGAGAGGCGCACGCCGGTGGCAGCGGCCAGACTGGTTTTGCCGACGCCGCCTTTGCCGGTGTAAAGGAGGATGCGCATCTAGACCTCAAAGGATGAAGGATGAGGGATNNGCCGACGCCGCCTTTGCCGCTGAAGAGCAGGATGCGCATACCTTCCATTGTACCGGCCGGCCGGCGGGGCCTCGGGTCGAGTGCTGCTAAGATGGCGGTATGAAGACAGTAGGAATCCTGCTGGCGTGCATGAGCGTGGCGGCGTTGGGAGCGGCAAAGGGCAAGGGGGACGCGGAGAAGGGCAAGGTGGTGTTTCAGCAATGCGCGATGTGCCACCGCGTCGACAACGCCGAGAAGAAGATCGGGCCGGGGCTGAAGGGGCTGTTTCAGAAAGACAAGCTGCTGAACGGGAAGAAAGCGACCGAGGGAAACATCCGGGCGCAGATCGATGCCGGGGGCAA
>PLEM01000320.1 GCA_003137035.1 Bryobacterales bacterium | reverse complement strand
ATCCTTCGATGAGAATATGCTTGGGTGACGCGATGCGCTTCCTCCCGCTGGTTGCCTGGTGTCTGCTGCTGAATGCGCAGGAGCCTGTTCGCGTGGCTTTTCAGTGCTCCGAGGAGGACATCCGCGCCTTCGGATTGACGTGCCCTGCCCGCCAATCCTGCCCGGTATACCTGGAGCTGGCGGCGCTGGGTTCCGCGGCCGGCAGAATCTTCCTGGCCGGCAATCTCCACACCGAGAGCGCCACGCTCTTCTCGATCCTGCTGGCGAGCCAGGACGACGGCCAGACCTGGCAGGAGCCGCACCCGCGCATCCGCTCGGCGGGGCTCGACCAGATTCAGTTCTTCGATCTGGAGAACGGCTGGATCGCGGGCCAGCAACTGGGCGCCGTCCCGCGCGATCCGTTCCTGCTGGTCACGCGCGACGGGGGCAAGCTGTGGCGCGCCGTGCCGGTATACGAAGAGAGCCGCGCGGGCGCCATCGATACCTTCCGCTTCGATTCGAAGACCCACGGATTGCTGTGGATCGATCGGACGCAATCGGGTGAGGCCGAGAGCCGCTACGAGTTGCTCGAATCCCAGACGGGCGGCGAGAGCTGGATGTTGCGCGAGGCGAGCGATCGCCCCATCGCGGGCAAGCCTCGCGCCGCGCCGCCAGGTGCGGGCTTCCGGCTTCGGGCGGACGCGGCCACGAAGTCCTATCGCGTGGAGAAGCAGGCCGGCGAGCGCTGGCAGCCGCTGGCCAGCTTCCCGGTGCGAATGGGCGAGTGCAAGGAGCCGGAGGCGACCTCAGATCCCGAGCCTACTCCGTGCCGTAGCGGATCTCCATCCGGCGAATGTACAAGCTCGCCAGCACCAGTACCACCGCCGTCAGGCACAGCAGCCCCGGCACAGCCAGGTGAGCCGGCGTTGGATCGGCGCTGATGGCGAACATCGCGCCGCCGCCGTGGAACGGCGCCTTCACCGGGCACAGCGATTCCAGGTAGAAGATCACGCTGAACTTCTTCAGAATCGACGGCAGAAACACCAGGATCGATTCCCAGACCAGGACCCCCACCGTGGGGAAGATCGGGTTGCGGAACAGCAACCCCAGGATCAGGAACACCGCGCCATAGCCGACGCACGCCAGAACGGTCACGCCGAGGTACGCGGGAAGCTGGGCTAGCGCCGGGCCGGCCAGCGCGCGGCTTTGCGTCTGGCTGAGGTGGCTCAGAAGCACCAGGTAGGAGAGTGCGGTACTCACTGCGAACAGCGCGCAGGTCACCACCAGCGCCGAGAGGTATTTCCCGACCACCAGCACCTCGCGGCGCACGGGCGCGAGGAAGTAGTAATGCAGGCTCTTCTCGAGCACCTCGCCGCGGAACAGGTTCATGAAGACCGCCACCGCGCTGAAGAAGATGGCCAGGCGCAGCACAAACACCTGGAACACGCGGGCGAACATCGTGAGGTCTTCGTTGCCGCTGCACTGGTTCCACCCACGGGCGAAGCCGATAGAGTGCGCGACGAAGAGCGCCAGCGGCGAGGCGGCCAGCAAATACACCGGGATGGCGCGCTTCCTGGCGAAGTTCTTCTTCACCTCGAGCCGCATAATCGCCAGCACCTGCGTCCACCACAAACCCCAGGGCAGTTTCGCGTTCATGCCGCGCCTCCCTCCGAACCAATCAGGTACTCGTAGACCGAGTGGACGTCGTCGTCGGCCGGGGCGACCGAGGAAACCTCGACGGAGCCATCCAGCACCATCTGGTTCAGCAGCTCGTAGAACAGGTCGGGATCGCGCGTGGAAACTAGGAGTCCCTGCCGGTCGTTGTGCATCTTGACCTCGGCCACGTGGTCCTGGGCGAACAAGCGGGCCGCCAGCAGGCCGGGCTGGGTACACCGCACCAGGATTTGCAGCGGGTGCTCCTGGTGCATTTCCCCGCGCACGGCCTGGATCTGTCCCTCGGCGACCACGTACCCGTTGCTCAGCAGCACCACCTGGTCGGAGATGCGATCGACCTCGTGCAGGATGTGGCTGGAGATGATCACGTGCAAGCCCTCGCCCGCCAGCGCGCGGAACAACGCGATGGCTTCGGCGCGCGCCATCGGGTCGAGCCCGTTCAGCGGTTCGTCGAGCACCAGCACGGTGGGCTGATGGCAGATGGCGTGGGCGAGTTTGATGCGCTGGCGCATGCCCTTGCTGTAGCTGGCAACGCGGCGGCCCGCGGCTTCGGTCATGCTTACGCGCTCGAGGGCTTTCATGGTGAGCTGCTGCGCTTCGGCGCGTCCCTTACCGTGCAGCCGCAAGGTGGTGTAGAGAAAATCGTGGCCGGTCAGCCCCTTGGGGAACGAGTCGAACTGGGTGCAGTAGCCCAGCACGCGGAACAGCCGCTCCGGCTCGCTGGGCGACATCCCCAGGATGCGAACACGGCCGCTCGTGGGCCGGACCAGCCCTGTCATCAGGTTCATGAGCGTGGTCTTGCCGGAGCCGTTAGGACCGACCAGCGTGGTGATGCCGGGCGGAATCGAGAGGTGCACCCGGTTCACTCCAAGCACGTCGCCGTAGAACTTCGAGACGTCCTCGAAAACGATCTGGTTGTCGGGGCTCATGAGCGCTCCACCTCGTACGCGCGGATCTTGCGCGAAAGCAGATACAGGCACAGGCCCGAAACCGCAACCAGCATGCCCACGGCGCTCTCAACGGAGAGCCCGGTGCTATTGTCCAGCCGGAAGAGCGAGAACCAGACCGCATCCGTATCCTTGAGGATGTTGATCAGGCCGCCGGAATCGGTGTGCAGCATGTTGGACATCGCCTCGCCAAATCCGGCGGTGACGAAGACGCTGGCCATGATCAGGGCTCCGGCCGCCAGCTTCCACTTCACCCAGGCCGACATGGCCAGAGCCAGCAGCGAGAGCACCGCAATCCAGATCCAGGAGCCGACAAAGATCGCGCTACCGATGTACATGTTCTGCACGAACCAGGTCCAGCCTTCCAGGTACGACTGGAAGGCGAACAGCAGCAGGCCCGGAATCCAGGTGATGGCCGAGAGCAGGATGGCCAGCACCGACATTTTCCCGAGCACGTACTCGGTGCGGGAGAAAGGGCGGCAGAAATAGAGCGGCAGGGCGTTGTTGGCCAGGTCCGCCGAGATCAGGCCGGGGCCGAGAAAAGCCGTCAGCACGAACGCCAGGAAGCCCTGGGTGTTGATGAAGTGATAGAAGAAGCCGGCGTCGATGGAGAGCAGCTTCCGGATGTTGAAGATCTGGAGCGCGCCCGCGTTGTGGGGCAGGTAGATGAGTATCGCGTAGACCAACACAGGCACGAAGCTGAGCGCCAGGAAGGCGATCATGCGCTTGGAATCGAAGACCCTGCGGTAGGCCTGCCGGGCGATCACCAGGAAACGCGACCACTCCGGAGTGAGCTGCCCCTGGTACCCCTCGTAGCCGCGTTTATAGACTGCCATTGCCGTTCTCCATGGCTTTGAGGAAGATGTCCTCGAGGCTGTCGCGCTTGTAGTTGAGCTTGCGGATGCGGGTGGCGTTCTCGGCCGCCAGCCGGTACAGGTCGCGGATGGCGACGCCGTCGGTGAGCACCATCTTGATGCGGCGCTCGCCGGCCAGCGCGCACTCGCAGCCGAGCTTCTGGACGGCTTGAGCGAACGGCGCTCCGTCGGTGTCGGTCTCGAGTTCGAGGAACTTCCGGTTCGAGCGGCGCTCCGCCTCGAGGTTCGAGTAGTGCACGATGCGGCCCTGCTTGAGGATCAGCACCTCCTCGCAGCACTCCTCGACGTCTCGCAGCAGGTGCGAGCACAGGATCAGGTGCAGGTCGCCGCGCTCGCGGATGTCGCGGATGAGGCGGATCATGCGCTGCCGCGCGGGCGGGTCCAGACCGTTGGTGGGCTCGTCCAGGAACAACAGTTTGGGGCCGTGCGCGATGGCCTGGGCAAGCTTGGCAAGCTGCTTCATGCCCAACGAGTGTTCCTCGAGTTTGCGGTAGCGCGCCTCGCCCAGGCCGACGTAGAACAGCGCTTCGTGCGCCCGCTCCAGAGCCGCGGCCGGGGGCAGCCCGGAAAGCTCCGCCATGTAGCGCACAAACACGACCGCGCTCATGCCGGCGATGAACGACTCGTTTTCCGGCATGTAGCCGATCAGGCCGCGTACGCGGCGCAGGTCGGTGCGGATGTCGCGCCCGAAGATTCGCGCGGTCCCCCGGAACGGCGGGTAGAAGCCCATCAGCGTGTTGATCAGCGTGGACTTCCCCGCCCCGTTCGGCCCCAGCAGCCCGATGGCGCGCCCCGAGAGCGAGCCCTGCAAATTGTCGAGGATGGTCCGGCGCCCGAAGCGGACCTCCAGTCCCTGGAGCTCGATCACGGGAGTCGCGTCGTTGGCCATCGTTGAGGAGAACGAGGATTGCGGGGGATTGGTTCCGGGAAAGGTGGCGGGGGGCCTGCCCCGCCGCTCGCAAGTTCTTATCAGGCGGCCTCCATTAGGCTCGAGGCTGGGAAGTGTCGGCCTCCCAAATGCTATCACTAGGGGCTCTGAACGGAGGGCGTGTTCCGCCCACACACGGCTGCGCGAGCCGGTGAAGACTGCGCCACGTATCACGCTCGGCGTTATAATCGAAGTTGATCAAGACGTTTCACGATCGGGAGAGCCAGAGACTGTACGCGACCGGTCGAAGCAGACGCTTTCAGGGCTGCGCACGGGGAGCCTTCCAGAAGCTTCGAATGATCGACGCCGCGGGAACGCTGGCGGATCTCGGAGTTCTGCCGGGGAATCGGTTGGAGGCCCTGGGGGGCGGCCGTCGAGGCCAGCACAGTATTCGCATCAACGACCAGTACCGGATCTGCTTTGAGTGGTCGGGCGGCGATGCCTACAACGTGGAGATCACCGATTACCATTGAACGGGAGAGCAAACGATATGCCCAAGCGAGTGTCGCGAACGCCCTTGCACCCAGGCGAGATCCTGCGGGAGCAGTTCATGGCCGATTTCGGCGTGAGCATCAACCGCCTGGCCCGCGACCTGCGCGTGCCGCCGACGAGGATCGGCGAGATCGTCAATGAACGGCGTTCCGTTACTCCGGATACGGCTCTTCGACTGGCGCGCTATTTCGGGACGACGGCGGAGTTTTGGATGAACCTCCAATCCGCTTACGATCTCGACATCGCCCGCGCGTCGCTCTCGCGGATCGAATCCGACGTCCGGCCGATCGCGGCGGCATAGCCTTGTGACTGGGATGCACTCGGAGGGGCGCGCCGTTCAGCGCGGCTCTTGCGCGGCCCAGTAGGCCGGGCGGGCGCGCAGGCGGAAGTCGCCGGGGCGGCGGAGGCGCACTTCGAGGCGATGGTAGCCCGGGGCCGGCGTTTGCGGCGTGAAGCTGAGCAGGTACTGCGTGTGGAGTTCGACTCCCAGTTTCTGGATTGCGTCCTCGAGTCCTTTTTGCCCGGCAAATGGGAACGCGGCGCCTCCTGTAGCGCTGGCGAGCGCGTGCGTCGTGTTGGTCTTCCCGAGGCGCGCAAGCTCCGCGATTCCGCCCAGGATATCCATGCGGTCCTGGAGCGGCGGGATGGGATTGCTGGCGTGGCTGGGCGGCGGAGTTCCCTTCGGCAGGGGCGGCGGCACGAAGTCGGACGGTTTCGCCGTGAGGGCGGTCTTGAAGGCCGAGAACGGCGCTGCGTAGATGGTTACGCCGGCGGCTTGAGCGGCCATGACAACGCTCTCGAGCCGGGTCTGGCTGCCATGGTCGCGCGATTCGGATATCACGAGCACAACACGCCGTACATTCGGGCGGGCACGCAGGCGCTCGATGGACTCGGAAACCGCGTCGAGCATCCGCGCGCGCCTCTCTCCCTCCGGCCGCAGCCGGAGGAACGCCCGCGCCAGCGTGTCGTTATCGTCCGTGCAATCCTGGCGCCAATCCACCCGCTCGGCGAAGGCGACCAGGGCCGCGCAGCCGCTTTCCCCGGTCACGAGCGGCTGGATCATGGCTCCGATCCTGCGTACTTTGGCCAGCGCCGCGGCCGAGATGCCGGAGGACTGTACGGCGACCACCAGTGCCAATGGAGCAACACCTGTGGTAAACGAGTCCACAACCGCCGTCTGCGGGCGGCCGTTGTCAAGGATGAGAAAGTCCGAGGCTGCGAGGCCGTCGACCGGGCGGCCCTCCGCGTCCGCAACGGTGACGGGCACCAGCACCAGACGCGACTGCACGTTGTATTGCGGGTTCTGGGCAGCGAGCGAAACCGCGAGCGCCAGTGCGCCTGCAAACCTCATCGGCGTCCTGGGGAGCAATCCAGTGGCCGCGTCTCGCTCTACGCATAGCGCAACTCGCCCTCGCTTACCGTGCAGATGGCGATGCGGCGAAGAACTGAGGTGGACAAAGACAGTTTCTAGCGTGAATGAACACCGACAATGGGGTTCGTTTTCGCGTTTATTCGCGTTCATTCGCGGCGAGTATTGGATCTGTGATTTTCCGACAGGCCCTTAGCTGCCGGTGTTCGTATCCAGCAGATAAGGAATCGTCATCGAGCCGGCTTGCGTTTCTGCGGCGCTCGATCCTGGCGATCGGAAATGAAATCCTCCGGCACACGGCTCTGCTCGGCGAGCCTGAAGAAGCTCTCCCAGGACCCCGGCCGCCGCGACAGAACGACGTCACCGGTCGCGGGGTCTTGTCTGATGAAGACCTCGCGGCCTTCAAACCGGAGATCGGAAGGCAGGCGAACGGCCTGACTCCGGCCATTTCGAAACAGCTTTGCGGTACGTGGCATGGTAGATACCCGGACCATGCGGAGCCTTATCCTACCAGTCGGAATACACGGTGCCGTCGAGCGGGCTGGTCTTGTCCGAGCCGCTGCGCACGTCGAAGATGCCGGGCTCGGTCTGGTTGACGCTGGTGGTGGCGTCCTCCATGATGATCTTCCAGGTGTTGGTGGCGCCGGTGATGGGGTCCATGGGGATCTGCCGCAAGTAGCCTGCGCTCACCAGTTCGTCTAGCGTCTGCGGCCCCTTCTGCTTGTCGTAGGTGTACTCGTCGATCACCGTGCGCAAGGTGAACAGGTTGCTTTTCAGCAGGCTTTCCTTGGTGCGCAGGATGGCCTTCTGGTACATCGGAACGGCGATCGACAGCAGGACCGACACGATGGCCATGACGATCATGATCTCGATCAGGGTGAAGCCGCGGCGCACCCGCGGCCAGCCGCTACCATTCCGAATATGGCGTTCCATCGGGCGCTTTCTCGGTGCTTTTGGTGTAGACGTCGAACACGTTCTGGCCGCCCCAACTGGTGGAGGTAGTCTCATCGCGGGTGCTGCGCAGCCCCCACTCGGCCGAGTTGGTCATGGGGTCCTTGGGGACCCGGCGCAGGAAGCGGATCTTCTTGTCCGGGGTGTTGTTCAGCTTGACTCCTTCGGCCAGTTGCTCGAGGTTCTCGGGATAACCGTCGCTCTCGAGCTTGTTGGCGGGAATCAGCTTGGCGTCGGCGGCGTCTTTGTACTTGTCGATGGCGGTGCGGAGGTCCCGCAAGGCCCAGCGCAAGTCGCGCTCCTTCTCGCGCCGCACCTTGGTGCGCGCCAGCGGGACGGCCATCGCCGCCAGCAGCGACATGATCGTGAAGGCCACGATCAGCTCCACCAGGGTCAGGCCGCGTTGGTTCTTGCGCTTCATGCCGGTTCTACTTGATCACCACGGTGGCTTGCGGAATCGCCGCCTGGATGGGCTGCAACTGCGAGTTCCGCGCCGTCAGCTCGGAAAACGTCACCACGGTAGCGCCAGGCTTGATCGCCTGGAAGGTGAATGTCGCCAGCGCGCCGCTTCCGGCGATACCGCCCGTGCCCGGCATCCGGTTCAGATTCA
The DNA here is from genome assembly GCA_003137035.1 of Bryobacterales bacterium. Classification (GTDB taxonomy): domain Bacteria; phylum Acidobacteriota; class Terriglobia; order Bryobacterales; family Bryobacteraceae; genus Fen-330. The sequence continues at coordinate 864 of PLEM01000320.1, read as the reverse complement.
CCGTGGCATCGCCGCTTTCGTTCAGGATGTTGCGCGTGAAGATGATCTTCTGCCCATCGCCCGAGAGCAGGCCGCCCGCCTTCACCTCGTTGAGGCGCAGCACTTGCGGATCGAACTTCAAGTGGAAGGGCGCGGCGAAAAGGTCCTTGGCGTTCTCGATCTCCAACTGGATGGTGATGGGGGTCCCGACTTGAGCCTGGGTCAGAGCGGGACGCAGGACCAGGCGAGTGACGGCGTCCGCCGGGGGCGGAGCTGGGGCCGGGGCCGGGGCGGGCAGAGCCGGCGGCTGGGTGGGAGCGGGCGCCATGCCCGGATTCACCACCGCGGGCTTGGGCGCTTCCGGCGCGGCGGCGGCGGGCTCTGGGCGCGGAGCGTAGCTCAGCCTGGTAACCGTATCGTTGCCCACCGAAATGCTGCGCAGGTTCAGATCCGTGATGCCCGGAGTTCGCACGATGTGCGGGATCAGCGCGATCAACAGCTCGCTGTTGCTCCTGGTGACGTTGGAACTCTGGAACAGGTGCCCCAATCCCGGGATGCTCATCAGTCCCGGTATGCCCGCGACGGACTTGGTGTTCTGGTCCTGCATCAGCCCGCCCAGCAGGCTGACCTCGCCCTCCCGGATGCGGATCTCGTGCTCCACCTTGCGCTGCCCGATCACCGGCTGCGAGATGCCGCCGATGTTGACGTGGTCGGTCACGCTCGAGATCTCGAGCACCGCCTTCAACGTCACTTCCTTTTCGCCGTGAACGGTCGGGGTGATGTCCACGTTGACCCCGACATCGAGGTACTGAAACGACGAATACAACCCACCGTACCCGCCGACGGAGCCGCCTACGCCCATCGGCTGCATGCCGCCCGAGGCGA
>PLEM01000271.1 GCA_003137035.1 Bryobacterales bacterium | reverse complement strand
GGCTGGGACGACCCCGCGCTGCGCACGCCTCCCGGCGATTCCTGGACCATCGAAGACGGCTGCATCAAGGCCCTCGCTAAGCCGCACTTCCGCGAGGACCTCATGACCTCCGCCACCTTTCGCGACTTCGAGATGCTCTTCGACTGGCGCATCGCGCCGGGCTCCAACAGCGGCGTGAAGTACCTGATCCAGAGAACGGTCTTCCTCGACCACGATAAGCCGAAATCGGCTCCCAGGGGCTTCGAGGAAAACGTCGGCTGGGAAATGGAACACCACCTTTCGGATCGCTCCAAGATGGGGCCGAACCCACACGGCGAGGAGTACGTCGTCAGCTTCGAGTATCAGTTGGTGGACAACGACCGTCACCCGGACGCCCTGCGGGGAGCGAAGTACCAGACCGGGGCCCTCTACGGCATGATCGCGCCCACGCAGGCGGCCGCCCGGCCGGTGGGCGAGTTCAACCACTCTCGCCTGGTGGTGCGCGGCGATCGCGTCGAGCACTGGCTGAACGGCGTCAAAGTCGTCGACGGCAGCCTGGATGCCCAGGAAGTGCTCGATAACATCGCGAAACGCTGGCACGCCGCGCCGAACGTCTCCGAGTTGCTCACCAAGCGCCCACGGCGCGACTGCCCCATCGGCCTCCAGAACCACGGCGACATCGTCTGGTTCCGCAACCTCAAGATCCGCCGGCTACCGTAATACCGATGGGGGGCGGACTTCAGTCCCGCCTCCACGCCCGGCCGGCTTTCGGCGTCATATACTCAGAGCCAGATCCCTATGCTCGCACTGTTGCTCGCCGCGGCCGTGTTGAACCTCGGAGCGCCTGCACCTCCGCTGACGGTGGAGCGACTGCTGCAAGCGCCCGAGGGGACGGCCGCCAACTGGCAGGCGCTCAAAGGGAAGGCGGTGGTCCTGGCCTTCTGGGACACCCGGTGCGCTTCCTGTGTCGAGCAAATCCCGCATTGGAACGCGCTGGCGGAAAAGTTCAAGAGCCGTCCGATCCAGTTCATCGCCATCGGCTACGAAGATCCGGAGGCGATCGCCGCGTTCCTCCAGCAGCGGCCGATGTCCGGATGGATCGCGCTGGATCCCGCCGGAGCGACGTTCGAGGCGTACGGAGTCGAATCGGTCCCGCGTGCGGTTCTGGTGGACGCCAAGGGGGCGGTGCGTGGCACCACCAGCCTGCAGCAGCTCACGGAAGCGGATCTGGAGGCGCTGCTGGGCGGCCGGGAGCTGAGGCTTGCCAAGGCGGCCGCCCCCGGTTGTAAGCCGGCCATCCGGCCGGGCCGTGCGCCCAGCCTCATCAGCCCGCTTCCCGATGCGCGCGTGCCTTACACGGTCACCTTCCGGTGGTCCCGCGTGCCTGGGACGGCGGCTTACACCATCCAGGTTGCTGGCGGAGCGAGTTTCCGCGCGCCGTTGGTGGTCGACGATAAGGCCGGCGAACCGGTCTACCACGCCGAGTTGAGCGTGGCGGGGCCGCTGTGGTGGCGCGTGCGCGCAATGGATTCGCAAGGCAAGCTTGGCCCGTGGTCCGCTCCCCGCAAGCTGGACGTCTTGCAACCCCCTCTGGCCGATTCCGGGCTGGCTTTCACCCTCACTCCCGCCAGCGTGGCGGGCGGCGAGTTCAGTGAGGGGCTGGTCACTCTCGATCAACCTGCCCCGCCAGACGGCGCGACCGTGCTGCTGTCGAGCAGCGACGCCAGCAAGGTGACCATGCCGGCCGGAGTCCTGTTTGCATCGGGTAAGACCGCAGTGTCGTTCTCCATTGGCACCGTGCCGGTGAGCGGCGACACTCCGGTCCGCATCACCGCCGCCTCGAAGAGTGAAACCCAGGCGGCCACGCTGAACATCGGAACGCGCCGCCCGCGCGCGCCGCTTGCGTCGGTCGCTGTCACCCCCGCCATCCTCACGGCTGGCGAGCGGGCGCAAGGCATTGTGACGCTGGCGAATCTCGCGCCTTCCGCAACCACGGTCCGGCTCGCGACCAGCGACGCCTCTCGAGTGTCCGTGCCTGCCACCGTAAGGATTCCAGCCGGCTCCACGACGGCGAACTTCCCGGTTCAAACCGTGCATGGGACCACCTCCGGCAGCGTGATCGTTACGGCCTTCCTGGAAGATGCGGTAAAGACGGCGATCGTGAACCTCAATGGGGCTGCCAGCTCGGAGTTGCTGCCGGCGCCCCAACCACTGCATCCGGAGGACGCCGCCATCTTGGCGTACGACGAGCCCGTCGAATTCTCCTGGTCCGACGTCATGGGAGCGGCAAGCTACACCATCGAGGTAGACCAAACCGGCAGCTTCGCGGGACCGCTGGCCGCCAGCCGGACCGTTCCCGCCCCAAGCCTTGCCATCTCCCCGCTACCGTACGGAACCCTTTGGTGGCGCGTCCGCGCCAACGACGCCAACGGCGCCCCCGGCCGCTGGTCCCCGCCCCGCGCGTTCCTGGTCAGGTGAACCGGCTCCCCGCTCAGCGGCCAACTGCCCGTTTCTGCGCCTTCTGGGGCCACTGAATGACCGGGCGGCGTTTCTGAATGGCGCAGTCCCTCAAGAACAGGTTGATGAGGTTTTGATATGGCATCCCCAACTCGGCCGCCATTGCCTTGAAGTAATCCACCGCCATAGTGTCGAGGCGAATTGTGATCTGGCGCTTGAGCTGATTGGCGTATGGGTTCTTGCGGGACTGGGAGAAATCGTATTCGCTTCTCATCGGAGTCTCCAATACACTTCTTCTTCCTGCGCTGTGGCGCGCCTGGCGGAAATCAACCGGATCGCGGAATCGGATTCCCGGTAGCAATGACTCACGATCAGGCAGCGCGCCTGAAAGCTGTAGCCCAGAAGTACAAACCGTTCTTCTTCCCCTGAGTGATCCGGGTCATCGATCAAGCGGGCGCTCTCGTCCAAGAAAACAGTCTCTGCCTCCTCGAAGGAGACGCCGTGCTTCACCTGGTTGGATCGAGCCTTGCGGCGATCCCAGGCAAACTCGATATTGCCCACAGCATTATTCTAGCAATATCCAGCCCCAGCGCTGTTGCGCACCGGCTGCGCTCTCAGAACCCCAACTGGCCGGCGATGCCGCGCAGAATGCCGGCCGAGTGGCGCAGCAGCTCCAGCTCGTCGTCGCTGATGTGCAGCGGGAGCGTCTCGCGCACTCCGCCGCGGCCCACGATGGAGGGCACCGAGACGCACACGTCGCTGATGCCGTGATAGTCCTGAAGCAGGCTGCTCACCGTGAGGATGGCCTGCTCGTCGCGCAGGATCACCTCCAGGATGCGCTCCACGGCCAGCCCCACCGCCCAATTCGTCGCCCCCTTGGCCGCAATCACCTGCGCCGCCGCGTCGCGCACGTTGCGGAAAATCTCCTCCCGGTCGCTTTCGGTGAGTGGCGGCACGCTCGGCGAGGAGAAAAGCTCCAGCGCGGTGGCGGCGATGTGCACGCTCGACCACAGCGGCACTTCGCTGTCTCCGTGTTCTCCGACGATGTAGGCGTGCACGTTGGCGGCCGCCACGTTCAGCCTCTGCGCCAGCAGGAAGCGGAAGCGCGAGGTGTCCAGCACGGTTCCCGATCCGAAGACCCGGGAACTGGGCAGGCCGGATAGCTTCAAAGACACGTACGTCAAAACGTCCACCGGGTTCGAGACGATCAGCAGGATCGCGTCGGGCGCCGCAGCCAGCACCCGCGGAATCAGATTGCGAAAGGTGGCGACGTTCGTCTCAACCAATTGCAGTCGGCTCTGCCCGGGCTTCTGCTTGGCCCCGGCGGTGATCACCACGATCGCCGCGCCAGCGCAATCCTCCACCGTGCCCGAGGTCACCGTCACCGCGGGAATGAACATCGAGCCGTGCATCAGATCGCGGGCCTCGGCTTCCGCTTTGTGCGGCAGCGCGTCCACCAGCACCAGCTCGTGCGCGATGCCCCGCAGCATCGCCACATAAGCGATGGTCGAACCCACGGCCCCGGCGCCGATCACTCCGATGCGGATGCCCATACTGCGATTCTCGCGCGGTTGCGCCCCTCGCGCATTGCCGATAAGCTGAAGCTGACTGAGAGGGGGAGGAGAAAATGCGATACAGACTGCTGGTCGCGCTTGTCCTGCTGTGGAGTTGCACCCTGCTGGCGGCCGCGCCGCCACTCCAGCAAGCGTACACCATCCCGGCGCTGGACGTCCCTTATGTCCCCACCCAGCCGGGAATGGTGGAGCAGATGCTCAAGCTCGCGGACGTCAGGAAGACCGATACGGTTTACGACCTCGGCTGCGGCGACGGCCGGATCGTGATCATGGCGGCCGAGAAATTCGCCGAGCGCGGCGTGGACTTCCATCTCAATCCCGGCACGCGCATCGTCTCGCACGCCTTCGACATGGGCGACTGGAAGCCGGAGAAACACGAACAGTCCGACCACAGCAACCTGTTCCTGTGGACCGTTCCGCCGCCTCCCCAGCCGCGACCGTAACCAACCCGCGACTGTAACCGAGCCGCGACCGCAAGGGAGCGGTCCGCCCCTACTCCGCCAGCGCCAGGTTGGCGCTCGCCGCCAGCGTAAAATCGGCGAAGTCGGCACGCTGGAACTTCGGAAACGCGGCGGCGGCGATCATGGCGGCATTATCGGTGGAGAGCGCCGGGGAGGGGAAGTGCACGGGGCATGGCAGCCGCGCCGCTAGCGCCGCCGCGCGCAGTCCCGAATTGCAGGCAACGCCTCCAGCGACAATCAGCGAGCGCGCTTCCATCTCCTCGGCCGCCGACGCCGCGCGCCTCAGTAGCTCCTCAATCACGGTGTGCTGGAAGGACGCCAGCAGGTCCAGCGTGGCCTGCGGCGTCAGCGCCCGCCACTGCTCCACCGAGGGCCGCGGATTAACGCGCTGCAACTCCCTCCGCGCCTGAATCTCCGCGTCCATGTCGTGCTGCTGCACCCAGCGCAGCACCGCGGTCTTCAATCCGCTGAAGCTGAAATCCAGCGCATTGCCCTTCATCCGCGCCAGCGTGAACCGCACCGCCGCCGGGTTGCCGTGGGGAGCGAGCCCGTCGACGATCGGGCCGCCGGGGTAGGCGAAGCCCAGCAGTTTGGCCACCTTGTCGAAGGCCTCGCCGGCGGCATCGTCCCGGGTTTTGCCGAGCAGGCGGTAGCGCAACCCCTCTTGCATCGCGAACAGGTGCGTGTGCCCGCCGCTCACCACCAGCGCCA
>PLEM01000360.1 GCA_003137035.1 Bryobacterales bacterium | reverse complement strand
GAATCGTCCGGTACAGTTCCTGCGGGTGGATGGGCTTGGTGATGTAGGCGTCCATTCCGGCAGCCAGACAACGCTCCCGGTCGCTGCCCATGGCGTGCGCCGTGAGCGCGATGATGGGTATCCGCCCGGATCGGGCCTCTTCCAGCTTCCGAATGGCGGTTGTAGCTTCCAGGCCGTCCATCTCGGGCATCTGGACATCCATCAGGATCAGGTCGAACGGTTCGCTTTCAAATCGATGCACGGCGACTCTGCCGTTCTCGGCGGCGACGACGGAGTGGCCCTGCTTCTCCAACAGGACCTGAGCCAGCCGCCGGTTGACGGCATTGTCCTCGGCCAGCAGGATGCGGAGCGCCAGTAACGGTGCATTGAGGCGCTCGGGGCTGTCGGCGGCAGCGGGACCAGCGGGCTGGGCAGCCGTCAGTTTGATGTGGAAGTGGAAAGCGCTCCCCGTGATCCACTCCTCGGAGCCGGGCTTCTGCCAGGGACTTTCCACCCAGATCTTTCCGCCCATCAGTTCCACGAGTCTGGAGACGATCGCCAATCCCAGGCCGCTGCCGCCGAACTTCCGCGTTATGGACCCATCGGCCTGCTCGAAAGGCTCGAATATGGCTCGCTGCTTGTCCTTGGAAATGCCGATTCCGGTGTCCGCTACCACGAAGTGAAGCAACGGGTTCCCGGAATCCTGGTTCTCGGCCCAGACCCTCAAGCGAATCTCACCCTGCCCGGTGAACTTAATCGCGTTGCCGATCAGGTTGATCAGGATCTGACGCAATCGGGCCTCATCCGCCTCGATCCATTCGGGCACGCTGCGATCCACTTCGGAGAGCAGCTTCAGACCTTTTTGCTGCGCGCCGAAGCACAGAGTCCGCAGCACCTCATCGAGGCTCCCGCGCAGCTTCAGGCTGGCGTTCAACAGTTCCAGCTTGCCGGCCTCGACCCTGGAGAAGTCGAGGATGTCGTTGATCAGGCGCAGTAGCGCGCCGGAGGAATTCTGGACCGTCTCGAGATACTCCCGCCGCTCCTGGGGGGCGCACTCCTCCAAGGCCAGACCGGTCATCCCGATGATGGCGTTCATGGGGGTGCGTATCTCGTGACTCATGTTGGCGAGAAACTCGCTCTTGGCGCGGCTGGCGGACTCAGCAGCCTCCCGGGCGGATTCGGCGGCTTCCTTGGCCCGATGCAACTCGACAATCAGGTGGCTGCGCCGCCGGTACTGGGAAACGGCCAGAATTCCGAGCGCCATGATCGCAGCCAGGCCGGCGGCGGCCAGAGCCAGGAAGCCTCCGTTCAGGTACCAGTAGCCTACCACGCGGAATTCCCACACGGCCGGTTGCAGGCTGACGTTTCCGTTGCGGTCCATGGCCCGCACCTCAAAGGTATGTGCGCCGCGCCGCAGGCGCCGGAACATGGCGAGCTTGGGCCGCAGAAAGGGGGACCACGCTCCGCGATCCAGCCGGTAGGAGAATAGCAGCCGGTCCGGAGTGGTCTGTTTCCACTGGTCGACGCCCGAAAACACGAGCCGAATGTCACCGGATGGCGGCGCCTCGCGAGCATTGAGCGCCAGATCGAGGATGGCGCGTGGGGGATCGCCGTCGACTTCCGGGTGATAAACCGCTAGGCCGTAACTGGTTCCACCCCAGATACGGCCAGTGCGGTCCTGGAACACCTTGTAGGCGATCGAGGACGGGAGTCCATCCTCCGACTCGCTAGTGATCCAGCGGTCTCCGACGAGCCGATGGATCCCCACCTCGGAAGCCACCCACACCGTGCCGTCGCGCGCTTCGACGATGCACCGGACCCGCCCCAAACCGGATTGAAGCAACGTCCAGGACTTCCCGTTATAGCGAAGCACCTGGTCTCTGCCGCCAGCCACGATGTCGCCATTGGAAAGCGCGGCAATGGCGAACACGCCGCTGGCGGTATAGCCGAGGCGGGGATCGAACGGATGGGACAGCCGGAGCCCCTCGTACCGGCACCCGCTGGTTGTGCCCCCCAGCCAGAGTTCTCCATCGCGGCGCTCAACGATCATGCGCAAGTCGCTGACCTTGCATGCCGGCGAAATCTCCAGGTAGGGACGGAACTCGTTGCCGGAGTAGATTTCCAGCCTCGGTGCGGGCTCGCCCGGCTTGGTGGTTGCCGCCCAGAATCCGCCTCCCCGTTTCGGCTCTAGGAGCATGATTCCCCGGCCCTCGGGATGGGTCAGCCGGCCGAAAGTCCTGGACCGTGGATCGAACTTCAGCATGACGTCGGCTTCATTGCGGTCTCGGGTCTTCAGGAGAATGCCGCCATCGTCCGCCAACCATACGGCGCGCTCGTAGAGCGTGAAGGTCTGCAGCAAGCCGGGAAGGCGGTGCCGGTACCAGGCGGCGCCATCGAACTCCACCAGGTAGTCCGTGGCGGCGAACCACAGGTGTCCCGAGCGATCTTCCACGACGGAGTGAACCGGCTGGCGAAGGTCCGGCTGCGCCGGCGCCTCTTGCCAAAGCGCCGGCGCATAGTGCGCAATCCCTTGCGAGCCAGCCAGCCAGAACGCTCCGCTACTCTCCGGAAGGATCTCGCGAATGTTTCCGGCCAGGATTCCCGGCCGGGAGAGTGGGCCCTTCTTGCCATCCTGCAACCGGAACAGGTTCGTTCCTTCGAGTATCCAGATCTCTCCGGACGGGCCCCGCCACCCCCGGGCTGCACCCGCCTTGGAGACATAAACCAACTCCAGCCCCGCGGCCGACCAGCGCACCACGCTCGTGCCCTGGCTATTTCGAGATGCGGCCTGTGCAAACAGTTCACCCGGCCGCCCCGGCAGCGGGGAGCGGAAACTCCGCAGGCCCATGGGGGCGCCATGCACCTCCTCCCACGCGTATGCCGCAGCGCCTGATTGGATGGTGAGACGTCCCAAACCTTGCTCACCGCTGATCCAGAGATCGGCCCCCCGTCCAGTCACCATCCTATTGAAAGGCAGTATCTTACTGTTCTTGGCAGCCGCCAGGTCCGTCCATGCTCCCGTGACGGGATCGTATTCGCGGAGAGAGCCGGAGAACAGCACCAACACCCGCCTCCCGACGGGGACTGCCGCCAGCACAGGCTGCTCCGTGGTGGCCCGATAGCGCTGAATCCATGCGCCGTTGACGAATTCGGCCAGACCTGTCTCGGTGGNNACTGAGCTGCCGGAGGTGGCGTTTACTCGACGGCTCAGTGGGTCGTCCCGAGCGGCGAAGCGGGCCTCGGGGATGCGGATCACACTGTAGCCGTCCAACACGCTCATGAAGTGCACCGAACCGTGCCGCGCCCAAACCTGGCCGTTTGGCATCACGGTTAGCGCCGAGGTGAACGTCTCCCCGAGACCGTCCGCGGCTGTCCAGGAACGCCACATCCGTTCCTCTTCGCCCTCGGCGCGCAAAGGCAGAAGCGCAGCCCAGAACAAGACGCCAAGGCGAAGCGTGGCGGTCGCGGTCGAACTCCCACACCGGCGCACTACCGGACACTGATGGTGGATAGCAGCCATCCTTCTGCTATCTCATCGGCCGGCGCTGGATTCTCCCGCAGAATCGTCCTTGACCCACACCCCCCCGTGCGTTACCATTTGAATGCGGGGTGGAGCAGTCTGGNNGGTAGCTCGTTGGGCTCATAACCCAAAGGTCGTAGGTTCAAATCCTACCCCCGCAACCAACCCTTTCCACCCTATACCCTCTTCCCCGATCACATGGAAGCTGTGGCGCTTTGAGCCCAGGCAGCTACCGGCCATTTGCCGGCGCGACCACGTACACGTATTCCAGTGGCTCCGTCCCCGTGTTCGCGACATTATGGCGAGTCAGCGGAGGAATGTAGGCGAGCCCGGGCGCTGCGATCGCGAGCTTGGCTTGGCCTTCGATCAAAGCTTCGCCCCGCCCGTGCAGGATCACCAGCGCCTCCTCGTTCTGGTTGGTTGTGTGCCAGCCCACCGATGCACCCGGTTTCAGGCGCACGAATCCGCTGCGCATCCCGGTGGTCTGCGGTGCGCCTCGCAGCAGAGGGCAGTCTCCCTTCGGGCACTCGAGCGGCAGCGTTAGCGACTGCGGCCGCGACATCTGTGAAGAAAGCGGGACCGCGGCAATCATCAGCGCGATCGCAGTTAGCGAGAGTTCTCTCATCGTTGCTCCTCAAAATGAAACAGATAGGCCGCCCATGGCGTTGATGCCGTACAAAACCGACGCCGGTCCCTAGATGATGGTCGCCGTGCCCGCGTCGGGCGACTCGCCCACCCTGCGGATGGAGAGTCCCCCCGTCCCGTTCGTGGAGATGTCGTAGCCCATCACCCCACGCCGCGTGACGAAGGCTCCGGGCGCCAGGCGATCGACGCCGTCGAGAACCGTGCGCGCGGCGGTGCGGTCGATCTCCAAGGTGGATCCGGCCGATCCCAACGGCGCCCCATCGTCTCGCACCGTGACGTTCACGGTGGTCCGTAGAATCGCCGGCTGCAACCGGAGCGCCAGCGGCATGGCTCCGGGCGTCTCCAGGCTCCGGAACAAAGGCTCGAATCCCTCCGCCCGAACGCTCACCTCCCCCGGGCCGTCAACTGCGAACTCCGCCGCGCCGTCCGGGCCGGTCAGACGCGCGACGGGGGCGCCGCCCGCACCGCCGCGCGCTCACCCGAACAGTTCCCGGTAGCCCTCCCACGCGCTCTTGAGGTCGAACTCCGCCTCGACCTTGCGCCGGCCCGCCGCTCCCATCTCCTCCCGAAGGCTGGTGTCTTCCAGCAGACGCTGAATCGCCTCTGCGAAGGCCTCGACTTCTCCCTCCGCTGGTTCGATCAGGAAGCTGTTGGTCTGGTCCAGCGCTTCGGTGACCGCGCCCACCTTGGAGGCAACGACAGGCTTCGAGCAGGCCAGCGCCTCCAGGATGATCAGCGGGATGCCTTCCTCCTTCGACGGCAGAATCAGCAGCTCCGATTCCGCAATCACGGACGCCGGGTCCGCCACGCAGCCCAGGAATTCGAAAAGCCGGTCGAATCCGGCCCGCCGCACTTGCGCGCGAAGCTCCCATTCGTCCGGGCCGTCGCCCGCCACCACGATACGGAAGTCTTCATTCGGCCGCCGTTTGAGAATTGCGCGCGCGATCGCCGGCAACAGCAGCGGACGCTTGACCGGATCGAGCCGGCTGGCAAACAGGATGCGTTTCAGCGCGGACCCGGCGCCCGAAGGGGCCGGGCGAAAGCGCTCCAGGTCGATCCCCGCCCGGCTCAGCCGGATCTTCCCGTCCTCGACGCCGAGCCGCCGAAGGTGTTCGCGACAGGACTCCGAGACGACCAGTCGCGTGTCGATGTACGGGGCGACCTCGGTGGTGCGTGAGGCCAGGTCCCACTCGCCGCCGACAACGTGAACCAGATCCATGACCCTCAGCCCGGGCATCTGCGTCTTCAGACGCGGGATGGCGCTGTAACCCGCCAGCGAGTTCTGCACCAGCATCGCGTCCACCCTCCAGTTCGCGACAATCGCGTGGATTGCCCCCACCAGGCGGTCCGGCGACACCAGGGGCGCGAGGTCGTAGAGGTGGTCGGCCCGCTCCCGCCAGCGCGCCAGCCAGCGCGCATCGCGCGATTGTGTAGCGATCGCGAGAATCTCGTATCGGCTGCGGTCCAGAGCGCCGGCAATATCGAGCAGCATTTTCTCCGCTCCTCCCAGGCCAAAATGCGGCGTGATGAGGCACAGGCGCTGGCGGCCAGCCTGGAAACGCGGATAGTACCGCACGGGCGCGGCCGAGCTGTCGGCCAGGAGCACCGAGCCAGGCTGAAACCTGAGGTAGAACGAGAGATCGAACACGTGCCGCCCCGAACGGCGGTTCACCTCTTCCTTGAGCCGCAAGGGAATCAAGCGCGAGGCGGAACGCAGCGGGTGTTTGAGCCATGTCTGGGTGGAAAGCAGACCCGCGTTCGCCAGATGCCTGCGGACGGTGCGGAGCGGCGCGGGCAGGCTAGACCAGATGGTAGACCCGTCCTCGCGGCGTGCCCGGACTCTCTGCGGCCGGACTTCCCGAATGTCCGCATGCCGCCGCAGCGTCTTCCGGGACACCGCCACCGAACCGTCCGGCAACTCAAGGCTGGCTTGCCCTCCCCACACGGCCAGCGCTGCCATCTCGACCATCTGCGGATCGGCGGCCTCCTCCGATGGAAGCAGGAATGCTTCGGCGCGGGAGGCGTCCAGGAGCTCCCGGCTTCGCGTCGAATCGACCCTCTCCCAGTCCAGAACGGTCTGCTCCGCCAGCGGGCCCGCCCCTGCCACGCAAACCGCGGGCTCCCACCGTGACTTGATCCTGGCCCTGGCCGAATACTCGTAAAGCTCGGGGCGCCTGGATTCGATTTCGCCGGCCAGTTCCCCGCGATGCTCCCGCGCCCCATCCCGCGGCAAGCCTCCATGCTTCCGATGACTGAACAGCACCTTGCTCAGACGATGGCCGAATCGCTCGCGTGCCGCCAGCCTGAGCCAGAACTCCCAGTCTGCATACCCCTGGCTGAGCGATTCGTCATATCCCCCGGCAGCCTCCCAGTCCGCTCTGCGAATCAGCGCGGCACAGGTAGCGATGTCGTTCTCCAGCAGGCGGTACAGGTTATACTCCGGCAACCGCTCGGTGAAATTCCGGTCGCCAAATACCCGGTGGTCGGTGTAAACGAACGCTGCCTCCGGGTGCGCCCTCAGCGCGCCGAGACATTCCGCCACGTACTCCGGAGCCAGCAGGTCGTCGCCATCCAGCGGTAGGACCAACGACCCGCTGGCCGCGCGAATTCCCGCGTTCTTTGCTGCCGCCACGCCAGGCTGAGATTGCTCAATATACCGATCGACACGCTGGGAGGCCACCTCGATGACCGCCTGGGAGGACGGCAAGTCGGCGCCGTGTTTTACCAGGATCGTCTCGACCGGCTGGTACGTCTGCGCCTTCGCGCTGGCCACCGCCTCGAGCAGATACGGCGACGGATTGTGGGATGTGACGACTATCGAAACGACGTCCATGGCGGCCGCGGAGCACCCCGCGAGGCGATTCAACAGGGTAGCACGGCGCAAACTCGTGGGGGGGCAGCTCCGCCGCCAGATCGTCCGGTGTACCCTTGGGAGAGGCATTCCGCATGTTTCGCACACTCCTCGCCATTATCGTTGTGCCGGCGTTCCTGGCTGCGGCCGCCGACATCAAGACCGCTCGCAAGCCATTCCACGCGCAATCCTCCTCCACCATCGTCGACACCGTCGCCAACGACGAGGAGACGGTCGAGATCCGCAATGTCGCCTACCAGGTCACCGGGGATAGCATCGCAGGGCGGCCGCCGGATCAGCGGCTGGTGCTGCGCAAGACCGTACACACCAAGGAAGCGATCGGCGACAAGGGCATTGAAGCCACCGTGGCGCTGGAGGCCTGGCCGCTCGGCGCCGCCCTCGAACAGAAACCCCTCTACGCCATCTCGCTCGAAGGCGTCGACGTCCGGGTGAAGGACAACGGCCTGCTGGTGTTCGACCGCGGCACGGAGGAAGTAGACTGGTGGTCGGTCTACAAACTCGGCACTGGCCAGCGCCTGTTCGACACCTATGTGCCGGTGCTCGACTTTTCCATCTCGCGCGAGAACCTGACCCCGCGTTACGTGGGTCTCGAAGTGCCGCCCGACGACACTCCGGATGCGCGTCTCAAGGAACCGCACGTGGTGGGCGTCCTGATCTATGCCTCGGAGGAGCGGGTGATTCGGGAAGCGCTCATCACCTGCGACGACCCCAAGCGCGCACAGTTCCTGCGCTCCTATTCGGACGTGACGCGCACGGTCTCGCAGGCGTCGCTAACAATCCGGGTCTCGTTCACACCCAACTATCCAGCAAAGCCCGCTACGGTTGAGGCGCTCATCCCGATCGCCGGCGACAATCTCGACCTGGCCCGCGCGCAACTCGCGCCCGGCATGCACCTGCGCGCCTGGCAGCGGTAGCTACAGTTTCTCCACCAGCAGCTTGCGAATGTCGTCGAAGTGCAGGCCGGTGGTNNCAGCAGCTTGCGAATGTCGTCGTCGCGGAACATCCCGTCGGTGCGCAGCGCGTAGGCGCAATGCATCTCCAGCACTCCGCCCGCGAAGGTCATCGCCATGGCCGCCTTGTCCTTGACGTTTTTCAGCTTGATCTTCTTGAGCCCCTCGCGCACCGCTTCCTTGCCCATATCGTCCTGGCAGATGACCCGCAGCGCCATGTTCAGCCGATGGCAGGAAAGGTTGTCGATGAAGTTGAGCCCCTCCATATCGTCGCTGAGGCTCTCCCAATCGACTTCGTAGGGTATCGGAGCGCCGCAGATCTCCTCGATCTCTTTCACGCGCCCCGGAAAAGTGACTTCCTGCAGCTCTTTGATCTTGCGTCTTTCGTTGAGTCCCATCCGCAATCCTCCGGCAAGTAAAAAGACAGAGCATAGAATAGCACCTTCATCCAGCGCCCGCCTAACGGAATCCCCGCGCGGGTCGATCTGAATAACTGGAGCTTTGTACCCACGTGCGTGGCTGGCGGCTAGGATTCGCATTCTCGATCGCTTCGGCGTGTTGGGGATTAGACCCCAGGCTGGCCATTACCCAGTACGGGCACGATGTCTGGAACAGCAGCAACGGCCTCCCGCAGGACTCCGTCCGCGCCATCGCCCGCACACCCGACGGGTACTTATGGTTCGCCACCTTCGGCGGGCTGGCACGGTTCGACGGCTCCAGCTTCACGGTCTTCAACGCCGCCAACAGCCCCGGTTTGCCGCTCGACCGCATTGGCGCGTTGGCCTCCAGCGCGGACGGCACGCTGTGGATCGGAACCGTGGGCGCCGGGCTGGTCCGGCTTCTCAACGGCAGGTTCAGCGCCATCGGCGGGCCGCATGACCTCCCCGATCCAATCGTGCGAGCTCTGTTGGTGGATTCGGCCAACACGGTTTGGATCGGGACCGAACACGGGCTCACGAAGTATCGGGAAGGCAAGTTCGTCCAGATCTTCCACGGGGCGGGTCTGGAATCCAACGTGAAGTGTCTGCTCGAGTACCCCGCCGGAACCGTATGGGCAGGAACCAGCGGCGGCGGGCTGAGGAAAATCGAGGGCCAGAACATCACCAGCTACACCGAGCGCGATGGCCTGGGCAGCAATGGCGTCTGGGCGCTCGCGGCGGACCGGGACGGCGCTCTGTGGGTCGCCACCCGCCCGGGCGGTTTGAGCGTGCTTCGCCAGGGCCGCTTTCATACCTACACCACTCGCGATGGGCTGACTGAGAACTCCCTCGTTTCGCTGCAGACGGACCGCGATGGAAACCTCTGGATCGGCACCGACGGCGGTGGCCTGGACCGCTATTCCGGAGGCCGTTTCACTTCCTACCAGACTCGGGATGGGCTTTCCAACCAGGTCGTGCGCTGCATCTATGAAGACCCGGAGGGCAGCCTGTGGATTGGCACCGCCGGCGGCGGTGTGAACCGGCTGAAGGATACGCGCCTTACGGTCCGGTCCATGCGTGAGGATCTGCCCAGCGACATGGTCCGCTCGATCTTTCAGGACGCCCAGGGGAACATCTGGCTGGGAACGGGGAACGGACTGGCCAAAATCGCGGCAGGGCGCCTGTCCCACTACACCGTCGGAAACGGACTCGCCAGCGAACTGATCTGGCCCGTGGTGCGCGATCCGCAGGGCAACCTCTGGGTCGGGTCCGAGGACGGAATACTCGATTACTACCGCGGCGCGGACCTCAAGAACCTCGCAGGCCGCCGCCGCTGGACGCTGCCCAGCCCGGTCCGAACGATCTACGCGCAACGCGATGGCGCCGCGTGGGTGAGCACGGATCGGGCACTATTCCGCTTCCGAAACGGCGAGAAGACCGAGTTCGCGGTGGCCAGCCNNCACTTCTCTCATCGAGCTCTCGGATGGCAGCCTCTGGGCAGGCGGAAAGAACGGGCTTCAACTATTTCGGGACGGGCGCTTCCTCCCGCCCATCGGCAAGGCCCAGGGTTTGGCGGGCGACTACGTGACCGACCTGCACGAAGACGCGGAACACAACCTCTGGGTGGTCAGCGCCGATTGCGGGCTCACGCGGATCTCCCAGGGCAAGCTGACGGCTTTCACTTCCGCTCAAGGACTGCCGGATCGCGATTTGTACCGGCTGCTGGAGGACGATTCCCGCAATTTCTGGATCACCAGCGGCCAAGGGCTCCTCCGGATTCAAAGGTCGGAGCTGGAGGATGTGGCGCAAGGCCGGAAGAAGATCCTCAAAGTCGAGCGGTTCGGTGTCGCGGACGGCATCCGGAACAGCGGCGATTTCAACTGGGTCTGCTCCCCTTCCGCCTGGAAAATGCGCGACGGCCAACTATGGTTCGCCACCTTTGGCGGGGTCTTGATCGCGGACCCGGCCCGCGTGAAGACCAATCCGCTGCCGCCGCCCGTCTACATCGAGCGCGTTGCAACCGAGACCGGAGTTGCCGTCCCGAACGGCGGGCGGCTTCCGGCCGGCGCCAAGCTCGAGTTCCGCTACACCGCTTTGAGCTACCTCGCGCCCGAGCGCGTTCGGTTCCGCTTCCGGCTGGACGGCTTCGACCGCGACTGGGTGGACGCCGGCACGCGCCGCGTCNNGACGGCGTCTGGAACGAGAAGGGCGCGTCCTTCGCCTTCGAGGTGACGCCGCTCTTTCACCAAACCGCGTGGTTCTCCGCCCTGTGCATCCTGGCCATCGCTCTGGCCACTGCGGGCGTCTACCACTGGTACGTCCGCGGCTTGCGCCGCAGCGAGCACCTTCTTGCCCGGCGCGTCGAGGAGCGCACCGCCGAGTTTCGCGCGGAAGTCCAGGTGCGCAAGGCCGCCGAAGAGGCGGCAGAGGCAGCCAACCGCGCCAAAAGCGAGTTTCTGGCCAACATGAGCCACGAAATACGGACTCCCATGAACGGCATCCTGGGCATGACCGCGCTGGCGCTCGCCACCGCCATCAGCCCCGAGCAGCGCGAGTATCACGGCATGGTCAAAAGCTCCGCGGATTCTCTGCTGGAACTC
>PLEM01000484.1 GCA_003137035.1 Bryobacterales bacterium | reverse complement strand
AAGCCGGAGAAGACGGAAACCATCGAAGACGACGGCGAAGGCCGATCGCATACACTCTTTCTGTACCGGAGATGAGGTAGAAGCCCGGATCGCGCGCACACGCGGCGTGGTCCCGGGAGGTTCTGGATGCCCGCCGGCACCGTGGTGTTTCCGCGCGAATGGCGCCGCATACGCGCTTTGTTCCGCGCGGTCTTCGCGCTGGCCTGCCTGTACTCGCAACTCTTCTCTCCCCAGCCGGAGCCTCTCGCCCTCAACATTGCCACCGGGGTCTTCGTGGCCTACAGCCTGGTGGTGCTGGTCTGGAAGAAACTCGACGACATCCAGGTCTCGTTGGGCAGCCTGTTCCTCGAAACCGCCTTCTTCATCGACTTCTCCGCCTTTGGCAACGACCCCAGCGGCTGGCTCGGCTCCCTCTTCTGCCTCTACCTCTTCGCCTCCGCCGCCATCCATCACGACTGGGGCGATGTGTGTATCGTCGTGGGCGCCTGCCTGGCCTTCTTCACTTTCGTCCACGGCCCGAGTTCCGTCGCCCTCCGTCAAGTAACGCTGATCACCGGGATGCTGGCCGGAACGCTCACTTACTACAAGAAGAGGATGCAGCAGCACCTCGCCGAGAGCGCCCGCCGCGAGCAGACCCTCCGCGCCGAGGCCGACCAGGTGCGCGACCTGGAACGCCAGCGTATCGCCGGGGATTTCCACGATGGCCCCTTGCAGACCTTCATCAGCCTCCAGGTGCGCCTGGATATTCTCGGCACGCTGTTCAAGCGCGACCGCGACGCCGCCATGCAGGACCTCAAGGAGTTGCAGGCGCTGGCCCGCTCGCAGGTCACCGAGATCCGTTCCTTCCTCCGCAGCATGCGGCCCGTCGACGTCGACAGCAGCGACCTGGTCACCTCGGTCCGCCGCATTGTCGAGTATTTCCAGAAGGACACCGGCGTCACCGCCCGCTTTGTGAGCTCCCAATCCGAGGTCCGCATCGCCCCCGAAGCCGGCCACGAGCTGCTGCAAATCCTGCGCGAGGCGCTGCACAACGTCCAGAAGCACTCCAAGGCCAGTCGAGCGGTGGTCTCCATCGAGCACGCCGGCAAGACCATCGAGATCTCGGTGGACGATGACGGCTCCGGTTTCAACTTCAGCGGCTCCTTCACCCTCGACGAGCTCGACCTCCTGCGCCTGGGCCCCCAGAGCATCAAGCGCCGCGTGCGCAGCCTCGGCGGCGACCTCACCATCGAATCCCGCCCCGGCCACGGCGCCAGTCTCAAGTTCCGATTTCCGGCCTGACGCCGGTTTCCCTCCGCCCGCCTTTGCTACCCTTGTGTACGTGAGAGTCGGCATCACCTGCTATCCCACTTACGGCGGCAGCGGCATCGTGGCCACCGAACTCGGGCTGGAACTGGCCAACCGCGGGCACGAGGTCCACTTCATCTCCTACGCCAACCCCATCCGGCTGGACCCCGGCATCCCCCGCATTCGCTACCACGAAGTCGAGGTCTCCAACTATCCGCTGTTCCAGTACCCGCCCTACTCGCTGGCCCTGGCCTCACGCATGGCCGAGGTGGCACTCCAGTATTCCCTGGACCTCCTGCACGTCCATTACGCCATCCCGCACTCCATTTCCGCTCTGCTGGCCCGCCAGATGCTCGCCCGCCATCATCGCCGGCTGCCCTTCATCACCACCCTCCACGGCACCGACATCACGCTGGTAGGCAACGACCGCTCCTATTTCCCCATCACCAAGTTCTCCATCGAGGAATCCGATGGCGTCACCGCCATCAGCGACTACCTGCGCACCACTACCCTCGATGTCTTCGGCGCGGTGGGCGAAATCCGCGTCATCAAGAACTTCGTGAATTGCGAGATGTACCAGCCCGACCCGGAGCGCCGCCGCGCCTCCGGCTACGCGCCCAAGGGCGAGAAGGTGCTGATGCACCTCTCCAACTTCCGCCCCGTCAAGCGCATCTTCGACTGCCTCCGCATCCTGAAAGAGGTGCGGCTCGTGGTCCCCGCGCACCTGCTCATGATCGGCGACGGGCCCGACCGCGCCCCCGCCGAGAACTTCGCCCGGGAGCTGGGCGTCGAGGAGCACGTCACCTTCCTCGGCAAGCAGGGCCACGTCGAGCGCCTGATCCCGCTAGCGCACGTGCTCTTGCAACCCAGCGAGCTCGAGTCCTTCGGCTTGGCCGCCCTGGAGGCCATGGCTTGCGGCGTCCCGCCCGTCGCCACCCGAGTCGGCGGCGTCCCCGAGCTGGTCACCGATGGCGTGGATGGCTTCCTCGAGGCCCCCGGCGACGTTCCCGCCCACGCCGCCCGCGTGATTTCCCTGCTCACCGACGACGCGCTGCGCGCGCGCATGTCCGGAGCCGCCCGCCACACCGCCGAGACCCGCTTCTGCACCTCGCTGGTCATCCCCGAGTACGAGCGCTACTACGAAGAGGTCTGCGGCCGCTGGACGGCCTCCGCCTGAGCCGGCGTCACCCGCTCCTGACCGAGAGCGCCGAGCCGCGCGATGTGCGCTACCGCCTGGACTACCGGCCGAAGCACCCGCAAGGAATGGCCGAGCACTGCGGGCTGTTCCGCGACGCGGGATGGGAGCACGTTCGCGATTTCCTCTCCTGGCACTACTTCCGGAGCCCCGCCTCGTCCGAGGGTTGAGGTTTCGCCGCCTGTCACCGATTCCGTTCTCCGGTGTCTCTTTTTGCGATTTTCTCAGTCCGCGCCCCACCATATTGTTTGGCCCTCTTTCGCACACGCAGCGCGGCGGTCTACGGCATCGACGCCCACCTCATCGACGTAGAGGTGGATATGTACCCCGCTGGCAGCTCCCGCGATTTCGTCACCGTGGGCATGCCCGACACCGCCGTGCGCGAGAGCCGCGAGCGCATCAAGTCGGCCCTGCTCAACTCCGGTTTCGGCTACCCGAACAAGTCCGTCACCATCAACCTCGCCCCCGCCAACCTGCGCAAGGAAGGCGCCGGCTTCGACCTCCCCATGGCCATCGGGATTGTGGGCGCCATGGGAACCGTGCGCCGCATGGACGATTACCTGCTGGCCGGCGAACTCTCGCTCGACGGCACCCTGCGCGCGGTCCGCGGAGCCCTCTCGATGGCCGTCTGCGCCCGCCGCAACGCGATCCCGAACTTCATCGTGCCGCTCGATAACGCCGCCGAGGCCGCCGTAGTCGAGGGAGTGAGTGTGTACGGCGTGCGGCACCTGGCCGAGGTGGTTGCCCTCGTCAACCAGCCCGAGCAGTTCACCCCGCTCGCCGGGCGCCCCCAACCGCTCCGGCAAGCGGAGAGCACGGCGCCGGATTTCCGCGACGTTCGCGGCCAAACCACCGCCAAGCGCGCCCTCGAGGTCGCCGCCGCCGGCGGCCACAACGTGCTCATGATCGGGCCTCCGGGCTCGGGCAAGACCATGCTGGCCAAGCGCCTGGCCGGCATCCTCCCTCTGCTCGGCTTCCAGGAGGCGCTCGAGACCACGCAAGTCCACAGTGTGGCGGGGGTGCTCGCGCCCGGCGCCGGCCTGCTGATCGAGCGCCCCTTCCGCGCCCCGCACCACACCATCTCCGACGCCGGCATGATCGGTGGCGGCGCCGGCATGGCCCGTCCCGGCGAGGTCTCGCTCGCCCACCATGGCGTACTCTTCCTCGACGAGTTCCCCGAGTTCCCGCGCAACGTGCTCGAACTCCTCCGCCAGCCGCTGGAAGACGGCTCCGTCACCATCGCCCGCGCCAACATGACCCTCTCCTTCCCCGCCAGCTTCATGATGGTGGCCGCGATGAATCCCTGTCCGTGCGGCTTCTACGGCGACACCACGCGCGAGTGCCGCTGCACTCCGGCCATCATCTCGCGCTACCTCGGCAAGATCTCGGGGCCGCTGCTCGACCGCATCGATCTGCACGTCGAAGTCCCCGCCGTCCCTTACAAGGAAATGCGCGCCGACGAGCAGGGCGTCTCCTCGGCCGAAATGCGCGCCCGCATCGAAGCCACCCGCCTGATTCAGCACCAGCGCGGCCACACCAACGCGCACCTCCCCACCAAGCTCCTGCGCAAGCTCTGCCGCCTCGACGACGCGGGCGAGCGCACTCTGGAGATGGCGATGCGCCGCCTGGCCCTCTCCGCCCGCGCTCACGACCGCATCCTCAAAGTCGCCCGCACCATCGCCGACCTCGACCAAGCCGAGGCCGTCACCGCCAAGCACCTGGCCGAGGCGGTGCAGTACCGGAGCCTGGATAGGAGCTACTGGAGCTAGCGAGGAGATGACCCAGTCAGTTCAAACGCGCCAAAAACGCGTGCAGTTCGCCGAGCACCTCCGGCTCCCTGGTGAAGTACAAGTAGTGGCCTGCCGCGCGCCGATCGAGAATGCGCGCATCGGGCACGGCGCTGCGGAGGCGCTTTTCGTACCGGCGGATCCAGTCCATCTCCATCGCGATCTTCCGCTCGACTGACGCTCGTTCCGCCGGGTCGCTGCGTGGACGCTCTTTCACTGGATCGGCGGCCGGCGCCGGCGTCGAGAAGATGGCAAACACCGGCACCCGAATTCCCGTGTAGTCCCGTTTCTTCGAGCCCGCGTCGATTGCCGAGCGGACCGGATCGGGTCATGAACGCGCCGATCGATCCGTCCGGGTTGGAATCGTACATGTTGCGGACTTCGGATTCGCAGAATGCGAATTTGACCTTATCCAGATATTCCGCATCGCTCCACGGAAAGTCCTTCGGGTCCGCGCCGGCCTCCAGGTATACCAGGCCCGACAACCGATCCGAGTGTCGGACGCCCACCGTCGTCAACTCGGAGCCGGCCATCGAGTGGCCCACCAGAACCGGCCGGTCGATCTTCAGCGCCTCGATGACCTGGAAAACATCGTCTGCGCGCCGCTGATCGGTATAGCCGGACTCGGGGTGACTCGACAACCCGAATCCCCGCCGCATAATCGCATAAACGTGGCAGCAGTCCGACAGCTTGACGGCGAAGTCGTCGTAGACGTGCGCCGAGTTCCCAAAACCGGTCAGCAGCACCACCGCCCGTCCGGAGCCGCCCCAATCGAGCGCCTCCAGCCGAACGCCCTCCTCCACGGTTACGAAGCGCACCTGGCGCTTCGACGGGTCTTTCCAGGAGACGGGCTCCTGTGCGCACACAGCGAGCGACGTCAGGAATACAGCAAGCACTCGATTCCCAGGAAGGTTGAACATAGCAGCGTTACCTTCCGAGTACAAGAAAAGCGATCAGGCGACCTATTCGTACCTTAACGCGTCGATGGGGTCCAGGCGCGCGGCTTTGATTGCCGGGAGCAGGCCGGCGACCAGGCCCACGGTCTCCAACAGCACCGTTGAGGTCAGCACCGCAAACATCGAGATCTGCAGGTGGATGTCTCCCGAGCCGCTGGTGTCGTGGAAGATCGGGCCGAGCAGGGGGAGGGTTTCGAGCATGGAGGTCGCGGCCCAGCCGGCCGCCACGCCAAACGCGCCGCCAGCGGTTACGATGGCCATGGCCTCGAGCAGAAACTGCGACAGAACCGAGCGGCGCGTCGCGCCCAGCGCCTTGAGCACGCCGATCTCCCGTGTCCGCCCGGCTGCAAACGCAATCGGCCGAACGGGCGATGATTCCGTATTCGGATTCCGTACACTCTGAGCAAGCCAAGCAGTTTCTTAGGCTTACTGGCACAAGAGTAGGTACTCCATAGTCCCCATGGGGACACCTGCAACCGCCCATGCGACACGTCGCACAGTATACGCTACAAAATTGTTGCACTACGACTATGTTGTGATACAATACAAGTATGAGCCAAACAGGGATTCCTGGAAGCATGGGGCGGCTAGCCGAGGGCGTCGCCTTCTTTGATCGCGAGGAAGTCATGGGGCGGGCCTGGGAGCTGCTGGAAACCGCGAATCTCCTGCTGCTCGCGCCGAGGCGTGTGGGGAAGAGTTCCCTGCTGAACCGGATGAAGGAGGATGGTCCCGCAAGGGGCTACAAGACGCTCTACCTCGCGGTTCCAGACGCCGAGGACGAGTTGGACTTCATCAAACGGCTGATTCGGGCGTTCCGAGACACGGATTGGGCTCCCGGCGGCTGGGTCGCGGCGTTCAAGGGCATACTCCCGGAAGATCTTGAGCTTGTAATCAAGACGGGTTTGCTCGAGCTGAGGGCCAAGAACTTCGATTGGCGGCGCCCGGCGGAAGAGTTGGAAACGTTGCTCAAGGGGGCGGATTCGAAGACGCTGCTGCTGATCGACGAACTGCCGTTGTTAATCGCCAGCATCGTCCGCCAGGAACCCTCCGGGAGCAGAGCCGAGCGCTTTCTGCTATGGCTCAAACGGCTGAGGGAACAGTACCAGCCACGCTGGTTCTTTGCCGGCTCCATCGGGCTGGATTCGGTCGCGCGCAAGCTGAAGCTGTCGGGAACGATTCACGACCTCCAGCCGCTTGAACTGGCCGAGTTCAGCCCGGAGAAAGCGTGCGAGTATCTGGTGGGTCGAGGCCGGTTCTATCGGTGGCAACTGACGCCGGACACGGTCGAGGCGATTCTGAAAGCAGTCGAATGGCCGATCCCATTTCACCTGAATCTCGTGTTTGATGAGCTCCGGGCAGTGGTGAGCGAAGGCCATGGCGAACCATCGCCCGCGCTGGTGGACATGGCGCTCGCGAGACTGATGGCGCACGGCCGGACTCACTTCGATCACTGGGATGAGCGGCTGGACAAGATCCTGGACACGCGTTTCCCGCACTACTGCGAAATGATCCTTAGCCTGGCCTGCCGCGAAGCAGATGGCGTCAAGGTCGAAACGCTTGAACTGAGGCTGAGCCAGGAGGTGAGCAACGACGGGGAACGAACGGAGATACTTCGCCAGTTGCTCGACCTGCTGATCAGCGATGGATATCTGGTGCGCCGGCGGGACGCAGTGCACTTTCGCTCCGCCTTGTTGCGCCGGTACTGGCGGGAGGTGCAGGGATGAGCGAAACGAGACGGTTCCCCTTCGGCGGCGTGCCGGTCTACAACCCCCTGTCGTTGAGCAAGGGCGAGGCGCTCGCGCAGTTCCATGCGCGTCAGGCCGCCTACGAGAGCCTGATGAAGCTGCTCCGCGAGGAGCGCCCATCCCACGTCTTGGTCATCGGCACGCGGGGCATGGGAAAGACGACTCTGCTGCAGCGCGTGCATTACGGCGTTGAGGATGACGCCGAGTTGAACGGCCGGTACTTGGTGCTGGCGTTCCCCGAGGAGCAATACAACGTCAACCGGCTGCATAGCTTTCTGCTCAACGCGGTGGACGCCCTCGCGGATGCCGTGGAGCGGCTCGGAAACGGCTGGATGCTGGAGCGGGTAGAGGCATTCGCCGAGCTGCTGGGCACACTCGGCCCGGAGGAAATCGAAGAACGGGTACCGAAGTTCCTGGCCGAGGCCGGCCAGGAGATGCGAAGGAGTTTTCTGCTCCTGGTGGACAACGCAGACCGGCTTTTCGACACCATTGAAGGACGGGAGCAGTGGCGGCTCCGTGAGTTGCTCTCCAGTCGGCGCGATCTGACCCTCTTCGGAGCCACGACGCAGGCCAGCGAGGGGGTCTACGGGCCGGATCGCGCTTTCNNTTCTTCGAGTTCTTCCAGATTCATACGCTCACGCCGCTGACTCTGGCAGAAGTGCGAGAGTTGCTGCTTCGGTTGGGCGAATCGGTGGAGGAGAATCCGGGCGAGAAGGGGAGCGCGAGGCAGAGGGTGGAAGAGTGGCTGGCCGCCGATGCAGCTCGCTTGCGTACCCTTGTGCAATTGACCGGGGGCAACCCGCGCACCACGGTGATGCTCTTCCATCTTGTGCTGGACGGCCTGGAGGGGCGCGCCCGCGAGTACCTGGAACAACTCCTCGACCAGTGCACGCCGACCTACAAGGGCCGCATGGACGAGTTGCCCTCCCAGGCGCAGCAGGTGTTCGACGCGGTCGCGCTGAGGTGGGATCCTGTGATGGCCATGGAGGTGGCCGATGACACGGGTCTCGAGACCAGCGCCGTATCGACGCAGTTGACTCGTCTTGTGCGGCAAGGGCTTCTGGAGAAAGCAGATCCTGGTGACAGCAAGAAGGCGTTGTACCAAGTGGCTGAGCGGTTCTTCAACATCTGGTATCTGATGCGGGCGAGCCGGCGGGTCCGGGCAAAGTTGAGGTGGTTTGTCGAGTTTCTGCGCGTCTTCTTCGATTCCGAAGAATTGGAGCAAATGGCTTGGGAACGGCTGAAGCATTTTCGAATCGCCGAGCGGACGCGCCCAGCGGAGGTCGAAACCGCCTTCGCCTACGTTCTTGCCTCGGGCGCAGNNCCGCAACAGGATCGAAGACTATCTTCGGCGAGAGTGCGCTGATATGGAGCCGAAATGGCGACCCTATGTCGACTCGATGAGCTGTTCGGAGGCCAGGAGCCCCGATGAGAAGGAAGGGCTTCGAAAGGCAGTAGAAGCCGAGCCGGACAACGCTGAGAATTGGAGACGCCTAGGCGGCGTTCTCGCCGAACGACGTGAGTTTGCTGAAGCAGAAGCGACTCTTCTGAGGGCGACCGAGCTCGACCCAGAGTCGGCTTGGTCCTGGAATAGCCTTGGCGATGTCCTGACTGAGA
>PLEM01000285.1 GCA_003137035.1 Bryobacterales bacterium | reverse complement strand
CCGGGTGGCTTTCGTGGACTTTCAACGCATCCATGCCGTTGCTGGCCGCGAGCACCTGGTAGCCCAGCCGGGTGAGGAAGCGGCGCGCCAGCGCGAGCACGTTGGGTTCGTCCTCCACCACCAGAATAGTTTCATTTCCGCGCGGGAGCTCGGGTGCGGCCCGGCCCGGCAGCGCCGCCGGTTTCTCCACCCGGGGCAGGTAGATCTCGAACCGCGTCCCGTAGGCGGGCGCGCTTTCCACCCGCATCTCGCCGCAGTTCTGCTTCACCATCCCGTAGACGCTGGAGAGTCCCAGTCCGGTCCCCTGGCCCAATCCCTTGGTGGTGAAGAACGGCTNNCGGCGACCGTCAGCCGTACGAAGGCTCCCGAGCCGAGCTCCGGGTGCCGGTTCAGCTCGACGTTTTCCGTAAGGATGGTGATGCCGCCACCGTGTTCCACGGCATCGCGGGCGTTGGTCACCAGGTTCATCAGGATCTGCTCGATCTGCCCCGGGTCGGCCTCCACCAGGCACGGCCGCGGGCAGAGTTCGGTTTGCAACACGATATGCTCGCCCACCAGCCGGCGCAGCATCTTCTCCAGCGCGGCGACGACCGGATTCAAGTCGAGTACGCGTGGCTGGATGACCTGCCGCCGGCTGAAGGCCAGGAGCTGGCTGGTCAGCGNNGGTTGTTGAAATCGTGCGCCACTCCGCCCGCCAGCCGCCCGATGGTCTCCAGCTTCTCGGCTTGGGCCAGGCGCTCCTGCAGGACTTTCTGCTCGGTGATCTCGTCGAAGACCAGCACCGCCGCGACGATATTGCCCCAAGTATCGCGGATGGGCGCCGAACTGACGCGTAGATCGAGGCGTTGGTTGTCGCCGCGCAGGTACTCGATCGGTTCGTCGGTGACCGACTCGCCCAAGCGTAGCGACCGGGCCAGCGGCCAATCCTCGGGGGCATACGGCCGGTGGTCGGAATAGAATCCCCGGTTCTGCAGGCGCTCGTCGGGATGGCCCACGGGCAGGAAAGGCTGGCCCATGATCTGCTCCACCCTCTGGTTGGCCAGAATCACCCGGCCCGAGGGCGCCTCGGCCACCACCACCCCAGCGGGCATTTGCTCGATGACCAGGTTCAGTTGGGCTTGCTCGCGCTCGATCCGTTCGAGCAGTTGCTCGCGCTCCTGTTCCAGGCGCTTCCGGCTGCTGATGTCGAGCAGCGTGAGCACCGAGCCATCGGTCTTTCCCTCGGCGGTCTTGTACGGCCGCGCCCGCATCAGGTACCAGTTCCCCTCCCGGTCCCGAACTTCCTTCTCGACCACCGAGTCCCCAAGCACCGCCTCTTCGATGAAGTCCGACAGGTCCTGGCACTCCAGGTTCGACCGGATGTCGGTGAGCGGCCGTCCGATGTCCGTGGGGATGAAGTTGAACCGCTGCGCCGCGGCGGGCGTGAAGAGCCGGATGCGCATTCCCGGGCCCAGCACCACAATCGGGATCTGCACCGCCGTCAGCAGGTTGTGCAAGTCGGCGTTGGCCTGGGCCAGGTCGGCGTTCCGGGCTTGCAGCTCTGCGTTGATGGTGGTCAGTTCCTCGTTAGCCGATTGCAGCTCTTCCTTGCCGGTCTCGATCTCCTCGTTGATGCTCTGCAGCTCCTCGTTGTTCGACAATACCTCTTCGTTGGAGGACTGCAATTCCTCGATCGCCGTCTGCAGCGATTCGGTGCTGAGCGCAAGCTGCTGGCGAAGGCGCAGAATCTCCCGGTTCTCGGCTTCATTGCCCGTGGTGGGCGGCTCGGGTTTTGCGGTTTCCGCCAGCTTGGCCGATTCGAACAGGACCAGAAAGTGGAGCCGTCCGGTAGCGTGCTTCAGCGGCAGAATCTCGAGATCGAGCTTCGCATACTCTTCCCCTTCGAGCCGGACTTGCAGGCCTTCGCTCCGCGCCGCCTCGCCGGATGCCGCAGCCTGCTGTAGCAGCGCCTGCAGCGGCGCCCGCAGATCTTCCCGGGCCATCCCCATCAGGTCGAAGCCCGCCTGCCCGGCCGCCGGCCCCAAATACCGCGCCGTGTCGCCCTTGAACTGCACGATCTCGGCGGTCTCGGTGACCAGCACACCCGCGTGCGCGTAGTGGCTGAAGGCGAGCCGGTCCGCCTCGCGTTCGAGTTCCAGGTTGCCGGGAAGGGGTTCGGCGTCCTGGCGCCTCCCGCGTCGCGCCCGCGGCACGCCCCCGGCTAACTCGAACACCGATCCGGCGGGGCCGGGCTTGCGCAGGTAAATGCGGTGCTTGCGGTCCACCGCGGTGAACAAGTCCGTGGATCCGCTCAGCGATTCGGAAGCGCCCAACAGCAAATACCCCGAAGGATTCAGCGCATAGTGGAACAGCGGCACGATGCGCTTCTGCAGCGCCGGCGCCATGTAGATCAGCAAGTTCCGGCAACTGATCAGGTCCAGGTTCGGGAAAGGCGGGTCGCGCGTCACATCGTGCTTGGCGAAGATGCACAAGTCGCGCACCGCCTTATTGACCTGGTAGAGCCCGTTGTCGAGCTGGAAGAACCGCTCGAGCCGCTCCGAGCCGACGTCCAGCGCCACGTTCTCCAGGTAGACGCCGCTCCGCGCGGCTTTGACCGAGCGCTCGTTGGCGTCGGTGGCGAAAATCAGGATCGGAACGTTGGCCGACAGTTCCTCCAGCGCCTCCAGGAAACAGATGGCGATGGAATACGACTCCTCGCCGGTGGAGCATCCCGGCACCCAGACCCGCAGCGGCTGGCCCGGGGGACACCCTTGGACCAGTGCGGGGATCACGGTTTCTTTCAGCGCGGCGAAGGTGCCGGGATCGCGGAAGAACGCGGTCACCTTGATCAGCAGGTCTTGGTAGAGCGCCTCGACTTCCGCGGGATTCTCTTCCAGGAAGCGTACGTAATCCCGCTCCGTATCCAGCTTGTGCAGCGCCATCCGCCGGGCGATGCGCCGCTTCAGGGTAGCGCGCCGGTAGGAGTGGAAGTCGGTTCCTTTCACCGCCCAGAGCAGCGCGAAGATCCCCCCCAAGAGCTGCTCCGATTCCGGCCGGGTGGCCTCGGCCTCCTCCCGCCCCCCGCCGCCCAGGTAGGGATGCCGGCCGATTCGAGCCAGCTCCCGCGCGATCGCGTCCGGGGGCAGCACGAAATCCACCTCGCCGGTGTGGATGGCGTGACGCGGCATGCCGTCGTACTTCGCCGAGACGTCCTGCGCGAACGCGATCCCGCCCAGGTGCTTCACATCCGCCAGCCCCAGCGCGCCGTCCGAGGAGGTTCCGGACAGGATCACCGCGATGGCCCTGGATTTCTGATCCTGAGCCAGCGAGCGCAGAAACTGGTCCACTGGGAGGTGATGCCCGACCGGCTCCACGCGCGGTCGCACCACCAGGGCGCCGCCGGAGATGGTCAGCGTGGTATTGGGCGCAATCACGTAGACCTGGTTCGGCGCCACCCGCACGCCGTCCTCGGCCGCCCGGACTACCATCTGCGTCGCCTTCGACAGAATCTCGGGCAGCATGCTGGGGTGTCTGGGGTCCAGGTGCTGGATGTACACGAAGGCCATTCCGGTGTCCGGTGGAAGCGCCTGGAGTAGCTGCCGGAAGGCCTCTAGTCCACCCGCCGAGCCGCCTACCCCGACCACCGGAAAATCGGTGCTCGGCTGTTCGCGCAGGGCCGCCTGGTCGGGAACGATTGGAGTAATCTGGGTGTCGTCGGGCATGATTGCCGCCCTTTTGGGGCCTCAGCTAGGATAAAGCATTCGAATTCCCGATTCAATGAGAGAATTGAATTGGAGTAAGTAATCCCGCCGTCTCTAATTCAGGACCGCATCGGCGCGATTCGGCGCAACCGGGCTAGCGGCGCCGCCGCGCCCCGCGCCGCCGGGCATGCCGCCTGACGCACTCCTATAGTTCCACCGCCATCGAGGCTTTTCGCGCGGCCCGCGAGATGGGCCGCCATGTTTGCCTCCTCTGCGCGGAATCGCGCCCGCTGTGTGAAGGAGCGGCGCTCGCGGCCTGGTCAACATGGCGGGCACGGGGAGCATTGCCCGAGGCGCCTCTGCGCTTCAGATCCCCGTTTATGCACCGTGCAGTTCGGACAAGTTCCTGCCCCGGACCTGCGGGCAAACCCCCGACTTCGACCTAACTCCGCTCCGCTACCTCGCCGGCATCGTCACCGAGGATGGGATCGCATCTCCCGAAGAGACCCGCTAGAACGCGGGTCCGCAGGCTAAAAAGCCTGCCCCACCGGCGGCGTCACTTTCCTACGACGAGCACGGTGAAGCTGTCCTTGACGGGCGTCGGCCTGGGGCGTGGCGCCTCCGCCGTCGGCGCCGGCGTCGGACCGAACTCTGCGGTTGGCAAGTAGACCTTGTGGGTCTTGGGATCGACCGCCATGGTGCGCGCGCCGCGCTGCGTTTTGACGGTCTCAGCCACCTCGAACTTGCCGGCGGATGTCTCCCGCACCACCGTCAACGTGCCTTCTCCGTTCGAGCTGAACGCCAAGCCTGCACCGGCATCGAAACCCGCGCCATCCGTACCGGAGCCGATCGGCACCGTGGCGATCACTTTGCCCGCCTCCGTATCCAGCACGGTCATCATCTTATTGCCGCATACCGAGAACACCCGGTGATGCGCCACATCCAGACCCATTCCGGAGGGTTCTTCGCACGGCTTAATGGAGATCCGTTTCACCACCGCCAGCTTCTGGCTGTCGATCTGGAGCACCTCGCCGGTATCTTCGATATTCACGTAGATCTTGCCCTTGGCGTCGGTGGTCGAAAACTCCGGCTTGCCGCCCAGCGCAATCGTGCCGGCAACCGCTCCGGTGGCGGCGTCGAACACCGTGGCGTCGTTGCTGCGGCCGTTGAAGGTCAGCACCCGTTTAGAGAACGGATCGTAGAGGATGGCGTCCGGATTCGCGCCCGTTTTCACCTGGCCGATGGCCTTAAGCGTTTTCAGGTCGAAGATGGTCGCCGTGTTGGCCTTGCCGTTGCTGACGAAGCCGCGATTCAGCTCCGGCGCCAGCGCCACGCCGTGCACGCCGGGAGTATCTGGAATGTCGCCCGCCGGTTTGCCGGTGTCGAGATCCACCACCACGACGTGCGTAGCGTGGGATACGTACAGCCGCCGTGCGGCGCTATCCACCGTCAGGTAGTCCCAACCGCCCTCTCCGCCGAGCGGAATCTTCTGAATCACGTGGTATCCCGGGTCCGCCGCGAAGGCAATGGCGCCGAGGACGAAACCACAGCAAAAAAGTGTTTTCATGGTGCCGGCTCCTCCCGCCCATTATCGCGCGCCGGGCACAGGTCCGCTCCCTGACGGTCGCGGTTCGACTCCCAGCACCGAACCGCGACCGTCAGGGAGCGCTCCTGATCGCAACACACTTACCGGCGGAGCGCGGTCACCTCCGATCGGCGGCCGGTGTACGATCGAGACAATGTGCCGATTGGGGATGGTCCTGCTTGCAGCCGCCGCCTTGCACGCCGCGGAACCCTCTGCGGGTTCTCTTCATAGGCAACAGCTACACGTTTTTCCATAACTCTCCCGAGATCTTCGCCGAGCTGGCACGGGCCGCGGCGCCAGATCGGGAAGTAGAGACCAAGCTAATCGCCTCCCCTGGCGCGACCCTGATCTCTTTGTGGGAGGCGCAAGAGGCCCTGAAGGCGATTCGCTCGTCGAAGTGGGACTACGTCGTATTGCAGGACCAGAGCCAATTGGGAGACGGCCTGCGGGATGGGAAGGACGTCGTGAACTCTCCCACCCTGCTGGACTGGGGAGTCAGGCTGTTCGACGGCGAGATCAGAAAGGCGGGCGCGCGCACCATGATCGTGCTGACCTGGTCGCGGCGGAACGAACCCGATCAACAGGCCGATCTGAACTACGCCTACGACTCGATTGCCCGCGATCTCGGCGCCACGCTCGTGCCCGCGGGTCTCGCTTGGCAAAGGGTTCGGCGGGAAGATCCAAGTATCGACCTGTATGTCAAGGATGGCCACCACCCGTCGCGCGCGGGCTCGTATCTGCTGGCATGTACCCTGGTGAAGTCGCTCTTCCCGAACTCCACTCGAGAGCTGCCCGCCTCGGTGGTGGGCCACGCCATCGGCGAAGCCGGCGAGATCGACATGACCCGCAAAGTGTACCTCGTGTCGCTCTCGAGTGAACAAGCGAGAAGGATTCAGGATGTCGCCAAGTCCGTAGTTGAGGAGCTCCGGCGCACCGGCGGAACCCTCAACGCGCCCAAACCCGTGCATCGGAGAACCCCGGTGTCGAGCGGCACTCCTCTTGCGCCGCGGGACCTGGCCGGCGCCTGGACCCGTATCTTGAACTACTACCCAAGCCCGGCCTTCCTGAGTGTCGCGTTGCAGTTCGAGGGCAAAAAGTGCGAGGGACTGGTCGTCGTCCAGATCCCCGAGCGGAATCAGCGGTACGAGGCTCCTGCTTTCGATTGCGCGATGTCCGAGAATACTCTCAGCTTCTCTGTAGTGACCTTGCCTGTTCCGTTGCTGGTGGATCGCTTCGTGGGTAAGATGGTTGGCGGCCGGCTGATCGGCAGTGTGGAGCGCCGCGGCCGCGAGCTGACCAACAGCATGACGGGTGTTTGGAGCCTCGGCCGGCAGCCGGCCGGGAATTAGTGCCTGGAGCAGGTTATTCCGCGCGTCACCGCAGGTTGTACTTCTTCATCTTGTAGCGCAGCGTGTCGCGGGTGATCCGCAGCAGCCGCGCCGCTTGGGTCTGGTTCCGGCCGGTCTTCTCCAGCGCGCGCGCCAGCAACTGGCGCTCGTTGTCCACCAGCGACAAGCCGTTGTCCGGAATCTCGACCTGCGGCTCGGACGCGGCAGCGTGCTTCACGTCCGAGCGGCTGATGGCGATGGGCAGGCTGGCCGCTCCGATCAGCGAAGAGTCTTCCAGGATCATCGCCCGCTCCAGCGCGTTGCGCAGCTCGCGCACGTTTCCCGGCCAGTCGTGCGCCAGCAGCAAATCCAGCGCTTCCCGCGACACTCCTTCGATGCGGCGCTTGAACTTGCGGTTGTAATGCTCGATGAAGAACTCGATCAGCGGCGGAATGTCCTCCACGCGCTCGCGCAATGGCGGAATCACGATCTGAATCACGTTCAGCCGGAAATACAGGTCCTGCCGGAACGCCCCCTCTTTCACCGCCTCCCGCAGGTTCTTGTTGGTTGCCGCCACAAACCGCAGGTCCACATTGATGTCTTTCAATCCGCCCAGCCGCCGGAAGCTCTGCTCCTCGAGCACCCGCAGCAGCTTGGCCTGCAGGGTCAGCGGGATCTCGCCGATCTCGTCCAGGAACAGGGTACCCTTGTCCGCCAGCTCGAACAGCCCGCGCTTCTGGGCCCGCGCGTCGGTGAAGGCGCCTTTCTCGTAACCGAACAGCTCGCTCTCCAGCAGGGTTTCCGGGATGGCCGCGCAGTTGATGGCGATGAACGGCTCGGCTTGCCGCGCACTCTCGTAGTGCAGGGTCTTGGCGACCAGGTCCTTGCCCGTTCCGTTCTCGCCTTCCAGCAGAATGGTGGTGGCCTCGCTCAAGGCCACTTTCCGGACAAAACTCAGCACCTCTTGCATGGCCGCCGACTCGGCAATCACTTCCCGGTTCATCGGCGTCATCTCTTCGGTGACGTCCTTGATGGTGGCCGCCGCGCCTTCCATCTCCCCGTCGTCGTTCAGCACCGGCGAGGTCCGGATGAGCACCCGGCGCTCGCGCCCATCCTCGGTGTGCAGGCGCACCATCCCGTGGGGCACCGCAACGGGAGAGTTCAAGCCCTCCAGCAGCCCGCAGCCGGATTCGCAACGGACGCACCCGAAGACCTCGCGGCAGCTACGGCCCACCACGTCTTCCGCCCCGATGCCGAACAGCCTCTCGGCCGCCCGGTTCATCCCGGTGATGTTCCGATCGTTGTCGTACAGTACCAAGGCGTCGGAAAGCTGGTCGAAAACCGCCTGCAAGACGTTCGACTGCTGCCATTTCGGTACTAGTTTTGACATGTCGGAGTTCGCCCCTACCTGCCGGCCTGCCTTCATCATAGCGCAGTGGGTGGGTGAAATCACCCAAGGCCCCGCCCGACAACCGAACTGTTTACATCTCCCCCGCAGCCGTTCGGATTGGGTCACCTTACGCAACCCCGGCCGAGCTTGGGTCTCCACCCCCGCTGGAACCGTCGTCAGGCGGCCTCCGCCGCCCGGTGAAGGCAGACCATTTTGGGCATTAACCTCCGAAAACCGAGATAGATACGATTCGGCGCCCAACAGAAGGCTTCTGGCTGTTCGATTGCTATAGTCATCCCCGGGGAAAGGTGACGAAGCTCATGGAAACCGTTCAACTCACGATCCATGACGCTCCTTACGCTGCCGCGCTTCAGGAGCTGCTCGAACGCAACGGAACCATCGAGGTGCGCTGCGTCGAGGCTCCGGAGCCGGGCCGGGACGGCGTGATCGTGGTCGATTTCGACGCTCTGCATCGCCTGCCCTTGCCCCTGTCGAAGCCCGAGCGGGTGGTGCTGATCACCCGGAACGATCCCCAGCACCTGGCGCAGGCCTGGAACGTGGGAATCCGTTCGGTGGTGTTCAACGAGGATCCACTGAGCACCGCGGTCCTGGCGATCATGGCGGCCGAACTGCGGGTCCCGAAGTCCGATGCGCGCTGCACGGATCGCGGAAGGGGTGCCTGAGATGAGGGCTCGCATCGATTTCGAGGAACTGACAGCCATCCTCAGAAAGCGGATCTGCCCCGACTGCGGCGGGCAAACCGCCGAGGGAACCTGTCTGACCGATGACCGGAAGGAGTGCCGGTTGTTCGAGCTCTTTCCCTTGGTGGCCCAGGCCATCCTGGCAACCGAGTCCGACGATCTGGAGCCGTACCTTCGGGCCATCGACGAGAACGTGTGCTCGGTATGCGTCGACCAGTCTCTGAACGGAACCTGCGCGCGCCGCGGCCAGGGCTGCGCGCTGGACGGTCGCCTGGCGGATGTCGTGGCCGCCATCGAGGAAGCCGCGGGCCGGACTTTGCGGAAGCAACCGTAACCGGAGGGCCTGCCGTGAGGCAGCGGTGACAGGAGAGTCTGATATGAACTTGATTTTGCACTTGGCGATCTGGGCGGGGTTGGCCACCGTGCTCGTGTTCCTGGCCCTGTATCGCCGGCGGATTTACATGAAGAGCGATGAAGTCCTCCACGTACTGGACGCGGAGGCTCCGATGGTCTCGAACCAGGAGGTCGTGGGTAGGAGACTGGAGAAGATCGATCTCTGGGGGAAGGTCCTTACCATCCTCGTGGTACTGTATGGAGTTGGGATTGCGGGGATGTATCTCTACAGCATGTTCACGGACACGTCGGTCAAGATGGGCTGAGATCGGAAACATGCGCGCCCCGATCGTCCTTACGATTCTGGGGTTCGCCTTTTGGGGAACGGTTTCCGTCGGGCGCGGCGAGACCGCCGGGAGCGGTTGTACTTCGTGCCACGATCAGGGCAAGAAGCTCGCGGCCTCCGCTCACGCGGCGGTTAGTTGCGGGTCCTGCCACGAGAAACACGAAGAGGTTCCGCACCCCGCTGGCGTTCCCAAGCCCGCTTGCTCGCGATGCCATGCGGAAGTCGCCGCCCAGCACGCCCGCAGCGTTCACGGCCAGGCCATCAAGAAGGGCAACCCGATGGCTCCCGATTGCGGCGTCTGCCACGGTGCCGCCCATGACGTCAAGCGCACCAGCACCGCCGAGTTCCGCAAGGGAATCCCGGACCTCTGCGGAGGGTGCCATTCCGACGTGGCCGCACAGTTCAGCGCCAGCGTTCACGGAAAGGCCGTCGCGGAAGGCGTGGCGGCTGCCCCGGTCTGCACCACCTGCCACGGCGAGCATTCCATCCTCGCGCCCTCCAACCAGGCCTCCTCGGTCAACCCGGGGCACATTCGCGAGACTTGCGGCCAGTGCCACGCCAACGTGCAGCTCTCGCGCAGGTTCGGTCTTCCCGCCGATCGCGTCCTCAGCTTCGATGCCTCTTACCACGGGCTAGCCGCCAGGGCCGGCTCTCAGTTGGTAGCCAATTGCGCCAGTTGCCACGGGTTCCATAGCATCCTGCCGTCTTCCGATCCGAAATCCTCGACCAACGTCAAGAACCTGCCGGCCACCTGCGGGCGTTGTCACCCGGGCGCGGGCACGCGCTTCGCGATCGGCCCGGTGCACGAGGCCGTGGGCGCCGGCGAGCCGGAAGGGGTCAAGTGGGTCCGGCTGGCCTATGCCATCCTCATCCCTCTCACCATCGGCTTCATGCTGCTGCATAACCTCGGCGACTGGGTGCGAAAACTGGTGGCCCTCCGCTTCCGGCAGGCGCGGCGCGCCCTGGCGCCCCGCGCGGGCGGCCGGGAGATCCGCATGTATGGGTTCGAGCGCATCGAGCACGCGCTCACGGTACTATCCTTCATCGTGCTCGTGTGGACGGGGTTTGCATTGAAGTATCCCGACCAGTGGTGGGCGCGCCCCCTGGTTTCCTGGGAGCGCCATTTCCCCGTGCGCGGCGCCATCCATCGCATCGCCGCCGTGGTGCTGCTGGCCACTAGCGCCCTGCACGTGGTTTCGCTGATCGCCAGCCGCCGCCTGCGCCGCCACTGGAAGGAGCTCTGGCCCCGCCGCCAGGATGCGCCGGAAGCCTTGCTGAATTGCGCCTATAACCTGGGCCTGGTCTCGAAGAAGCCTCCCATCTCCGCGCACAGCTACATAGAGAAGGCGGAGTACTGGGCCGTGGTTTGGGGCACGGCGGTGATGGGCGTAACCGGCATTTTGTTGTGGGCCAATAACTGGGCCTTGCGCTGGCTGCCCAAGAGCGCCATCGACGTGGCCACCGCCATCCACCTCTACGAGGCCGTGCTGGCTACCCTGGCGATCGTGGTCTGGCACTTCTACTCGGTGATCTTCGATCCCGACGTCTACCCGCTCGAGACCGCATTCCTCAACGGCGTCTCCGTCAAGCCGCATGAGGAAACGAGCGCCGAAGAGAAAGAGACCTCCGAGTAACCCTATGGGTCCTCCCCGGTCGACTTTCGACAAGCTGATTTCGCCGATCGTGCATCTCAGCTCGAACTGGGTGAGCCGCATCGGCGTGATCCTGGTCACCTCGGCGGTGGTCTTCTGGATCTTCTTGTTCCCCACCAGCGTGCGCGGGGCGGGCGCGCATCCCTATCTCGGCATCCTCGAGTTCCTGATCGTTCCCTCGGTCTTTTTTGCCGGGCTGGGAGTCATTCCCATCGGGATGTGGCTGCGGGTCCGCAGCGAGAAAAAGAGCGGCGCAGCCCCCTCCGGCAAGGGCCGCGCGGAACTGCGCCACCTGTTGATTTTCGTGGGCATCACGACCGTCGTGAACCTGATCCTGGGCAGCCTGTTCACCTACCAGGCGGTGGGCTACATGGACGGTGTCGCGTTTTGCGGCGAGACCTGCCACAAGGTCATGCACCCCGAGTTTGCGGCCTACCAGAACTCGCCCCACTCCCGGGTGGAGTGCGTGGCCTGCCACATCGGCCCCGGCGCTTCCTGGTTCGTCAAGAGCAAGCTCTCGGGGGTTGGCCAGCTCTTCGCCGTCACCTTCAACACCTATCCGCGTCCCATCCCCACGCCGGTGCGCAATCTGCGCCCCGCGCGCGAGACCTGCGAAGCTTGCCACTGGCCGCAGAAGTTCGGCGAGGACCGCCTCCGCGTCATCTCCAACTACGGCGACGACGAGAAGAACCCGCTTACCAGGACCGTGCTGCTGATGCGCGTCGGCGGCATCCACGCTGCCCACCTCGGTCCGGGCGTCACCATCCACTACTCGCCCTCCGACGAAAGCCGGCAAACCATCCCGCGGGTCGAATACCAGAACAGCGTCACCGGACGCCAGGCCGTCTTTGTGGCGGCCGACGCCAAGCCCGACGCGCTCAACAAACTTCCCACGCGCCAGATGGATTGCATGGACTGCCACAACCGGCCCACCCACACCCTGGAACTTCCCGAGCGCGCCGTCAACAAGGCGCTAGCCTTGGGCGCCATCTCCCCGTCGCTGCCGTTCGTGAAGAAACGGAGCGTCGAGCTGCTCAAGAAATCCTACGCCAGCCAGGAGGAAGCCGCCCGTAAGATTCCGGCCGCGCTCCAACAGTTGTATCGGGACAGCCCGCCGGCCGACGTGGCCCGCGCCGCCCAGGCGCTGGTGGCCATCTACAGCCGCAACGTTTTCCCGGAGATGAAAGTGACCTGGGGAACCTACCCCAACAACGTCGGCCACACGGATTTCCCCGGCTGCTTCCGCTGCCACGACGACAACCACGTCGCCGCCGATGGCAAGAAGATCGTCCAGGAGTGCAACACCTGTCATCAGTTGCTCACCATGGACGATCCCGCCCCCAAAATCCTCACCGAGCTGGGGCTGCAGTAGCCGCTATCGGCGTTACAATTGTGTCGGAGCCGATCGCCATGTTCCCGCTGACCAAGATCCTGTTGCCGGTGGATTTCTCCGAACGCTGCCTGGGCGCTGCCCGATACGCCGAGGCGCTAGCCGCGCATTTCCACGCCGAAATCACCTTGCTCCACGTCCTGGAGCCGATCCGTTACGAATTCAGCACGTTGGAATTCGGTGGAACGGTCTTGAACGATCTGGCCGCCAGCCGCGCCGCCCTGGCCCAGACACAGCTCGACGGCCTGCTCCAGGGCGAGTTGGAGGGCGTGCGAGTGGCGCGGGTACTGCTGGATGGCGACCCGGCGCAGAAGATCGTCGAATACGCGCACAACGAGCGAATGAATCTGATCGCGCTTCCGACCCATGGCTACGGCCCCTTCCGGCGTTTCATCCTGGGCTCGGTCACCGCCAAGGTGCTCCACGACGCCGATTGTCCCGTGTGGACGGGCGTCCACCTCGAGCAGGCGCCGAAAGTCGGCGCGATCGCC
This sequence comes from Bryobacterales bacterium, assembly GCA_003137035.1. Lineage (GTDB taxonomy): Bacteria > Acidobacteriota > Terriglobia > Bryobacterales > Bryobacteraceae > Fen-330. Next base: position 7,952 of record PLEM01000285.1, on the reverse strand, counting down.
TTCCGCAACATCGTGTGCTCCCTCGACCTCGGCCCGCAAAGCCGCAAAGCGCTCGCCTGCGCCGCCGAAATGGCCGCGGAATTCAAGGCTCGCCTGACCCTGGTCCACGCCTATCCGTGCATCGAATCGCGGCCGGGCGAGTACTTCGACCACGACCTGGCGGCCGACCTCGCCAGGAGCGCGCGCGAGGAGCTCGAGAAACTCCGCCAGGAAGCGGGCGCGGAGGCGGATCTGGTGGTGGAAGGAGGCGATGCGCCGCAGGTGGTCTGCCGCGCCGCCCAAGCCCACCACGCGGACCTGCTGGTGATCGGCCGCGGCTCGGCGGCGGGACTCTTCGGCCGTCTCCGTACCAACGCCTACGCCATCATCAGGCAGTCGCCGTGCCCCGTCGTGAGCGTGTAGCGGGACCGGACCCTCAGACCTTCTTCAAGAGAGCGGCGTGGCTGCGGCCCACGGAAGGGCGGTCCAGAACTTCGAGGCCGGCTTGGGCGGCTGCTTTCAGCTCGGCCTGAAACTTGTCGGCTTTCACGTGCCCGGCAGGCTCCACCAGGAGGAGACAGGCGCCCGGCCGCAGGGCGTCGGCGGCCTCCGTGAAGAAGGCATCCGCCGAAGGCAGTTCATGCAACACGGCGTAGACCAGCGCGAAGTCCACCGCGCCGGCCAAATCCGTGAGACCCATGGAACCGGGCGCTACCAGGCGGGCGTCCACGCGCTCGAGTAGCCCGGCCTTGGCGGCCCGTTTCTTGAGCCTGTCGAGCATCCGGGGCTGTATGTCCAGGGCCACCACCCGGCCGCTCGGTCCCACCAGGCGGGCCAGCTCGAGCGTGAAGAAGCCCATGCCCGGCCCGGGTTCGATCACCGTCATGCCCTCGCGAACATGCGGGGCCAAAAGCTTGGCCGGGTTGCACGTCAGGCGGCGCAGCGGGCTGGCCAGCAGATAGCCGAGCCACCAGGGGCAGACGCGTTCAGACATATCACCTCTCATTATCGGATATGCCGCCTCCGCTGTAAGAATCCGGCCGGGGTTGAATCTAAAGGGGTGTCATGAAGAACGCAATCGCCATTGTCGCCCTGGCCGCATCGCTCGCCGGCGCACAACCCATTTCCATCTCCAAGTCCGGCCAAGGTCCGGCGCTGGTGTTCCTCCCCGGCTTGGGCTGCCGCGCGGAGGTCTGGCGCGCCGCGGTGGAGCGGCTTTCCAAGCGCCATCTTTGCGTCCTGGTTTCCATCGCCGGATTCGGCGGCCTGCCCGCGGATGGCCCTCCCGATTTCGAGCGCGTGAAGAATGCGATCGTCGACGCGGCGGTTCGGGAGAAGTGGAGCAGCCCGGTGCTCGTCGGCCACAGTTTCGGCGGCTTCCTGGCGCTGTCGCTTGCGGCATCGCATCCGGATCTGTTCGCCAAGCTGGTGATTGTGGACGCGTATCCCTTCCCGCTGGGGCTGATGCAGCCGAACCTGTCGCCGGATTCTGCCCGGCAGCAAGCGCTCGCGCTGAAAGGGATGACGCTCGGCCAGACGGACTCCGCCTTCAGGCAGCAGCAGGCGCTGATGCTTCAGATGTCGGTATCCGGCGAAGCCCAGGCCAAGACCGTGCTGGAGTGGATGCTGGCCTCCGACCGGGCCACCCTGGCGCAAGCTCAGTATGAGATGTTGTCCAGCGACCTTCGCGCCGAAGCCGGCAGGATCACAGCCCCAGTTCTGGTGCTCGGAAGCTGGGTGGGCCGGGAGCGGCTGGGCTTCACGCGCGAGAAAGTGGAGCAGTGGCTGAAGCAGCAGTACCGGGCGCTGCCCCGGGCGGCCATCGCTGTCTCCGATCATGCCAGGCACTTTGTCATGCTGGATGATCCGGCCTGGCTTGCGGATCGGATCGCGAGGTTCAGCGAGTGATGAAACACGCCGAGAAAGAGCGGCTCTTCGTCGAGTTGTTCGAGGAGAACAAAGCGCGGGTTCTGCGCCTCTGTTACGGCTACTTGAACTCCGAGCACGAGGCGGAGGACCTGTTCCAGGAGGTCATGAAGAACGTCTGGAACAGCCTGGACGGCTTCCGGCGCGAAGCCCAGATCACCACATGGCTGTTTCGGATCGCGGTCAATACCGCGCTGATGTATCGGAGAAAGCTGAGGCGTGGCCAAGCCCTGGTATCCACCGGGCCGGTGCCGGACAGCGCGGCTCCGCCGCCCGCGCCGGACGATGAAGAGCGCCTGCGCGCGCTGCGGAGCGCAATCGCCGTCTTGCCCGCCCAGGATCGCCTCATCGTGACGCTGTTGCTCGAGGGCCTCAGCTACAGGGAGATCGCCGAGGTCACGGGAATCACGGTGAATTACGTGGGAGTCAAAATCTCCCGCATCAAGGAAGCGCTCGAGAAACTCATGAAAGGCGTGAGTCATGGAACAGCTTGAAGAACTGCAATCGTTGTGGCAGAAGCAGCGCCTGCTGATCGGGGAAATGGCGCGCTACCAGGACAAACAGCTTAGGATCGCCACCGCCAAGACCGTCGCGGTGGCGGTGTTCCTGATTCCGTTCTTCTGGATACTGGCCAACTACGCGCATTCGCCTCTGGTGGTGGGTGGAGTGCTCTGGATCGCGGCCAGCGTCATCGCCTTCATGTTCGCCTACTGGAAGCGGCAGTTCCGCGTTTCCAGCCTGGATTTCGCGGCGCCTTCGCGGGAGTTCATCGCCACCGCCGTGGCGAGGATGAAGGAGCAGCATCGGCTCTTCGGAGTTCCGTTTCTGGTTTTCGTGGGGTGCATGATCGCGGGTCTGAATCTGACGCTGCTTGGCTTGTCAGCCGGGCTGGCTGAGCACCTGATCTACACCGCGGAAGTGGCTGTGTTCTGCTGGATCGGCCTCAGAATCCGGGAGCGCTGCTTCCGGCGCGAATCCCAGCCGCTGATCGATCAACTCGCCGCCATGGAGGACGATCTCGCTACCCGGTAGGCTGCCGCGATTCCAGGTAGCCGAACTCTCGCGCGGCGCGCAGCAGTTCTTCCTGAAACTTCGGATGGGCGATTTGGATGAGCGCTTCGGCGCGCTGGCGGAGGCTCTTGCCGTGCAGGTAGGCGATGCCGAACTCGGTGACGATGTAGTGGACGTCGCCGCGCGAGGTGACCACGCCGGCTCCGGGTTTGAGCATGGGGACGATGCGGGAGCAGGCTCCGTCCTTGGCGGTGGACGGCAGCGCGATGATCGGAACGCCGCCCTGGGAGCGCGCCGCGCCGCGCATGAAATCCACCTGGCCGCCGATGCCGCTGAAGGGCAGCGTGCCGATGGAATCGGCGCAGACCTGCCCGGTGAGATCGAGCTCGATGGCCGAGTTGATGGCCACCATGCGGTCGTTCTGGGAGATGATGAACGGGTCGTTGGCGTAGGAGGTGGGGTGGAACTCGAAGATGGGGTTGTCGTGGATGAAGTCGAAGAGCGGCTTGGTGCCGAGCACGAAGCCGGAGATCACCTTGTGCGGGTGAATGGTTTTGCGCTCGTTGTTGACGGCTCCGCACTGGATCAGCTCGATGATGCCGTCGGAGAACATCTCGGTGTGGACGCCCAGGTCCTTGCGGTCGCGCAGCATGGCGAGTACCGCGTCGGGGATGCCGCCGATGCCGGTTTGCAGCGTCGCGCCGTCGGGGATGAGGCTGGCGACGTGGCGGGCAATGGCGCGGTGTAGATCGGTGACCTCGCACTTGCGGTACTCGGGCAGGGGATGCGAGGTCTCGACGATGGCGTCGGCCTTGCCCACGTGGAGGAAGGAGTCGCCGAGCGTGCGCGGGGCCTGGTCGTTCACCTGAACGATGACGTGGCGGGCGTACTGGGCGGAGGTGAGCGCGATATCGACGCCGGCGCCGAGGCTCATGTAGCCGTAGTCGTCGGGCGGCGCGCACTGAATCAGCGTCACGTCCAGCGGCAGGGCGCCGCTGCGGAACAGCCCCTCGATTTCGCTGAGGAAGATGGGGACGTAGTCGGCGCGGCCCTGCTGAACGGCCTGGCGCACGTTGGCTCCGATGAAGAAGGCGTTGTGGCGGAAGTGGCCCTGGTACTCCGGCCGGCTGTAGTCGGCGGTGCCCATGGTGGCCATGTGGACCACCTCGACATCGTGCAGCTCCGGAGCGCGCTTCAGCATCGCTGCGACCAGGCACTCAGGCTCCGAGCAGCCCTGGTGCACGTGCACGCGGTCGCCGGACTTGATGACGGCCACGGCCTCCTCGGCGGTCTTGATCTTGGATCGGAACTGTTCCAACCATCGCATGGGAATCACCACGGGGCGGACAGCATTTCCTCCAACGGACGGTGGGGCGCCTTGAAAGCGGCGGCGAGCTGCGGCTCGACGCAAGCGCCACGATACGTATAGACGCCGCCGGCCAGCTCGGGGCAGCCACGCAGGGCGCCGTCGAGGCCGTCCCGGGCGATGCGCAGCAGGTAGGGCATGAGCGCCTGGGCGAGCGCGATGCTGGTGGAGCGGCCCATGTCGGCGGTGAGATTGGGAACGCAGTAGTGCACCACGCCGTTGACCTTGAAGGAAGGCTCGCGGATGGTGGTGGGACGGCTGGTTTCGACGCATCCTCCCTGATCGATGGCCACGTCGATGATGGCGGCTCCGGGGCGCATGGCCTCGACCATCGGCTTGGTGACGACGTGCGGCGTCTTCGTCCCAGCCACCAGCACGGCTCCGATCACCACGTCGGCGGAGGCGACGGCGGCGCCGATGGATTCGGAATCGGCCAGCGCGGTGGCGACATGCGGGACGTGCTCGATGAGGCGGCGGAGTTTCTCGCTGTCGGTATCGAGCACCGTGACACGCGCGCCAGCGGCCACCGCGGCACGCGTGGCCCATGTGCCGACCGTGCCCGCTCCCAGCACCACTACGTGAGCGGGAGGCACGCCGGGGCTGCCACCCAGCAGAATCCCGCGCCCGCCCGAACTGGAGCGCAGCAGGTGCGCGGCGAGCGGGACGCTCATCTGGCCGGCGATCTCGCTGACCGCGGCCAGCACCGGGAGGCGGCCGTCGAGGCGCCGGATGATCTCGCAGCCGATGGCGGTGATGTGACGTTGAAGCAGCGTGTCGAAGATCGCGGGACTGGCAACGGCCATGTGGTAGAAGGCCATCAAGGCAGCGCCGGGCGGGCTCAGCTCGAGTTCCGGAAGCGTGGGCACCGAGATTTTGACCACCAACTCGGAGCGATGGATGACCTCGGCCGGCGAGTAGGCGATATGGGCTCCAGCGCGAATGTATTCGTCGTCGCGGAACATGGCGCCCTCGCCGGCGCCCTGCTCGACCCAGACGGTGGCGCCGCTTTCGGCCAGTTTACGGACCACCGGCGGCGTCACCGCCACCCGCCGGTCCAGCGGGTTACCTTCTCGAAGCACTCCGATGTTCATGGATCAGTATCCCTCCTCTTCGAGGCGGACTTTGCCGGCAAAGCGGCGGTAGACGAAGACGGTGTAGCCGGCCACGAGCGCCATGCCGGGAATCCACCAGAACAGGCCGACCACCAGGCCGTAATGGGCGGTTGCGGAGTTCCAGACGGTCAAGCCCAGGGCCGGATTGGTGTTCGAGGGCAACACGTAGGGGAACAGGCCGAAAGCGGCGCTGGTCAACATGCCGGCGATGTAGGCGCAGGAGGCCAGGAAGGGTTTCAATTCGTCGCCCCGGCGGCGGAAGCGGGTCGAGCCAAACATGCCGGCGAGGGCCAGGGCAGGGAAGACGTAGCCCCAGGGATGCGCTCTGAGGTTGTCGCCGACCTGGGGCTGGATTCGGAAAGTGACGCCAGTGACGATCAGGGTCAAGCCGGCCACGCCGTACCAGGCCAGCCGCGCGACTTTTTGCGCCCGCTCCTGGAGAATATCTTCGGTTTTTAGCACCAGCCAGAGCGCACCATGGTGCGTCAGGGTGAAGAACGCCAGCAGACCCACCAGCACGGTGTACCAGTCGAGGATGCCGGTGCCGGCGCCAGGGCGGAAGTCGGTCCACAGGGGGAGGAAGAAGTAGCCGGATTTGTCGAGTGGGACGCCGCGGACGACGTTGCCCAGCGCCGCGCCGTAGAAGATCGCCAGCAGCGCACTCGATGCGGTGAATACGACATCGAAAAAGGGGCGCCAGAGCGGCGAATCCAGGTGGTTGCGGAACTCGATGGAGATACCGCGCGCGATGAGCAGCCAGAGCACCATCATCAGCGGAAGGTAGAAGCCGCTGAAGCTGGAGGCGTAGAGGGCGGGGAAGGCGAAGTAAAGGACGCCTCCGCCGGCGATGAGCCAGACCTCGTTGCCGTCCCAGACCGGGCCGATGGATTTCAAAACGCGACGGCGCTGCGATTCCGTGCGCCCGACACAGAAGTGGACGATGCCCGTGCCGATGTCGAAGCCGTCCAGGATGACGTAGCCGGCGATCATGATTGCGACCAGCCAGAACCAGAGGGTTTCCATATCCGTCTCCCTAGAGCAGCCGCGACTCCGAGCCGTGGATCACGCCATCCGGCGTGCCGGCGGCCGGTACGGGGCCGTGCTCAATCTCGCGGCGGGTCATGAAGAGGAACAGGATCGCGAGCAGAGCGTACAGGCCCATGAATCCGAGCAGGGTGAAGAGGGTATTGCCCGCGGAGACGTTGGAGGAGGGGCCTTCGGCCGTGCGCATCACGCCGTAGATCAACCAGGGCTGGCGGCCGAGCTCGGCGGTCAACCAGCCGGCGGTGTTGGCGATGAACGGGAAGGGCAGGGAGAGCATCAGTATCCAGAGCCAGCCGCGGGCGCGGAACAGCCGGCCTTTGCGCAGCAGCCAGACCGAGACCAGCAGGACGGCGATGAAGATGGTGCCCAGTCCGACCATGATGTGATAGGAGTAATACAGCAGCGGGATGTTGTCGGGCACGCTCGACTTGGGGAAGGCGTCCAGGCCTTTGACCTCGGCGCCCCAGCGCTTGTAGGTCAGGAAGCTCAACATGCGGGGAACCACCGCCGGATTGTCCAGGCGGCGTTTCTCGGTATCCGGCTGGCCGAGGATGGCGAGCGGCGCGCCTTGGGTGGTCTGAAAAAGCCCTTCCATGGCGGCTAGCGTGGCGGGCTGATGGTGGGCGATCATGCTGCCCTGCCCGTCACCCGTGGGGAAGAGCATCAGCACAGCGGCGATCGCGCCGGAGACGACCCCCAGGCGGACGAAGGTGCGGGCGTAGTCCTCGAACCTGCGGCTGAGCAGGTAGAACGCGCCCACCGAGGCCATGACGAAGCTCGCGGTGACCACCGTGCCGAGCATGTTGTGTAGGAACATCCAGCCGAGCCAGGGATTGAACAGCAAGGCGGAGAAGCTGTCGAGAACCGCTTCATCGGTAGGGGCGAAGTGGAAGCCCACGGGGTGCTGCATCCAGGCGCTGGTGGCGAGAATGAAGTAGCCGGAAAGCCAGGTGCCCACAAACATCAATAGAGAGGTGAACCAGTGGGCGCGGGCGCTGAGACGCCTCTCGCCGACGAGCAGCAGGCCCAGGAAGGTGGACTCGAGGAAGAAGGAGAACACTCCTTCCATGGCCAGCGTCTGGCCGATGACGCCGCCGGCGGTTCTCGAGAACCGGGCCCAATTGGTGCCGAACTGGAACTCCATGGGGATGCCGGTGACCACGCCGACGGTGAAAGTGATGGCGAAGATCTTGATCCAGAAGCGGGCGGCGCGGTGGTAGTGGTCGCGGCCGGAGCGGAGCGCCATGGTTTTGAGGATGAAGATCAATAGGGCCAGGCCCATGCTGAGCTGGGCGAAGAGGTAGTGGAAGGTAATGGTGAAGGCGAAATGGAAGCGATGCATCGTTAGAACGGAATCCATGACCTGAACATCCCCTGTTCGATTATGTCGAGGTGAGCGGGTGGCCGCAAGTGGCGGCGGGGTGAATTTGGCTTTGCTCGGTGGTTTGCCCGTTCCCGGCCCTGGACCGGGCATGTGCAGGTAACACCAAGAAAATGCATGGGCTTGGGCGCGG
>PLEM01000532.1 GCA_003137035.1 Bryobacterales bacterium | reverse complement strand
GCGAGAAGCACAGGAAGAAGTCCTGGCCCACACGCAGGCCGGACTTCTCCAGCAGTGGCAGGACGAACTCGTCGGTGGTGCCAGGGTAGGTCGTGGACTCCAGGATCACGAGCATGCCGGGGTGGATGTAGCGGGCGATCTCCCGGCAAGCGGCGTCGATGTAGCTCATGTCGGGATCTTTGGACTTACGCAGGGGCGTGGGCACGCAGATGTCGATGGTATCCAGCTCGGAGATGGCGGCGAAATCGGTGGTGGCGCGAATGCGGCCGCCCGCCACCAGGGGCCCCAGCACGGCGCCCGGCACGTCCAGGACGTAGGACTCGCCGGCGTTCACCTGGGCGACCTTTCGTTCTCCGATGTCGATGCCGGTGACCGGGAAGCCCGCTCTGGCGAACTCCACGCCCAAGGGAAGGCCTACATATCCCAGACCGACGACCCCGACCCGGGCCGCACGGGCGCGGATCTTCTCCTCCAACTGTCGCTCGTTCACGCTCGACTGGATTTCCAGGTTGCTCATTACGCTCCGTCGTTAAAAGTAAAATTCCCCGCCGGCAACGATTTCGGCGGGGCCGGTCAGGTACACATCGTCGTCCCAGCGCAAATCCAGGGGGCCCGCGGGCGTGAGAACGCGCAGCGGAGTTTGCGCAACACCGCGTAAAATGGCAGCCGCCGCGGCACCGGTCGATCCGGTCCCCGAGCTCATCGTCTCGCCCACACCTCGTTCATAGAATCGGACTTCCAGAGTGTGTTCGTCAACCGGGCGCACGAAAGAGACGTTGGTGCGGTTGGGGAACATTGGGTGCGCCTCGATCTCGGCGCCCAGGGTTCGCCAGTCGAAATCCAGGCTCTCTACAAACATCGCGCACTGCGGATTGCCCACATCCAGCAGGGTGACCTCCCGCTCCCCGCCCGCCAGCGGCAAGCGGAACCGCAGATGCCCATCGGCCACCACTGGAACGCCCATCCGCATTTCGAACATATAGACCAGCCCCCTGCGCTCGATCAAGCGGAGATGCTTCACGCCGGCGCCGGTCGAGATCCGCACCAGCTCGCCATCCACCATCCCGGCATCCACCAGAAACGCCGCCGCGCACCGGGTGCCATTGCCGGAGATCTCCGCCTCGCTGCCGTCGGCATTGAACAGGCGGATGAAGCCGTCGCAGCCCCCCGAGCCGTTCGGGGAAGCTCGGACCAGCAGCCAACCGTCGGCTCCGATGCCCGTGTGACGGTCGCAGATGGTCCGGGCCACCTCGGGCAGGTTGTCGCCAGGGGCGTCGAAGGCCCAGGTCAGCAGGAAGTCGTTCTTGGCGCCGTGCGATTTGACGAAGGGGAGTCTCATGGAATCCGCCGGTAAACCTCGATGACCGGCGCTCCTTTCACTGCGATGGTCTTGACACAATCATATCTCGCACCGCTCTTTCGGGCCCGCGCCAGGGCGGCCGAGACCGGGTCGCCCGAGATCGCCACGGCCCACTTTTCCCAGAGGAACAGGTCCGGGCGGGCCACCGCGGCCCACCACAGGGGCTCGTTGTCCTGGTGCAAGGTCTGGCGCAGGGGGATGCTGGCCTGCTGGAAAATGCCGGCCACGTCGCCGAAGTAAATGAGTGCGCCATCCCCGGTCCGGTATTCGGTCCGGAGGAAATCGGCGGTCTGGCGGGTCCAGGCGCGCCGCGCCTCGGAGTTCACCTGGCTTTCCTTCCAGCAGATCCAATTCTCCATGCGGGGGTAGGCCAGCCAGCCGGAGATCCCCGCCAGAACCACCACGGTTGCCGCCAGGCGCTGGAAGCGCGCCGGCACCCACGCAACCAGGGCCCCGGCGGCGAACGCCAACAGCGGCAACGCTGCCAATCCGTAGCGCGTGTTGTAGTAGCTGAACGGCCAGAGGTGCGGCACGTAGATCGGAGTGCTGGAAGAATACATGCTGCAAACGTAGAAGATCGGTGGCAGGGCCAGCAGCGCCAGCGGCCACAGCACTCTCTTGAACAGCGCGGCGACCGCGCCCGCGACGCCCATCCAGATCAGCGGCCAGCCCGCGCACAACTGGGCGGCGGAACGGAAATACAGCCAGGCCTTGCCCCACTCGCGATCGCCCGGATAGCGGGGCAAGCCGGCGTCCAGTTGGCGCTGGTAAATGGCTTGGGCGGAATACGGGCCGTTGTAGAACTCCAGTATGTTCCCGGTGTACCACCAGTTGTGCGCCAGCCAGGATAGCGGGCCCAGCGCGGCGATGCCGGCGAACAGAAACGCCGTCACCCAGCGGTGGCGCTCGGCCGTCAGCAAGAAGAACAGCGCCACGAAGGGGATCGGGAACCAGCCGTCGTAGCGCGCGAGCGAGCCGGCACAGGCAGCCAGGCCGGCCGCTGCCGCCCACCACAGCGACTGCCCGTCCCGGAACCGCACCGTGAAGTACAACAGCGCCGCCAGCGCCGCCAGAAACACCGCCTCGGTCATGGCGAGCGATTGAAGGTAGAGCAGGTTGGGGTTCAGGGCCAGCAGCAGACAGGCCGCGGTGCCCGCCTCCCCGCTCGAGAACGCGCGCCGGGCGGCCAGGAACACGAACAGTCCGGCCACCACAAAGCAGATGCCGGAGGGGATCGCCCCCGCGAGCCCGTTCTGCCAAAGCCGGTCCGAGCGCACGAACGGAAGCATCAGCGCGTGAGGCAGGGGCAGCCAAACCGTGCCGAACTGGTAACCGCCGGGAGTGCGTGTGTCGACGATGCGGCGCGCGATGTTCAGGTGCGCCGTCGCGTCGCCGTAATAGAGCAAGCAGCCCTGTGCATAGAAGAGCGCGATGGCCGAAGCGCTGAGGACGGCCAACAGCGCCACCATCCGCAGGGGCCCGGCGACACCGCTAGAACTCCGTGAAGCTTCTAAACTCCTGGAAACGGCCATCGATCTCCGCGCGCGTCAGCGTCCGAAAACGATCCACACCGAACTTCTCGCAGCAGAAGCTGCCCATCACCGAGCCGTAGATCATCGCGCGCCGCAGTTCCCGCGGATCGGCATGCGCGTCCGCGAGATCCAGGTGGCGCTGGGCCAGGTAGCCGAAGAAGCCGCCGGCGAAGCAGTCGCCGGCCCCGGTGGGATCGATCAACTCCTCGAGCAGGTAGGCCGGAGCGAGGAAATGCCCATCGCGGCGGAACAGAGTGGCTCCGTGTTCGCCGCGCTTCACGATCAGCGTGCGCGGCCCCATTTCCAGCACGGCGGCGGCGGCGCGGCGCAGATTGTAGTGGCCCGAGAGCTGGCGAGCCTCCGCGTCGTTGATCAGCAGGAAATCCCACTCCGCGATGGTTTCCAGAAGCGCGTCGCGGGTCTCGCGAATCCAGTAGTTCATGGTGTCGCCGCCCACCACCCGCACACCATCCATCTGGGCGCGGACGCTGCGCTGGAGGGCGGGCTGGATGTTGCCCAGGAACAGGTACGGCTGCTTGCGGTAGTGGTCCGGCAGCGTGGGATTGAAATCCGCGAAGACGTTGAGGTCGGTGCGGAGCGTGGTGCGGTCGTTCATGT
>PLEM01000036.1:853-4370 GCA_003137035.1 Bryobacterales bacterium | reverse complement strand
CCCCGTACAAATCGAACCAGACCAGACCTGGTCCGGTCTGTGGTATATTTCGGGCATGGTTGTCCGTAACATCTCACAGGCCAAGGCGGAACTCTCGGCCCTCATCGAAGAAGTGCTGAAGGGCAACGAGGTGATCCTGGCAAAGGCCGGGAAACCCGTGGCCCGGCTGGTGGCCTACCGTGGTCCAAGCCGGCCGCGAACACCTGGTTCGATGGCGGGGGAAATCTCGGTGGCGGCGGACTTCGATTCCCTGCCCCATGACATCGCCGAGGCGTTCGGGGTCCCGGAGCGGGTCAAGTGAGGATTCTTCTCGACACGCGCATTCTGCTCTGGTGGCTGGCGGACAGCCCGTCGTTGAGCGTTCGCGCCCGGGAACTGATCGCCAACCCGGAACATGCGGTGTTCGTCAGCGCGGTTTCTCTGTGGGAGATCTGGTTGAAGCAGAGCCTCGGCAAGTTGCGGCTCCCTTCCGATTTCGAGGAGAGACTGGCGGGCGAGTCCTTCGAGAGGCTTCCGCTGCTGGCGGCTCACGCTCGGGAAGTGGCTACACTGCCGTGGCGCCACCGCGACCCATTTGATCGGATGCTGATCGCGCAGGCGCGGGCCTCGGGACTCAGTTTCCTCACAGCCGACGAGGTGACCGCCGCCTACGGGGACTTCGTCCTGCTGGCTCGCTGACCCGGCCCACGATGCGGTCGGGCGCTACCGGCGCCCCATCGTGGACGCGTTTCGAACTTTCACGGCCTGTCCGCCGCCGGCCGTCCTGGCAGTTTTCCAACAGATTCAGACGCTTGCGGCTCCGTGATCTCTTCGGAGAATTTCCAGAGAAACCTGCCATCCGCACTGAGGCATGGGATCATTCCAGGAATACGCCGCTAACGCGCCAGAAGCGATATTAGATCATCGGCGATGTCGGTAAACGCTGGGCGACGATGCACCCGGAGAACAGTGGGGAAGCAATCTGAGGCGCTGGTACCCTACCCCTCAGGGGCGCAGCGAAGCCGCTTGGAAGGGAAGAAGAGTAAACTCGTCCCCTGGGTGTACAATCGATGTGGCCAGAAAGAACCAAGCGGAGATCCTGGTCCTGGTCTGAACCCCTGATATGGAGGAAGCACGTGCTGACGGACGAAAACCGAGGGGAGCAATCGGCCAAGGGCGGCTCTCTGGAATCAGAATGGGCGCCGGAGAACGAAGTCATACCGTTTTTCCGATGGTCTGCTCGGGTGCTTGGCGTCATCGTAGCTGGCTTCTCGCTCTTCATGTTCATCGGGGAGACCTTCTTCGGAACGCGACACGCGTCTTCCCATCCGATTGAACCGCGGGCGCTAGTTGGGCTCATCCTGGGCGGCGGTTATGTGATCGGCATGTTCGTGGCATTGAAGTGGGAACGTGCCGGCGCGATACTTGGCGGAGCGTCTCTGGCGTTATTGGCGATTGGGTTGGTCGGATCGGGGTTTCATGGTTCTGGCGACCCGACACTTGCGGCACTATGGGGTAGCATATTGGGATTCGTGTTTTTCCTTCCCGTAGTGTTGTACATACTCTGCTGGTGGCTCGAAGATCGGGACCGTAAACGATACAGGGCGGGATCATAGAGCCGATCGATTCCGCGGGCCCGCCTGGGCCAACGTCCGCTACCCTCCCATCTCCGGCCGGATCTGCACCGGACGCACGGGGACGCCCTCGAAGAACGCCATCACAGCCTGCCCGGCTTCTTGGAACGCTACCGGCTCCAGTTCGCAAGGTTCAACGATCCTGCCCATATCGTTCCTACTCTATTCCCACCTCGTGTTCGCGCGCCACCGGTAGTTGACGGGCGTGAGCAGCGCGGCCAGCAGGGACCAGGTATGGGTGCTATAATTCCGTTCAGCCTATGCCAGTAAACGAGAACAACTACAGTCACCGGGGTGGCGGCAACTATGGAATCGTAGTCCTCTGTTCCACCTTGATTGCCGACCGCTTGGTGTACTTCGATCAAAATCGGGAGCGTGGCAGTTGGGTAGTACGGGACTTCATCACTGGCCGGAGGCTCGACAACGAACACTCGCCGCTCACGGTGGCTCAGATCGCAGATGACGCAACTTACGATGAGCATCCGCCGTGGTGCAATGCAGAAATCGAGCCGGGGGAGTGGACGACGTATCTGCGGCTTCGAACGACGGCTGCATTCAGAAGCGGTTCCGCTCGCTCCCTGGATGCTCCCAACCCACGATCTGGTCAGTGGCAGCCGCTCTGACCCGCCGGAACCAGTGCCCAGAGGTGAAGCTCAGAACCAGCCGTCGGGACAGATGACATGCCGTATTGCACCACCTGTGGGAAGTTGATTGAAGGCACCGCGAGTTCTTATTGCAGTGCATGTGGGTCTCGCCAGTCTGCGGACGTGCCCCCCAACGACGCGACGCACGGCAAGGCGCCCGATGGGCGCAAATGCCCATTTTGCCGGCAAGATGTGGATCGTCGTGCCTCCCGCTGTTCCCACTGCGCGACGGAGATCGGGCTTCCAGAGAACTGCATCCCGTGCCCTCGCTGTTCCGAGCAGGTCATTCCGGTGCATGTCACCGCGACCGACGAAAAGGGAAAGGGAACATCGCTGGCCAAGATCGCCCTCGTTGGGAACTATTTCCTGTCCGCGTCAGATGAGACTTACCTGGCATGCCCGGTCTGCAAGACGCCGATATCGTACTGCCAGCGGTGTCGGCGGGTAACGGTCTCCACTCTGACACGCAAGTGGGTGGGCATCGGGCGTTCAAAGAGCGGTTATCAGTATGCAGCAACGTGTGCAACCTGCAATGGGAAGATATCGGGATCGTCGTGCTTCGTGGCGACAGCGATCTTTGAAACCACGCTGGACGCGAACCTGATGGAGCTCTATCATTTCAGAGATTGCCACCTGAATAAGTCTGGGCTCGGGCGACGGGCTGTTGTCGCGTACTATGCCTGGGGCCCGCGACTGGGTTCCTGGTGTACCGATCACCCACGCATTCGGACGCTCCTGCGAAAACCGACGCTCGTCATGATTTCACTCTGGCGGCGTTGGCATGTTCTGAAGCATGGCAAGCAGTGCGGACTACCGAGCGTCTAGCCCGGCTCCGTCGACGGTCGTGAAGATTCTCTTGCCATCGACCGGATGCCTAAGAGATCATTGCAACTGGAGGTGTCAGATTGCGCGCCACCTATCGCTTCTTCGCCCTAGGTCTACTGGTTTCATTCTCCGTATTCGCCCAGCCATCAACGCTTCATGATCCGTTGCTCGATCACATGGTCGGAAAGTGGGTGCTTCAGGGCACCATCGCCGGGAGGGATACGACCCACGACATCGTGTCGGAGTGGGTGCTGGGTCATCAATATATGCGAATCCAGGAAGTGTCCCGAGAGAAGGACGCCAGCAACCAGCCGGCATATGAAGCGATTATCCTCATCGGCTGGGATCCGCAGTCGAGCCAGTACACCTGTCTGTGGCTTGACAATACTGGCCCTTGGGATTTCACATCCCAGGCGATCGGTCGCGCGAAGCGAA
>PLEM01000036.1:0-847 GCA_003137035.1 Bryobacterales bacterium | reverse complement strand
GGGAAGATTCGGGCCTTCGCACGGGTAAGACTGACGAGGAAATAGCCGACCTTGGTCAATCCGGGCCGTGGGCGTATCGGCAAACCGGGAGTTGGCACGCATGGTGAGCTAGCGCCGATTCGTTTTTGGGTGATGCTGGTCAGACAAAAGAGTTCGAGTCCACGCCGGGGTCACTGTCAAGTGGGGCCAATCCAGAAGAAACGTCTGAAATGGTCGTAATGAAATCAATCAGATAACGCGAAGTCGAGAAGTTTCAGACTGGCTCCCCAAGCAGGACTCGAACCTACAACCCTTCGGGAAGGTGGCGAGGTTCAGTCCTCTAACTAATCAATCTTGACTCTTTGGTACTGATTGCGCTATCCTGAGATTGACCGGCCTCAGGAGATGCCATGAGTTCTGCCACCGAACAGATCCAAGCCTTTACGCAGCAAGACTATAAGTACGGGTTTGTCACCGAGATCGAGACCGATTCGGTCCCTGCTGGCCTCAGTGAGGACGTCATCCGGCTGATCTCGGCGAAGAAGAGCGAGCCGAAGTTTATGCTGGAGTGGCGCTTGAAAGCCTACCGGCACTGGCTCAAGATGGAGGAGCCCGCCTGGGCCAACGTCCGCTACCCTCCCATCGATTACCAGAGCATCGTTTACTACTCGGCGCCCAAGGCCGCTTCCGGCCGCCCCAAGAGCCTGGACGAGGTGGATCCGGAGCTGAAGCGCACCTTCGAGAAGCTCGGCGTGCCCATCAACGAGCAGGCGGCACTGGCGGGCGTGGCGGTGGACGTGGTCTTCGATTCCGTCAGCGTGACCACCACCTACAAGGCCGCCCTGGCCGAGAAGGGCATCATCTTCTG
>PLEM01000076.1 GCA_003137035.1 Bryobacterales bacterium | reverse complement strand
CGACCTCTCCGTGAAGAACCCGAACGGCGGCGAGGCGGTGGCGCACCGAAGTCCGCGCGAGATCATGGACGAAATCGCCGCGCTGGACGCCGAGACCGCGGAGGCGCTCGAAGCCATCCGGAGGCTGTTGTGAAGATCGCGCCCGAGTGGATTGCCGGCATCCGCGAATTGATCGCCGGGGCGCGCGCCACCGTGGCGCGTGGGGTGGACCTGGTCCAAGTCCACACCAACTTTGAGATTGGCAGGCGCATCGTCCAGGAGGAACTTCGCGGCGAGGGCCGGGCCTCTTATGGAGAAGAAATCATCCGGGCGTTGGCCGAGCGGCTGACCGGCGAGTTCGGCAAAGGGTTCTCCCATACCAACCTTAAGTTGATGCGGCTCTTCTACTTGCAGAACCAGGATCGAATTGGTCAGTCAGTGACTGACCAATTCAGTCTCACATCGATTGGCCAGTCGTTGGCTGGCCAATCGGCAATTCTCCAGACACTGTCTGGAGAATTGGCCCCCCCTCCGCCCCGTCCCTTCACCCTGAGCTGGACCCACTACGTCTTCCTCCTCGGCGTGAAGAACCCGGAGGAGCGCAGCTTCTACGAGATCGAAGCCGGCGAACAGAACTGGACCGTGCGCGAGCTCAAGCGCCAGTTCGATTCGGGCCTGTACGAGCGCCTCGCCCTCAGCCGCGACAAAGAAGGCATCCGCCGGCTCGCGCGGGAAGGGCAAACCGTCGGGCAGGCGAGCGACCTGCTCAAGGAACCCCTGGTCCTGGAGTTCCTCGGCCTGGACGAGCGCAGCCGCTATTCCGAATCCGATCTGGAATCCGCCATCATCGGCCAGATCGAGCGCTTCCTGCTGGAGATGGGCAAAGGCTTCCTCTTCGAGGCGCGCCAGAAGCGGTTCACCTTCGACGAGGACCACTTCTTCGTGGACCTGGTGTTCTACAACCGCCTGCTGCGCTGCTACGTCCTGCTCGATCTGAAAATCGGCAAGATCGCCCATCAGGACCTCGGGCAGATGCAGATGTACGTGAACTACTTCGACCGCTTCGTGAAAACCGCCGGCGAGAATTCCACCATCGGCATCCTGCTGTGCAAGCAGAAGAACAAGGCGCTGGTGGAAATCACCCTGCCCAAGGACGCCAACATCCACGCACGCGAGTATCAGCTCTACCTGCCCAGCAAGGATGAGCTGCAGCAGAAGCTCATGGAGTGGATCGGGGCGCGGGGCGCCGCGGTGATACGATGGCGCGGGGGTGGCGAAGGCGGGGTGGGAGACGAGGGAACTTGGCCAACTTGCCGAGCTAAAGGGCAGAATTGGGTGGCGTGGCCTGACGGCCAAGGAGTACACCAAACAAGGGCCCCTGTTCCTTTCCGTTCACTCGCTCAACTACGGTGTCTGCGTGGTTTCCCGTTGCCGAACAAGGTGGCGTCCGGGATCTGGAATTGGGAGAAGCTGTGGAAAGAGTGCGGGGCGGCGGGCGGCGGCGGTCGGAAGCGGGCGTTCGGATCCCGCCTGTGGGAGGGCGCTACCGGAAAGTGGCCGTCACCACGCACCGCTTCGGATTGTGGGCGGTTCTGGCAGCGGGTAGGGAATGCGTAGCGGCGCATGCGAAAGTTGAGCGGCGCGAAGGCGACTTGCCGGGGCTGATCCGGCGCTGACTTCCTCCAACGCGTTTGGGGCCCTCCAGGCTGGAATGTTGGTGGGAAGGGCTGTTATCGACAGGAACCAGGAGTGGAATCCGCGTGAATCCTCTTCAACGTTGTGTAAACAGGAGAGCGGTCGATGTCGGATGCGGTAAGCATCGTGCAGGCTGTGCAGAGCGATCGTTAATCACATTGTACGAACGGGCCAGGCTTTGATTCTGTAGTTTTGCCAGCGGCCATCTTTATCAAGCCGTGCTAGGCCGCCGCTATATGTGGCGATCCAGAGAGAGCCATCTGGCCCGTCCGCCATCGTGATAACGGCATCGCTCGGCAGACCTCCCTTGGTGCTGGCTTGGGTATAGGTCTGCCAGCGGCCACCTTTATCGAGCTGTGTTAGGCCGAACCCCGTCGTAACCCAAATGGAACCGTCCGCGCCGGGGACGACGTCCTTGACACGGTCGGTCGGCAAACCGCCCTTGGTGCTGAACTTGGTGTAGTTGTGCCAGCTCCCGTCCTTGTCGAGCTGTGCCAGACCGACGCCGCCAATTCCGACCCAAAGAGAACCATCGGACCCACACGCCAGCCCACGGATATCATACCCGAGGCCCTCGGTCGTTTTCTTGGGATAGGTCTGCCAGTTGCCATCCTTATCGAGCCGTGTCAGGCCGCCGTGATAGGTTCCTAACCAGAGAGAGCCGTCCAATGTGAAGGCTAATCCGCTGATATCGTCCTCCGGCAGACCGCCATTGGTGCTGGCCTGGGTATAGGTTTGCCAGTGGCCATCTTTATCAAGCCGTGCTAGGCCGCCGCTATGTGTGGCGATCCATAGAAAGCCATCCGGTCCCCCGGCCAATCCGTGGTATTCAACGACATCGCTCGGTAAACCGCCGTTCGTGCTGGCCTTGGTGTAGCTCTCCCAATTGCCCAGCTTGTCGAGACGCGCTAGGCCCGCGCCAGTTCCGACCCAGAGAGAGCCGTCCGGCCCCTCGGCCAATGCGTGAACAGAGTCCGAGGGCAGACGGCCGTAGGTATTGGCCCGGGTGAAGCTCTCCCACGTGTTGTTCGCGGCGAGCCGAGCCAAGCCTCCGTCGTCGAATCCGGCCCACAGAGAGCCGTCAGATGACGCCATCAATATCCTCAGAGTTGCCGACTCTTCCTTTGGTGAGGGAGTGAAATACGTGAAACAAATGATAGCGATGGCAATTGCAGTGAGGAGCAATCCAAAGTAGACCTTCTTCTTCGCACTTGGACCCCAACTTCGCGCCCTCCGTCCCTCGGCTTCCGCCGCGGCGGGCGTGGCCTGTGTCAACTGCAGCGGGGTGCTCTTACGGCCTATCTCACGAACGACCTTGGCCAAGCGTGCTGCAGCGTCATTGAATTGCTCCCCAAAGCCGTCCAACCATTGAAGATCTCCAAGAAAATAGGAAAGAGCTGGAGGGGGTTCCACATTCTCGACACGGAACGTGATGATCGTCAGCCCTTGCTTATCCGCCAATTCGGCTTCACGGGCAATCTGTCTGGCATTCCTCGAATTCGAAGACAGCACGACGATGAGAACCCTGGCGGATTGGATAGCTTCGACAATGGCGGTTGCCCATTCCTTGCCGGGCTGAATGTCTCGGGGCGCGATCCAGCATGAAATGTTCTCGCGCTCCAAACTGGCGCAGATCCGCTCGGCGGCGGACCTATCTTCGGACCGGTAGCTGATAAACGCGTCTCGGCCTATTAGCACGCCGGAGTTTGCAGCCTCTGCCGACAGAGGGGAGGATTTGACGATATTCTGGGCGGAAGTATCGGGTTTGGTCGCCACCCCTTTCCTGCGGCGAAATCGCCGAACCACAAAATACAACGCGACCCCCAGGAGCAACAACAACAAATATAGGGCCACCACGATATGCTACCGCCGTTTCCCGGGTCAAACAACCGAGTCCAGGGCCAAGTTCAGGCTGGGCAGAACGAATCCCGTAGTGGGCCTCAACGAGCACGGATCACAANNAGGCCACCACCAAACGCCCAGGAAGTCCCGTTGTGGGAAGTTGCGCGCGGGGATTCCTGCATGGGGGCCAATCGGAGGGCGGTGAGCGGAAGGCTGACGCTCCCGATGAAGCTCCCCGCTTTTAGCTTCTTGCGGACCCGAAGCGTGACGCTTTCGCCAACACAGGGTGCACCGCCTCGGCTCGCTTCAAGGCCCGCGACTTCGGGAAGAGCTTCCGATGTACAATCCTCAGGAAGGAAACTTGAAATGATATGCTCGCGGACACGCTCGATAATTCTGGGCGTCCTGGCGGTCTGGACCTGTGTTGGATGCGCACGCGCCAACGCGCAATGGGACGATGTCATCAGCGCGGCGCGCGCGGGCGACTTACCCCGCGTCAAGGCGTTGCTCACCGCCGGACTTAATGTGAATGCCAAGGCGGGCGATGGCGCCACGGCATTGATAGATGCGTCGTCGCATGGCCACCTGGAGGTGGTGCG
>PLEM01000123.1 GCA_003137035.1 Bryobacterales bacterium | reverse complement strand
CACCCGCCGGGGTCGAACCGGCACCAAATTCGTTTTTTTCGTTTTTTTTCTGGCGGGACAGAGAGACAGTATACGCCTATCTGCCGGGTGGTCAGTCCCTGCGTTAAACTGACCCGCCCCCCGTCTTCCGATATCCGAGGAGGCGACGCGAAAGAGGGCGAGGCACGTTTCCGATGCTTCGCCGTTACGTTTCCGAGGCTGGCTCGACAAACGAAGGTCCGACATCGCGCCGTCGCCCAAGGGCTCTGCTGGCTCGCGGCTCTGGCTCTGCCGGGGATTGCTCGCGGGTGGCATATCCTACCTCCGACCCGCCTTCTGCGCGCCTTGGGCCTTGAGAATGCGGCTGACGGCCATTTCGATGACCTGCGAAGAATCCGGTACCGCTGTGGTAACGCAAACCGGCAGATTGCAGCGGGTGATAGCTTGCAAGTAGTTGACAACCGATGGTTGACTATTGCCAATTCGCCCTTTCACGGCGGTAACGGGGGTTCGAATCCCCCTGGGGACGCCACTCACAGTGTGTTGCTATGATCTAGCTGATTCCCCATGAATACGTACTGGCTCACCTTTTTGGCGTGTATGGCCGTGGCGCCTTCGTGCCGGGCGGCTTCTCCTCTCGAAGCGTTCGAGCGCAATGCGGCCCGGGCCAAGCAACTCGGCGCCACCCACGTCGTGATTACGGAGGACATTCCTCCGGCGCTGTGGGAGATGGATGTGCCCGGCGACCCGTACCCCGCCTGGTACATGTATCACCCGGGGTTGCTGAAGATCTTTCCACCGGCCGCCCTCGAGAAGTACGTCGATAAGGACTACGCGGAAAGAGTGGCGGCCCTGCTTCAGGCGCGCTGCGAGGTGTTGCGGCGCGTCGGGTTGAAGGCCGCCTACACGGCCAACGAACCGCATGTGCTGCCGGAGGCGTTCTTCGCCGACCACCCCGAGTTGCGCGGCCCGCGCGTGGATCACGCCAATCGCTCGCGCACTCCCCGCTTTGCACCATGCGTGGACCAGCCCGCCACACTCGCGCTCTATCGGGAGGCGCTGCAAAAGCTGCTGAAGAGGCTGCCCGAAGTGGAGGTCTTTTCCTTCACCACCACCGACGCGGGTTCGGGCCTGTGTTGGACGCCGGCCCTTTATCCCGGGTTGAACGGGCCTTCCTGGTGTCGGCGCCGCCCCATGGAAGATCGCGTCGCGGGCTTCCTCACTTTGCTGAACGATGCCGCCGTGCAGATGGGCCGGCGGATCAGCGTGGACCTGGTCGAGATTGCGCCCCGCCAGTGGATGCTTCCGACCTTCGACCATCCCGAGCTGATCGCGCGCAAGCTGCCCGCCGGGATGGCCGTCAATCATCTCGAAGGTCCCGACGGTCACCGCGTCGCAACGCGGCGTTTCGGCGGAGGAGCGGGTGAATTCGCGCCGGTGGTTGGAGTTCCGCGGCCGATCGCCGCGATGCGCGCGTTGATGGCTGGCGGGCGCACGCCCAGCGCCAGGCTCGTGGTCTCCGTGGGCGACGCCGCGGGCGCCGACTTCAATTTCAAGGTGCTCGAAGCCTTCCAGAAAGCCGGTCCTCGCAACGAAGTGGACCTGTGGACGGCGTTGTACGGGCTCGCCAGCCAGATCGCCGGCAAGGAGAAGGCCGACGACCTGCTCTCCCTGTGGATGGCCACCGATGAAGCCGAGCGCACCTTGGCAACGTTGAACTTCGGCCCGATGCTGACCATGGGCGGAATCCTGGGGCGCTGGGTGAACCGCCCGCTGGTGCCATTTCCAGAGACCCTGACGCAGGCCGAGAAGAGTTACTACCGCCCGTTCCTATTCCAGGCCAAGGGCGAAGAGCAGGCTGACGACCTGGTCGATATACAGGCCATGCGCATGTACGAAGGCTGGGGCGCGCGCCTGCTGGTCGAGAACATCCTCGAGAAGGTGACCGGCAGCCTGATCCGCGCCGAGGTGATCGCCTCGCGCCTGCGCGAGAGTTCCAGTTCCCCGGCCGAATGGGAATTGCTGGGCCAGCGGCTGGCCACGCTTCAGTGCCTGGTGCGCAGCGCCGGCGATATTGTGCAATATCAGGCGCAGCTCGATCGCGTGAAGGGACTCGGAGGGAAGCCCGATCCGAACCCGGTGCTGGGCGCGCAGAGCGGCTGGGACCGCACCGACCTGATGCGCCTGGCTCGCAACGAAATCGACAACGCGATGCGGTTGCGGCAGTTGTTGCTGTCGGCCAAGGCGCCGCTGCTCGACCTGGCGCCGGCTCCCGCCGAGGAAACCATCCGCCGGCTGGGGCCCGATCTCCCCGCGCAGCTCAAGCGCAAGATGGACGTCATGAACGCGCACTGGGAGGACTACAAGCGCCTCTTCACCACGCCGAATCCGTAACCTGCCTCCCTTCCCGCCGATCGGTTAGAATCGGGGCGTGGGTCGATTCACGGCCCCACCTTTGGAGGCAACATGAAGAGATTGCTCCGGGCCTGCATCCCTTCGGCGCTGCTGTGCGCCGGGCTGCTGGCCGCAGGCCCCGCGGAACCAGCCAAAATCGCGCCACTGAAATTTACCGATACCCGCCTGCCCAACGGCCTGCGCGTCATCATCGCCGAAGATCATTACGCGCCGCTCTACTCGATCGCCGTCACTTACAACACCGGCTCGCGCAACGAGCACAAGGGCCGCACCGGCTTCGCCCACCTGTTTGAGCACATGATGTTCAAGGGCTCCGAGAAGGTTGGCCCGGGCGAGCATTTCTTCCTGATCTTCAACAATGGCGGCACCATGAACGGCACCACCAACAACGACCGCACCAATTACTTCGAGTCGCTGCCCAAGAACCAGCTCGACCTGGGGCTGTTCCTCGAATCCGACCGCATGCGCTCGCTGGCCATCACGCAGGAGAATCTCGACAACCAGCGCGCCACCGTTCAGGAAGAACGCCGCCTCGGCGTAGACAACCAGCCGTATGGCAAGACCGAAGAGCTCATCGACGAAATGGTGTACGAGAACTTCGCCTACAAGCACTCGGTCATCGGCTCGATGGAGGACCTCAACGCCGCCTCCGTCCAGGACGTCAAGGATTTCTTCAAGATCTACTACGCCCCCAACAACGCGACCCTGATACTGGTCGGGGACCTCGACACCGCCGACGCACTCGCGCGCGCGAAGAAGTACTTCGGCGACATCCCCCGCCAGGAGCCGCCTCCGCCGGTGGACATGACCGAACCTCCGCAAACCCAGGAAAGACGCGCCAAGCTCGACGACAAGCTGGCCCGCCTGCCGCGCCTCGACATGGCGTTCAAGGGCCCGTTCGGAAACACGTCCGAAGCGTATGCGTTCTCCGTGCTGGCCACCGTTCTCGGCGGCGGCGAGAGTTCCCGCCTCTACCAGAAGCTGGTCAAGGAAAAGGAAGTGGCCGTCAGCGTATACGCCTACTTCGGCCAGCGGCGCGGCTCCGGAGAATTCCAGATCACCGCTACCCCGCGTCCCGGCAAGACGCTCGAGGAAGTCGAAGCCCTGATCGCCGAGGAGATCGCCAAACTGCAGGCCGATCCCCCCTCCGAGAAGGAGATCCTGAAGGCCCGCGCCAGCGCCCGCCGCAGCGCCATTCAGATCCGCGAAAGCTCGCTCTACCTGGCTGTCCGCATGGGCGAGTATGCCACGTTCTATAACGATCCCGGCCTCGTCAACACCCAACTCGACAAGATGATGGCGGTGACGCCCGCGGCGNNCGGAGCCGCTCAACCGCAATCCGCCAAGGGCGTGGTGCGTAAGAACCTGGCTCCGGTCTCCAGCGAGTTGCTGCGCGTCAAGCTGCCCCGCCCGGTCGAGCGCACCCTGAAGAACGGCCTCAAGGTCATGATCCTCGAGAACCACCGCGTGCCCATGGTCATGCTGGATATGATCCTGCTCGCCGGTCCGGTGCTCGAGCCGCCGGAACTGCCCGGCGTCTCCGAAGCCGTCGCGGCGATGCTCCAGCAGGGCACCCCCACGCGCACTTCGCGCCAGATCGCCGAGCAAGTCTCCGAACTGGGCGCCGGCCTCAACGCTCGCGCGGACTTGGGATCCCCTTCTACCCGCGTGACCGCCTCCGCCCTCAAGGAGAACCTCGACCCCGTGCTCGCGCTCGCCGCGGACGTGCTGCTCAATCCCACCTTCCCCCAGGACGAGTTCGACAAGTGGAAGAAGCGCGAACTCAGCATGCTTCAGCAGCAACGTGCCCAGCCGGGCTTTCTCGGCGCCGAGCGCCTGTACCAGGTGCTCTACCCCGGCGACCCCCGAAGCAACATCGGCCCCACCGTCGAGTCCGTCACCAAGATGACGCGCCAGGACCAGATTGACATCCATAAGCTGTACTATGTCCC
>PLEM01000214.1 GCA_003137035.1 Bryobacterales bacterium | reverse complement strand
CCCTCGGGTGGCGCCCGGCGCCTTTGGAGACGCGACCCCCTCCTTCTCTCCGGACGGGCGCACGCTGGCTTTCGGCAGGGAGGAGAAGAGCAACGTTGTCCATCTGTACGCCCTGAGTCTTTCGCGCGACCTGAGGCCCGAGGGAGAGCCACGAAGGCTCACCGAGAGGTTTTATGGCGAGTGGGCGGGGATTGCATGGCTGCCCGACGNNCCGTCTCCGGGCGGAGCGATCCCCTCCGCCTGCCCTACGCCACTGAAGATGCCCTCTATCCCGTCATCGTGCGGCGCCGGCTGGTGTATTCATGGTCCAGGGAGGAGTTGAACCTATGGCGGCTGGACACCCGCACCGGACAGCGAACGATGCTCATTGGCTCCGGCGGCGCCCGGGAACACGACATGCCGCAGTACTCCCCAGACGGCCGCAGAATCGCGTTCCGATCCGACCGTTCCGGAAGCCCGGAGGTTTGGACCTGCGATGCCGACGGATCGAACTGCTTGCAACTGACCTCGTTCGGAGGGCCCCAGCTCGGCACGGCGCGCTGGTCGCCCGATGGCCAGTCGATCGTCTTCGACTGCCGGGCGACCGGGCAACCCGCCGTCTACCTTGTCGCCGCGGATGGCGGCACGCCGCGCCTGTTGGCCGAAGACGCGTACGTGCCGAGCTGGTCGCGCGACGGCCGCTGGATCTACTTCGCTTCCGGCCGCTCCGGCCGCCTGGAGGTGTGGAAAATGCCGGCTGGCGGCGGCCCGGCGGCGCAAGTGACCAGGAACGGCGGCGGCGCGGCACTGGAATCCGCCGACGGCAAGCTCCTGTACTACGGCAAGAATCCCGGTTTCGGCGCCGATTCTCTCTATCGCATGCCGGTCGAGGGCGGCCCGGAGGTGGAAGTAGTCCCGCGCCTGCTTACTTGGTCCTCATTTGGCGTGACCGCCAAGGGCGTCTACTTCATGCCGGACTCCCGCACCATCCGCTTCCTGGACCCGGGCAGCGGTCGAGTGAGCACGCTGGCGACGCTGGAGAAAAACGTGCGCCAAGGCCTCTGCGTCTCCCCCGACGATCGCTTCGTCGTCTGGCCTCAGCAGGACCGCTCAACCTCCGAGCTGATGCTGGTCGACAATTTCCGGTGATCTGTCGATGCTCCGCGTGGGACATGCTTCAGCTTGTCCTCGCCGGCGCCACAAGGTGGTTCTTCCAGAGAACCCGAACACACTACCGCTCGCGGCCCGGCAGCCGGAGAGGCATAGGCGCCGGGTCTCGTTTTCGTTAGCGGCGGTGGCTCCCACCGCAGGGCTGGCAGATTACCTGCGACTTTTGAAGGTCGGTCCTGGCGGGCCCGCGTAGACGTCGGCCGCGACGCAAACCTGGCGCAGGACCGGTCCCAACTTCGTCGTAATGTGAGCCTTGACTTCCGCGTGGATCGTCCTTTCGATCTGTGCGGCGCTCTTCTTCGCCTTGATCATCGTGTCGATCTTGGCCGCCATCGCATCCCCAACTTCCTTGCCAAGATGTTTCGTGAGCAATGTACGGATATTCACTTTCGCTGCCACAACATCCTCCTTTTCCTGGTTGATACCGCGGGAATCCGATGAGAAACGCACCTCATCGACTAATCGTTCCCGAATCTGTCGCGTTGCAGGGTGAGAATCGATGGAACCCGCGAGTATGCGTGGGTCCAGTTCAAAAGGTCGAAAGCTTGCTCCTGGCGGCTCATGAGGCTGCAATACTCCCCATCGGAGAGGCCGGGAAACGGACAACGGGGACAATGCGTATTCGGACATGCGGCACACCCGCGCCGCCGTTCTGCTTCCTCTGCGAACCAACTCAGGCGATCTGTCAGAGCCTGACGGGTATCCCCCACGGCTCCGATCGGTTCGCCGTGGACGCAACAGCGAACCTCACCCGACTCCTCGATTTCGATCCGCGAGAGCGGCAGGCAGGGAACTCGCCCTCGGGTCCATCGCCCGGGGTACTTGATTCCGGGCGGCGCGGCCATTTGCAGCAGGCGCGCGCCGATCGCGCTTTCCGGGATCTCACCGGGGAAGCGCAGCGGTTCATCCGGATGTCGCAGGCACTCGGAAACCACGCACAGGGCGCACTGGGTAGGGCGGTCCTCGAGCCAATCGCGGAGGGGCTCCGGGCCGTCCGACGTGCGGATCGTCAGCAACTCGGGCTTGTGCGCGCGGTACACATCGGAACCCGCACAGGCCACCATCCAGCGCCGATCCCCGTTCTTGCCCGCCCTTGGCAAGAGCTGGATGTGGTGGCGCGCCGGCAGGAAACTCTCGCCGGCCATCGAGCGGTCGGAGTAGAGCCTGAGATTCTTCTCGCTTGGCTTCAGCGGAGGATAGACCTGCACGAGCACGCTGCCAACCTCCAGGATCCCGCTGAGCCACCCCGCGGTCGCCGCCGTCAGTTCCCTCCCGCGCACGACGGCGGCGGCGATCCCCCCGCCCGGTTCCACCCCGGGGGCGCCGCAACTGTAGAGCGCGTCGATGGCCAGCGTGCGCGCCAGCCGGGCGTCCTGCTCGAGCGCGCACTTGGGGCGCGGACGCAGTTTCGCAACGTCGTAGGCATACTCGGTGGTGGTCCCCAAACCCATCGAGTTGATCTCGCAACGGATGCCGTGTCGCTCGCGAGTCTCCCACAGCGGCGTGCCGGGAAAGACCCACAGGAAGTTGTGCATGTAGTAATCGACCGGCAGACTCTTGACGAAACGGAGCGTTGCAGCGCCGTCTTCCTCCCTCTCCCCGGGCAACCCCACGATGATGCTCACTCCTACGTGGAATCCGTACTTCTTCGCGGTCACCACGCTGTTTCGCACCCGCTCCACGAACTCACGCTCCGGCTCCAGGTCCGGGTCCGGCCAGTCCGGCGGCCTTACCTTTCCAGCCGCGCGCAACACCGGGGGCGCCGCGCTCTCCAACCCGAAGGCTATGCTCGCAAACCCCGCGTCACGCATCGCTCGAATCAACTCCTCATCCACCGCGTCGGCGCGTGTGATGCAGGACAGGAGCAGGCCCAGATTCCGGTCCGAGATCGCCTGGCAGAGACTCTTGGCCCGCGTCGGCGAGAGAGTAAACGCATCGTCGTGAATGGCGACCACGTAGCGCTGCCCCGTCCGTTCTTGGTGGGCGGCGACCCACTCCAGCTCCGCCAGCACGCGCTCGGTGGAATGCAGGCGTAGCGTCTTCCTGCCCAGTGCGGCAAAACAACAGTACTGGCAATGATGGGTGCATCCGCGTCCGGACAGAATCCCGACCCGGCCGTCCGCGAGCATCCCGGAGAGATACGGCGACGGCGTCGAATCCAGGGCCCACTGCGCCGGGAGAGTCTTACACGAAAAGCCCACCAGGGGCGGCATCCCGGTGCACACCACCTTGCCGTCGCGCCGGAAAGCCATCCCCGGCTGCCGCTCGTCCAGGCCCGATTCATCCAACAGCCTGGTGAATATCCGCGCGCCCGTCTCCTCGGCCTCGCCGAGCACGCAAGCGTCCACCGCGCTCTGCTTCTCCAGAATATGCTCCGCGCAGAAGCTGGCGGACGGACCGCCGAACACCACTTTCACCGCCGGCCGCTTCCGCTTGATGCCGCGTGCCAGCGCGACGGAGAGCACAAAGTTCGCATCGTAAACCGTGAATCCGACAACCCCGGGATTCAGATCCAGGACGTCGCTGGCAATTTCATCCACAGTGCCCGGCCGGGAGTTCAGGTACTGGACGCTCGCAATGCCCTCCCGGGCGAGCGCGGCCCTCAAGTAGGAAACGCCGAGGTGAGCGCGAAACACACCCAGGTTTCCCTGGGCGGGGGGAAACACGAAAACGATGTCGGTGGCTCTGGTACTCGCCATCGCCCCTCCACTCCGCTCGTTCCCGCCGCCGATGCGGCCTTCGCACTATCAGGTCGTTTATTCTAAAGACTATACACCGACTCGAGCCTGTTGGGAAGAGTTATGATCCGGAATCCCCATTTTGGGCTCCCGGGTCCGCTTGCGTTCGCCCTATCCCGCGACTACACTTCGGGATGGCACGGGCTAACAACTCGATTGGAACCTGGAAGTTGAATGTGGCAAATCCAACTCCACGCCGCCCAGCCCAAACCCAGCCACCAGTCTTACCGCGGTTTATGAAGCGGTTGACGAAGGAGTGAAGGTCACCGCCACCCGACCCAAGACCGATCGGCGGAACCACCATTTACGACAGGCAGTAGCTTCAGTAACGAACGTGGTGGGCTCGGCAGAACTCGAATCTGCGACCTCTACCGTGTCAAGGTAGCGCTCTAACCAACTGAGCTACGAGCCCCAATTGCGGTGCGGCATCCCGAATTGTAGCACAGCCTTCCGCCGAGCCGCGCCCAACTGAGAACCCGCCTCGCGCATCCTTTCAGCGCTTCCCCACTCATCAATCCGGCGGCTTCTGCCGATCTACTTCCCGACACCGCCACAGGAGGGCGATCACGCTATGGGATGTCTGTTCGGGCACAACTGGACCTGGCCCCGCAGGCGCGGTGGCAAGGACGTCCAGATCTGCCTGAATTGCCACTCGGAACGTCAATGCCCGGTGCAGTTTGACGGGCCCTGGTACAGGAAAACACAAGAGGGAGTCCCGGCTTCCCCCACCGTAACCGTCCGTATGCCTTGCGCCCAAACGCGCGCCGCCGCAGTTGCGTCAGAATAGTGGGAGGGGCCGCCCCCTCCCACTATGCTTGCGACCGTCAGCCCGCGCACTCCGCTAGCCGCGCTCTGCGCCCTGCTCGCCGTGGCTGGCCCAGCCGCGCCCCAGGATGACGCTGCCGTTTTCCGCAGCAATCTGCGCCTGGTCGTGCTCCATGCCACCGTCCTCGACCCCCAGGGTCACCGCGTAACCAACCTGCCCCAAAGCGCCTTCCACGTCTTCGAGAACGGCGTCGAACAGCAGCTCAAGGTCTTCCACAGGGAGGATTCCCCGGTCTCCATCGGCCTCATCATCGACGACAGCGGCAGCATGATCAACAAGCGCCAGAAAGTCGCTGCCGCCGCCTTGTCGCTGGTCCGTGCCTCCCACCCCGACGACGAGGTCTTCATCCTGCACTTCAACGAGAAGGCCTACCTGGACACCGATTTCACCAGCGACCGGGCCAAGCTCGAACAGGGCCTTTCCACCTTCGACACACGTGGCACCACCGCCTTGCATGACGCCCTGCGCCTAGCCATCCAGCACCTGGCGCGCGACGCCCGGGAGGACAAGAAGGTGTTGGTGGTGGTCACCGACGGCGAGGACAACTCCAGCGCCGTCGCGCCGGACTTTGTCGTCCAGGCCGCCCAGCAAAGCAACGTCCTGATTTACGCCGTCGGCCTGCTCACCGAAATCGACGACGAGCGCAGCCAGCGCGCCCGCCGCGAGCTCGACGCCCTCACCCAGGCCACCGGCGGCCAGGCCTTCTACCTCAAAGACGTCTCGGAGACCGATCCCACCGCCCGCGAAATCGCGCGCGAAATCCGCGACCAGTACACGCTAGCCTATAGCCCCGCCAACGAGCGCCTCGACGGCGCCTACCGCAAGATCAAAGTTCTGGCCAGCGGCCCGGACGGCATCAACGTGCGCACCCGCGCCGGCTACTACGCCACCACCCCCGCTACTAGCCGCGAATAAACGCGAATAAGCTTGGCCGTTTTCAATTCGCGTTGATTCGCGTTCATTCGCGGCTGAAATCAGTCAGCGCTTGAACGCATACCGAAACCCGTTCTCCGCAATCCCGCGCAGTTCTTTCTCGCTAAACCCGAACTCCCGAGCCGCCAGCTCGTACTCCCCCTCCAGCGTGGTCTGGAACATCGCCGGATCGTCGCTCCCCAGCACGATCGGCACTCCGGCCTCGAAGATCCGCCGCACCGGATGACGATCGAGCGCCGCCACCGCCCCGGTCGCCACGTTGCTCGAGATGCAGATCTCCAGCGCGATGTCCCGATCCCGCAGCCAGTCCAGCAGCATCGGATCCTCCGCCGCCCGTATCCCGTGCCCGATGCGCTCCGCTCCCAGCCGCAGCGCCTCCCAGACCGACTCCGGCCCCACGGTCTCCCCGGCATGGACGGTCAGGTGCAATCCGCTGCGCCGCGCGAACTCGAACACCTTGTCGAACCACTCCACCGGCCCCCGCGCCTCATCGCCGCCGATCCCGAACGCCACCACGCCCCGCTCGACGCGATTGGCCGCCAGCCGGGCCACCGCCATGGCGGGCTCGGCGCCCAACTGCCGCACCGCATCCAGCACCCACCGCACCTCCACCGGCGACCGCGCCACCTCGTCCAGCAGCATCTCGTACACCGGCCCGAATTGCTGCCCTCTCCACAGGATCACCCCGGCCGAGATGGTGATCTCCGCGTAGCGCACGTTCTGCGCCGCCAGCCGCTCCAGCAGCCGCCGCGCCACCAGCGCGTAGTCCCGCGGCCCCCGCAAGTGCCCGGTCACCCACTTGAAGCTCTCGATGAACCCCGCGAAGTCCTCGTACCGGTAGCGTGCCCGCACCTCCTCCAGCGTCAGCTTCGGATCCAACTCCAGCAGCGTCTCCGGCTCCACCGAGCCTTCCAGGTGCAGATGCAGTTCCGCTTTTTCGAGATCGTGAACCATAACTCCCATCCTGCCATAATAGAGTTTTCTACCCCCATGACGCGCGCAGAGATCAACGCCATCGTCGGCGGATACTACGGGGACCCCTTCGGCATCCTCGGCCCGCACTCCACTGGCCGCAAGAAAGCCTCCTGGGAGGTGCGCGCCTTCCTGCCGCACGCCGAAGAAGCCGAAGTGCTTCTGGACGGCGTCGCCTGCCCCATGACGAAGAAGGACCCCACCGGCTTCTACGTCGCCTCGCTCGACGGCGAGCCCAAGCCCTACCGGCTGCGCGCCCGCTTGTGGGGCGGCGGCTCCGTCGAGTTCGACGACCCCTACCGCTTCCCCCTTCTCCTCTCCGACTTCGAGCTGCACCTTTACAGCGAGGGCGCCAATTTCGAAAGCTACCGCTCGCTCGGAGCCCATGCCACCGTCGTCGATGGCGTCTCCGGCGTCCGCTTCGCCGTCTGGGCCCCCAACGCCGAGGTGGTCGCCCTCGCCGGCGACTTCAACGATTGGGACGTCCGCCGTCACCCCATGCGCGTCCGCGGCGGCGGCATCTGGGAGATCTTCATTCCCGGCCTCGGGCAGGGCGCCAAGTACAAGTTCAACGTGCGCTCCCGCCTGAACGGCTACCAGCAGTTGAAGACCGACCCCTACTCCTTCTGCTGCGAAACGCCGCCCAAAACCGCCTCCATCGTCTGGGACGTGGACCGCTACGGGTGGGGCGACGCCGCCTGGATGGAAGCGCGCGCCCACACCGACTGGCTCAAGCGCCCCGTCTCCGTCTACGAAGTGCATCTCGAATCCTGGCTGCGCGGCCCCCAAAACCAGACCCTCACCTACCGCGAGCTGGCCGTTTCGCTCGTCGAGTACGCGAAGAGCATGGGCTACACCCACATCGAGCTGCTGCCCATCATGGAATACCCGTACTCGGGCTCCTGGGGCTACCAGATCGTCGGCTATTTCGCTCCCACGTCGCGCTTCGGCACTCCCGACGACTTCATGTACTTCGTCGATTGCTGCCACCAGGCCGGCATCGCCGTGCTGGTCGATTGGGTCCCCGCGCATTTTCCCAAGGACGCCCACGGCCTCGCCACTTTCGACGGCACCGCCCTCTACGAGCACGCCGACCCGCGCAAGGGCGAGCAACGCGACTGGGGCACCATGGTCTTCAACTACGGCCGCAACGAGGTGCGCGGCTTCCTCATTTCCAACGCCCTGTTCTGGCTGAAGAAGTACCACATCGACGGCCTGCGCGTGGACGCCGTCGCCTCCATGCTCTACCTCGACTATTCCCGCAAGCAAGGCGAGTGGATTCCCAACGTCTTCGGCGGCCGCGAGAACCTCGAGGCCATCGACTTCCTCCGCCGCTTCAACGAACTGGCCCACAAGGAGCCCGGCGCCATCACCGTCGCCGAGGAATCCACCGCCTTCCCCGCCGTCTCCAAGCCCGTTTACATGGGCGGCCTGGGTTTCACCATGAAGTGGAACATGGGCTGGATGCACGACATGCTGGCCTACTTCTCCACCGACCCCGTCTTCCGCCGCTTCCACCACAACAGCATCACCTTCAGCATGTTGTACGCGTTCCAGGAGAACTTCCTGCTGCCCATCTCCCACGACGAGGTGGTTCACGGCAAGGGGTCGCTCATCGGCAAGATGCCCGGCGACGAGTGGCAGCGATTCGCCAACGCCCGCGCCTTCCTCGCCTACATGTACGCCCATCCTGGCAAGAAACTGCTGTTCATGGGCTCCGAGTTCGGCCAGGTCGAGGAGTGGGATTACAGTACCTGCCTGCGCTGGGAGCTGCTGCAGTTCGATCCCCACCGCAAACTACAGACGCTGGTTCGCGAGTTAAACCGCCTCTACCGCGCTCAGCCCGCCCTATACGAGATCGACTACCACTGGAGCGGATTCGAGTGGGTGGATTTCCACGACGTCGACAACTCCATCATCTGCTTCCTCCGCCGCGCCGAAGACCCCAACGATTTCCTGCTGATCTGCTGCAACTTCACTCCGGTCCCCCACCACCGCTATCGCGTCGGAGTCCCCGCCGAAGGAATTTACGACGAGATCTTCAACACCGACGCCGAGGCATACGGCGGCAGCAACCTAGGCAACGCCGGCCGCGTCGCCAGCCAACCCCTCAAGATGCACGGCCGCCCCCACA
>PLEM01000538.1:12211-12690 GCA_003137035.1 Bryobacterales bacterium | reverse complement strand
AACGAGCAGGTCGAAATCGACGTCGAGTATTGCGGGGTTTGTCACTCGGACCTTTCGATGTTGAACAACGAGTGGGGAATCACGCAATACCCGTTGGTGCCTGGACACGAAGCCATCGGAACGATCGCCGCGACGGGCAGCGGCGCAAAGCTGGTTCGGGCCGGGCAGACGGTGGGGCTGGGCTGGAATGCCGGGAGCTGCTTGCATTGCCGCCAGTGCCTTACCGGCAATCACAACCTTTGCGAGAACCTGGAACAGACGCTGGTCGGCAGGCATGGAGCGTTCGCGGCGAAAGTGCGGTGTCATTGGAGCTGGGCCACGCCGATTCCCGAAGGTTTGGACAGGGCCAAGGCCGGGCCGCTGCTGTGCGGCGGGATAACGGTCTTCAATCCGCTGGTTCAGTTCGCGGTGCGGCCGACCGACCGGGTGGGAGTGATCGGCATCGGCGGTCTCGGCCACCTGGCGCTGCAATTCCTGAA
>PLEM01000538.1:0-12203 GCA_003137035.1 Bryobacterales bacterium | reverse complement strand
TCCACGGTGAACGCGGATCTGGACTGGAACGCCTACGTCGCGGCCCTGGCGCCCAAAGGCCGGCTGCATGTAGTGGGAGTGGCGCCGTCACCGCTTGCGATCCCCGTGTTTCCGTTGATCGCCGCCCAGCGTTCGATCAGCGGGACGCCGTCGGGAGCGCCCGCCACCGTGGCCACCATGCTGGAGTTCTGCGCGCGGCATGGCATCAGCCCGGTGACCGAGGAGTTTCCGATGAGCCAGGCCAACGCAGCTCTGGCGCACCTGGAGGCGGGCCAAGCCCGCTATCGGATCGTGCTGAAGAACGATCTGTAGTAAGTGGCCTTTTGGCCGAATTGGTTCGCGGTGGTGGATTACGGCCATCCGTGCCGCTTTGTCTGAAACAACTAAGGCACGTCCGATCAGTGTGTTACGGTTTGGCACGAAGAATGCCTTCCAGTAGCTCGGTTGTAGAGATTCATTGGAAGGAGCGAAGAACATGAAGACGAGATTGTTGGTTCTTCTGTTGCTTGCCGGGAGCGCGATGTTCGCGGCCACGCATGTGGTGGTTGGAATCGGCATCGGCGGGCATGGCTACTATGGGCCGCGAGCGGCGGTGGTTGCGTATGCTCCGCCTTGCCCGGGTCCGGGCTACGTCTGGGTTCCCGGGTATTGGTACGGAGCGGGGCCGCGTTCTCTCTGGCATGCCGGGTACTGGAGGCCGCGACCGTACGTGGACGCTTACCGCGTGGGGCCTCGCGGCTATGGCCACTTTGATCGCGGATTCCGCGACCGTGAGCGGTTCGAACATGGATACCGCCGTCGCTAGCCCGTGGGGCAGGCCCCCACGGCCTGCCCCCGTGCGAGAATGAGGCGACGGAGGTGAGATGTGTTGCGCAAGTTGACGATCGGCCTGGGATTGATGACGATGACGTGGCCGCTGGGCGCGCAAGATCCGGCGGCCTACAAGAGCGAGTATCTTGCGGAGTTACAGTACACCAGCAACAATGTGATCGCCCTGGCCAAGGCTATGCCGGCGGAGAAGTACGGCTGGCGTCCGGGCCCGGGCGTGCGCTCGGTGAGCGAAGTCTACGTGCACATCGCGGCCGGGAACTTCATCCTGCTTGACATCATCGGACAGAAGGCGCCCGAGGATCTGTACGGAGCGGTGAAAGCAAGCGGGCGGGAACGGCCGATGGCGCTGGCAAAGCGGAACGCGGAGCTGGAGAAGACCGTAGCCGAGAAGCAGCGGGTCGTCGCCCTGCTCGAGCGGTCGCTGGCGGCGGTGCGCGAGGCTGATGAGAAGGCCGGCGCCGCGGACCTGGACAAGACCGTGAACTTCTTCGGCCGGGACAAGACCGCGCGCGCGGTGTTTCTGCGGATTCTGGTGCACGTCAACGAGCACATGGGACAGTCTGTGGCCTACGCTCGGGTGAACGGCATCGTGCCGCCGTGGTCGAACTAGCGCAGCGCGCGGGCCGGGATCTCCTGGAGTGGGAATCCGGGTCCCTCCCACAGCACGGCGAAGCCGTCGGGATCCGCGACCGCCAACCGGACACGGTGTTTGCCGGCCCTGAGACCAATGCTGCCGGTGGCTGCCTGAACCGCGTTCCCCGGGGCGCCGCAGACCATCGGAACGGGCGGAGGGCTGGTCGCGACCAGCGTTGCGCCGATACGGAGCTCGGCTTTGTCCTTCGAGAGCAGGGTGAAGGTATAGCCGCCGTCCACGGGCACGTCGATGTATCCCGCAGCGGCCCCCGCCACGTTCTCGGTGTCGAGCCAGGACTTGACCATCACCACCGGCCGGGAGGTCCAGTCCACCTTTCCGTTCTTGCCGGTGACCTTCAGTAGCACGCGGAATCTGCCCGAGCCGTCCCACAGCGTGCCGCCCGCATCGGGGAAGACATGCTTCACGCGCTTCCCGGATGCGATTGCGCCGTCGCCAAACAGCCATTCGTACGAGGCGACATCCGCGGACTCCGACGCACTAAACTTGACCGCTTGGCCGGGACGGATGGCGGAAGGCGCAAAGGTGAATGAAGCGTGAGGAGCCGCCGAAGTCCGGGCGTACTGCGGAGCCTTCGCCCCGGAGAGGACTTCTACCGGAATGTCCTGGTCGCGCGTCGCCACCCGGTCGCCGATCTTGACGTTGTCGAAGGTGACGCCATCGACGTCACCCAACAGAACCGAGGGCGCGAGCGCAGGCCGCTCGATGGCCCAGATGTTCCGGAACCGGATGTCGCGGATGCCGGGACTGGGCTGGCGAAGTTGCGTGAGCGAATACCAGTAGTCCATGCGGATGTCCTCGAAGAGGTAGCCGGAGTGCTGGCCCTTTCCCGTGGGGTCGGCCCAGATTTCGAGCAGTGCGAAGGGAACCCGGCAGCCGCCGATCCCCATATGAATCACGTCGCAATTGCGCATCACGAAATTGCGGCTGTTGAAAGCCTTCTGCGGCCAACTGACCCGCACCACGTTCGAGATGCTGGTGGAAAGAACACTATCCTCGATGGTGATGTTGCTGACGTCGTTCCCGGAAACGCTCAGCTTGTCGTATCCGAGCCAGTTGTCGTAGATTGCGAAGATGTCGTCGGAAGCGCGGAAGAAGCAGTCGCGGACGACGGCGTCGCCACCGCCGAGCCAGTCGATGCCATCCTGGTTCGCGTTTCCCGGGCAGCCGCCGATCACCTTGATGTTCTCGAACGTCACCTGCCGGGAATCCTGCACCTGGATCATCCAGGTGCGGCTGCGCACGACAAAAGTGATTCCGCGCACCTCCACGTTGCGCGCATGGTCCGCGACGATGGCGTGCCAATTGGGACGGTGCATCCAGCCCTGATCGTCGTTGGGATTCTGCGGCCCGTCGTGAATCAGGATTCCCCGTCCCAGGACCTTGACATTTTCCACGCCCCAGAGATTCAGGCTTCCCAGGACCACCGCGCCGCGATCCAGGTAGATGGTCTCGCCGCTCCTGGCGTGGATGTCCTCCCGGTGGATTCCGGCTCCGTAGTAGCGAACGCCGGGATCGCCTAGCCTGGGCGGATGGACCTCGGGCGGGTTGGCGAACAGGAACAGCATCTCGGCGATGCTGTAGTGGTCGCCGGGCCGCGAGATGGAGAGCTTGGCGGGCTTCGAGAGGGTGAAGGCGATGGTCCTGCCGTTGCGGGTGGGGCGAATCCCGTGGCGCCACGGTTGCACCTCGACGCCTTTCGCCCAATAGTCCGCCGATTCGGCGGTGACCGCGATCCTGGCGCTGCCGGCCAGATCGAAGTTGACAAAGTAGTAGCCACTGGCCGCGTGAGCCACTGGAGCGGGATTGCCGTCAATCGTGACCGTGAAATGGTTGGATTGAATCTCCGCGGGAAGCGGATACACAGTCGCTTTGGCGAGCGCGCTCGCGGGGAGCAGCGCGAGACACCAGAACAAACGGGACAACCCCGTGCCCGTCATGGCGCTTGCATCGCCTGTTTGAAGAACTCGCCGGATTCGGTCAGGGCGTATGGATTCCAGGAGCGAAGCAGGTTGGGTTGCCAATCGGGATCGAACACCCAGGCAACCCACCCGATGCCCCGGCCTTCGAGATACTTGACGATCGCCTTGCCGTACTCGCGGGGGTCGGGCGCGCCCTCCTTGCCCTG
The DNA here is from genome assembly GCA_003137035.1 of Bryobacterales bacterium. Lineage (GTDB taxonomy): Bacteria > Acidobacteriota > Terriglobia > Bryobacterales > Bryobacteraceae > Fen-330. The sequence continues at coordinate 8,592 of PLEM01000538.1, read as the reverse complement.
CCAGAATCCGAACTCGGTCGCGACGACGGGGTAGCGGCCCGCCGCGAAGCCGAAGTTCTCTTCCCATTTGGGTTCCCAGGGCTTGTTTCGCTTGTGCTCGTAGGGATGGGTGACATAGCCGATGCGCTCCGCCTCGATCGGGCTGTTGTGCAGCGGTGATAGGTCGTAGGCCCAATCGAGGCCGGCCACCAGGGGAATGGCCTGCGGATTATTGGCCCGGACGACGGCGATGAGGTCTTCATTGATGCGCTTCCATTCGTCCCAGGACATTCGCCCAAGCTGGTCGTTGAACACCGTCGGTTCGTTGAAGAGCTCGTAGAACGCCACCGTGTTGTTGCCGGAGAAATGCTTCGCCATGGTGCGCCAGAAGGAGAAGGTCTCCGCCATCGAGGTGTCGTACATGGGGTCCTGGAAAAGGCCTGCTTTCAGGTTGCCGATGGAATGCCAGTCCAGCATGACGTACAACCCCAGTTCGGTGCACCACTCGACGGCTGGATCGAGCAGCGCGAGGTACCCGGCAGGGGTCCGCTCCCGCCAGGCGATGGGATGGATGGGAATGCGGACCACGCGCGCGCCCATCTGCTTGATTTGGGCGAAAAGCTCCTTGTTCCAGTGTCCCTGGCTCTCGACCTTATCGGGATCGGAGATGGCCACTCCGCGGATCAGCAGGGTATTCCCCTGCGGGTCGACGAACCGGTTCCCACGGACCGAGATCAACGGCAGTTTCTTGGCGTTCGGGCTTTTCGGCGGTTCTGGCACATAGGGGGCATTCCACCAGGAGTAAGTCTTCTTGCCCGGGGCGGTTTGCGCAACCGCCACGAGGGAGCCGCACACGAGTGCCAGGCCGATCGTAAGAGTGCTTGTCAATGTTTTCATTCGATACCTCAGAGGGGGCCGACGTGGACGCCGGCCCGCGGACCGGAGGTCCGCCCCACAAAGACAGTTTGGCACGACCGCTTGCTTGCGCGCGCGGCTCGGAAACAGAGCGGTCCGTGCGGAGTTCTATGGCGCGGGGCAGAGTCCGTGGTAGAAGGGGCAGCGGCGGCAGTGGTCGGCGGGATTGATTGGAAAGCGCATTTCCGATTGCGCGCGCTGCAAGGCTTTGACCGAATCCCGCGCGGCGGCCAGCTCCGTGGGGCCCACGCTCACGCGAACCGTCACGTCCGGACGCAGGAAGTAAAGCAGCGCCTGATCCGGCCGGCGGCCCGCGAGGCGCTCGAGCGCCAGCGCATAGAGGTGCAACTGAGGCGCATAGTCCCGCGCCCGCGCGGCTGCTCCGGCGGCATCCACATCGTCGGTCTTGTAGTCCACCAGTAGCAGTTGGCCGACCTCCTCGAACCACAAATCGATTCGTCCCTCGACGACGACATCCTCGATGGCCAGCAGGAAATCGAACTCGCGCTCGACGCGCGGCGCAACCCGCGCGCGCTCCGCTAGAGGGCTTTTCTGGAACCGGCTGGCGAGTTCGCAAGCCAGATCCGTGGCGTTGGCAACCGGAACCGCGGCCAGCAGGTCGTGCACCTGGCGGCCCAACTCGCTGGCATCGACCGGCTCGTCCTCCACCTCCCGCACGCGCGCAATCTCGCCGCGGGGCGCGGCCTGCCAGCCCAGGTAGCGGCTCAGGTAGTAGCGGCGGGGACAGGAGCGAAACAGCGCAATCGAGGTTACCGACGCCTTGGCATCGTACTGGCCAGTCAGCACCGGCCGAGCCAGTCCCGGCTCGGGCTCCACCGGAGCAGGCGCTGCGGCGACGGGAGCCGCCACTCCAACCTGGTCCGCGCACAGCACGCGCACCGGAAACCTCCGCTCCCCGCTCGGGGCTCCCGCCTGGTGAACGCGAGGAACGTTGTCGGCCGCGCCGAGGTTCAGTTCCAGTCCCGAGGCGACCTTGTCCGCCCAATTGGCTGGTCCGCGCGGTGTGAATGCGAAGGAAAGCACCAGGTGCTCTTCGGCCCGCGTCATGGCCACGTACAGCAGCCGGTTCTCTTCTTCGCGCGATTTGCGCCGCAGTTCCTCCGAGAAGAGGGTGTACGGAAGGTCCTTCACGGGTTCACCCGAAACCGGGTCCAGCCATCGCGCCACCAGGCCTGCCTTTGGCGAAAATGCCAGGGGCGGGGAATCGTTCGCCACGCCTTTGTGCATGGCGGCCAGGAACACTACCGGGAACTCCAGGCCCTTGGCGCTGTGGATGGTCATCAGGCGCACCGCGTTGGAGGAGTCCTCCGGCGGTGCGCCCGATTCGTCCGGGTTCGACTCCCGCAGGAACTCGAGTTCCTCGACCAGCGAGCCGAGCGGCCGCGGATGTCCTTCGAACCACTCCCGCAGCCGTCCCAGCAGCTTCTTGAGATTGGCGCGGCGGCGCGGACTGAGCGCGTTCTCGTATCCCGCCGCGTCGATGGCGCGCAGCAGCAGGCGGTCCGGCGCGACGTCGTCGGCTTGCGCGCGCATGGTGCGAAGCCGGTCCTGGAACGCGCGCAGCCGCTCGAGATCCCCAGCGTCGAACACCGCCGCATCCACGCTGTCCAGCCTGCCCAACGCCGCGCCGAGGTTGCCGAGTTGCTTCAGCCGGAGCAAGGTCTCGTTCCGCACCCCAACCAGCGGCGAGCGCAGCACTGCCGCCATGCTGATTTCGTCCCTCGGATTCCGGATCACCCGCAGCAGGTGAACCAGGTCGGTGACCTCCTGCTGCTCGTAGAAGCGTTTCCCCCGTCCGAGCAGGTAGGGTATCCCCAACTCGTGCAGCGCGCTCTCCAGCGGCGGGAGTGCGTTGACGTTGCGCACCAGGACGGCCATGTCGGCGAAGCGCACCGGCCGAGCCTCCGAGGGCAGAGCCCCGGTCAGCGTCAGACTGTCCGCGAGCTCGCGGATGCGCCGGGCAACCAGCCGCCCTTCCAGTTTCGCCGCTTCCTCGGTGGTCTGGGCCAGTGCGGCGATCGCGTCCACCGAGGGCGCATCCTTCTGGTGGAACGGCCGCGCGGCCACCAGCTCCGTCAACTCGATTCCATCCGCGCCCCGCAGAATCGTCTCCGCGGCATAGAGAATCGCGCCGCGGCTGCGGTGGTTCTGGAGCAATTCGTCCACCGCCCATCCCTGCGACCGAACGCCTTCCCGGTACCTTTTGAAAACCTCGGGATCGGCGTGCCGGAAGCCGTAAATCGACTGGTTGACGTCGCCGACGGCGAAGAACCCATCGGGTTTGCGCACCAAATCGATCAGCATGGCTTGCAGCGGGTTGGTATCCTGCAACTCGTCCATCAGAACTTCGTCGAAGCTGTCGCGAACGCGCGCGCGTAGCGGCTCGTTATCGCGCAGCAGCCGGATGGCGGACTCTTCCAGGTCGGAGAAGTCGAGCGCGTAGCGGGCCTGCTTGCGCGCGCGGTAGGCCCGATCGAGCCGCTCCAGGGCGTCGAAGAGAAGCGCCCGCTGCGGTGCGTAGTATTCCGCGATGAGCGCTTGGCGGGCCGCCGGAACCAGGCTCCGCTTCACGCTCTTAAGGGCCTCGTAAACCGGGTTGTTCTTCTTCAACGTGGTGAGGTTGCAGTCGAATTCCGCCAGCACGCCGAAGTGCCGCAGCCCCACCGTCGCACCCTCCAGGGCCAGCAGCCGAACGCCCCACTCCTGGATCTGGGCCAGCGCCTGCTTCTGGCTGGGGTTCCAGTCCCGGGGCCTCTCCGAGACGATCCAGCGGACCGAGTGCAGCAACGCCAGAAAGGCGGCGGCGCTGTTGGCGGTTCGCTGGACCGCGCCCTGGCGCACGTCCAGCGCCGTGACTCGCATGGCCTGGTAGAGACCCATCAGCTCGCGCACCGGATCGTCCAGATCCAGCGCCAGCAAGAGAGCGCGGATAGCGTCCGGGTTCTCCTCGAACATGCCATCCAGCGCCTCCTGCGCCGCGCTGGAAAGCTCCTGGCCGGCGCCGGTTGCGTCCAGCACCTCGAATCGAGGATCGACGCCGGCGTCCAGGGAATGCTCCCGTAGCAGGTGGGCGCAAAACGCATCGATGGTGCAGACCGGGGCGCGTTCGATTTCGAGGCGCAGTTGGGGGCTGCCTACAAAATCGCGCGCCAGCCGCTCTTTGAGCTCGTTGGCGGCTTTTTCGGTGAACGTGACCGCGAGGAGGCGCAGGGGCGAGACGCCCTGGTCCACCAGCCGCCGGAAGCGCTCCACCAGCACCCGGGTCTTACCCGAGCCCGGTCCGGCCACCACGCAGACGTCCTGCCCGCGCCGCCCGACCGCAGCCTGTTGCTCCCGGGTGAGGGTCACTCGGCGGCCCCCTCCGCCATGGCCGGAGCCGCCGTGGCGACCACGTGGCAGACGTCCAGAAACGCGCAGCGCTCGCAGCGCTCGCGATCCTCGGGCGCGGCCTCGACGCGTCCCCGCCGGATCTCCTGGGCGGCCCGCAAGGCAGTGGCGCGGGCGGCCTCAAGCTGTTCCCAGAGCGCCTGGGGAGTGCAGGACGTGCCCACACCTTCGAATCCGGGCAGGCCGATGTGCCAGCCATCGAGGTTCACTGCGCCGCGCAGCCCGCAGTAGAACATGCCCGCCGGCGTGTATCCATGGACCCGGTTCAGACCCAGTAGATAGAGCGCCCCCTGCACGTGCCTTCCGGCCTCGTATCCCTGGATTCGGCTGCGAATTCCTTGCGCTCCTCTGTACTTGAAGTCGAACACCACCGCCCGGCCGTCCCGGCTCACGTCGAACCGATCGATGCGCCCACTGATTCCCACGCCGTCGCCCAATGGGAACCGGATGCTCTCTTCCGTCGAGACCTTCCAGCCGTCCGGAACCACTGCCTCGGCCAAATAGCGGTGCAGGTCTCGCAGCATGTTCAGCCGCGCCAGCTCGGTGCGGCATCCGGCAGGCACTCTCTCGCGGGTGCAGGCCTGCTCGAAGACCCGCAGGAAGACGGCGTCCATGGGTTCCTTGGTGCGCTCGAACTCCGAGAGCGCCTGGTGCACGATCTGGCCCTGAAGCAGGGGACCGAGCCGGTCATCCGGCCGCGGGGGGGGCTCCTTCAGCCCCAGCGTGTGCGCCACAAAGAATTGAAACGGGCACTGCAGAAAGCTCTCGATGGCGCTTGGCCGGAGCGTCTCGTGCCGCGCGTGCATGGCGTCGATGAGATCCTGGTCCTCGAGATACCGCGAGGCGGGCCGCCCCTCCAGCGGGACGCAGGCGGGGATGCCGCCGCGGGCCTGCTCCTGCGCCGCCGCGATCTTCTCCAGAAAGAACGAGGGCAGGTTCGGCTCGCCTTTCGAGTTGTGCCGCGGATAGCTGAGCACCAGTTCGGAAGTGGCCCGCGTGGTGGCGATCTCGAACAGGAATTCCTCCTCGCGCTGCCGGGCGGCTGCCGTCTGCAGGCTGAGTCCGGCTTGGTTCAAGGCACGGCGCGCGGCGTCGGAAAGGATGGGCCCGGAGGCGTGGTAGAGGGGGAACTGCTTCTCGAGCAGCCCGCAGACGAACACCGCCTGCAGTTCCCACTGCCGCGCCTCGTAGACATCCATCACGTGGACCACGTTGCGCCGCCCGTCGGCAACGCGAAGCTGGGCGCCGCCGAGCGCCAGAGTGGCCGCCCGCCAGAACTCGGTGAACGGGATCGGCTCGGCGGCGGGCAGGGCGCGGGCCGCGTCCTCGATCGCCGTTTCGAAAGCCTCGAAGGCCGCGGCTTGCCCCCGCCAGATGGCTGCCGTCTCTTGCGGGACGGCGTCGCCAGCCACGGGTGGCCGCACCAGGCCGCGCAGCGTCTTGCAGGCGGCCGCCCACTGTGGCGGCGACCGGCGCAGCGCCGCCCACGGCGCGAGCGTGGCGAAACGGTCCAGCAAGGCGTGCAGCCGGGGGTCGTCCGAGAGTTCGCGCAGCCCATCCAGTCCCTGGCCCGGCAGCCGCTCCATCGCGGCGAACTCGAGACGGTCGCAGGCGGGCGTGGTTCCGAACCCCGAGGCCGCCATCTTTAGCGCATCGAGTGTGGCCCGGTGGTCCCAGCCGCCCAGCATGGCTTTCACCACTCCGCAGAGGTAGCGCACGATGGAGTGGCTGGCCAGCGGCTCGGAGAAATAGAAGCGCGCCGGGATTCCAAAGCGTTCGAGCGCCGCGCGAAGCAGGGGGAGGTAGGGCGCCCGGCCGCGCAGCACGATCCCTATCTCGCGGAACTGCCGCCCTTGTTCGACCTGTTCGAGAATGCGGCGCGCGATTTCTTCCACCTCCTGATCGATGGTGGAGGCTGGAACCAGGGTTGTACGAGGCGCACCTCGCGGCGCGCCATTCGCCTCGCGCTGGAGGAACCCCAGCCCCGCCAGCGACGCCCGCGCCTGCGCGGAACCTTCCCAGGAAGGCAGCGCGATGGTGATGTCGGCGTGAGTGTGAATCGCATCCAGCAGGTTCAATTCGGGTTCGCGCAGAGTGAAGAACCCGTCCAGAAAGACCTGGTGGATGAGGCCCATCCCGCGCGACCGAATTTCCTCCGCCGCGCATCTGAGGCGGGCCGCCCGCGGCGCCCATCCGCAACGCAACAACTCGCGCTCGACATCCTGATACACCGCCAGGAAGGCCGCGGCGAGCGGAGCGTCCGGAACTCCCGCCTCCAAGATCTGCGTCAACCGCCAACAATCGCAGCCCCCCGAGGAGAACTCCTCGATCAGTTCCGCCAGGCTGGCCTGAAACCCAGGCAGGCGAGCGACGCGCGCGAACCACTCGGGCGCCCTGGCCGCGAGCGCTCGGTCCACCAGCAATTCCAGGCAAGCCGGGGGAACTTCGGGATAGTCCTGAACCCACGGCGCGATGAACCGGGAGAGGGTCATAATCAGGCCGGGGCGCAGAAGGAACCCTTCCCGCGCCATCTGATGCCGCAGGTGCTCGGCCATCGTGGCGGTAGGGACCAGCAAGCGGAAATCGGTGGCGCCGAGGCGCAGCGCGGCGCGCACCCGCTCAAGGATCTGGCGGCTTTTCCCCGACCCCGGGGGACCGGACAAAACGAGCATTCAGGGACAAGTATAGCTTGTAGATCGTGGCCCGTCGGAGGCGCCGAAATCGGCGACGATCCGCTAGCTACGGGATGATCTGCGCTCTAAACACGTACACCTGGGTGGACGGGTTGCGGTACACGTCGCGGCTTACTCCCGTCTTTTGAGTCAGGGCGTCCAGGAACTGCGGCGCGGTCCAGTTTCGTTCGGTGGCTACCTGGGGCAAGAGCAAGCCTTGGCGCCGCCCGGCCTCGAGCAGGGCCCCGTGCTCGTTGACGCGAAAGCCGTTCAGGTCCGCCAGGCGTTTGAACGGCGAGAGTACGGAGATCTCCACTTCCAACCCCGCTTCGCCCTTCCCGACGGGCCGGAACCGCGAGTCTTCCAGGGCCGCGGACAAGGTGAGGACGGGAACGGTCTGCCACAACGGGTCCGGGGAGGCGCGCCGCCCGACGCAGCCGCGCAAGTCTCCCTTGCAGTGCAGGGTGACGAAGACCCCTGCTCGCCGCTCCAGCGCGGGCGTGACGCGCTCCGGCGGGATGGGCTTGCGCTCCCCCGTCTTCAAGTAATGCGCGAGGGTATTCCGGGCACTAGCCATGAGCAGGGCCTGGTCCTCCGCTCCGAGGTGAAAGGCACGCGCCGGAAAGTACCCCAGAGCGCCGTAGCTGACCGAGTGCTGGAAGTCGCCGGTAATGTCGCCCGAGGTCTGGTAATCGAGTGTCTCCTGGAAGATCTCGTCGGGCTCCAGCGAGCGCATAGTCTCCAGCAGCAGGGCGATCGGGTCGTATCCGCATACGGTCGAGCCGGTGGACTTGAGCGTCGCGAAGAAGAGATCGGGCGACAAGCTGCTGGCGGCCTGGATGATCGACTCGTCGAGATCCCGCAGATGCTCGGCCACCCAGTCGTTGACCGGGAACGGCTGGTAGCCGAACGCGCGGCCGTAGTGGGTCAGATCGGAACTCGCCATCAGCACCGTGCCGGGCCGGATCAGGGTCGCGAGGCGGCGCGCCGCGGCAACCCGGGCCTGCGCGTCGAGGCTGCCGACGTAGACCGGCACGATTCTGGCCCCGGGCGCCGCCCGCTGCAGCAGCGGCAACTGGATCTCGATGGAATGGTCGCAAAGGACGGCTTCCGGCTGGGAACCGTATTCGCCTCCATCCAGCAGCGCGCGCACTGTCTCGCGGTCCACCGCGACCTCCCCAAGTGGCGTCCGGTAGGCGTCGATTTCGGGAATCCACGCACCCGGCGCGGCGCCCCGGTGCGCGAACCCGAGCAGCACGACCCGTTGAGGCGGGCTGGCGCGCATGTGCCGATAGGCGGCTGCCGCCACCGTGCCCGAGTAAATGAGGCCGGCGTGCGGAACCACAAAACCGGCGGCGTTCGGCGCCAGGAACGGTCCGGTTCGCCGCTCCGAGTTTTCGAACAGGCTGTCGAGCAACTGGTCCAGCTCGGAGGAATCCCCCGGATACCAGGAACCGCTGAAGGGCGAGAGGTGAGAGACAGCCGCCTGCATGGCGCACTCTCCTTGCCTGCTATTGTAGAGCCAACCACGGCAGCCGTGCACCGGCAGGGCGCAACCGCTCCTTTGCGGGGCTGTAAAGAAATCGCCTCGCAGCGCCGAAGAGGACAAGCTGAAGCA
>PLEM01000259.1 GCA_003137035.1 Bryobacterales bacterium | reverse complement strand
GCTTGATGACCACGGTATTGCCGGCGACCAGGGCCGCGGTGGTCATGCCAATCAGGATGGCGGCCGGGAAATTCCATGGCGGGATGACCACGCCGACGCCCAGCGGAAGGTAGACCAACTCGTCCTTCTCGCCGGGCAGTTGAACGATCGATTGCGGGCCGCCGAGCCGCAGCATCTCCCGCGCGTAGTATTCGCAGAAGTCGANNTATCGGGGAAGAAGGAATACGCGGCTTCCACCGCCTGGCGCGCCAGTTCCGGAGTCGCGCGCTGATGAACTCCTACAATCCCGGCGGGCCGCGAAGGATTCCGGGATTCCAGCTTCTGTTCGGTCTTGACGCGCTCGCCGTCGATCCACAACTCGTACTCGCGTCCGAATTCGGCTCGGACGCCGGCGAGCGCTTGTTTCATTGCCTCGCGGTTTTCAGGCCGCGAAAAGTCGGTGTAGGGCTCGTTACGGAAAGCCGGTAATGTCCCCATTACCTCCTAGCTTACCCCCGAGCGCGGCTGAGCAGGCCGCCGGCGCTTTCGGCCGCACCGGCAACCGCGCTAGCGCTCTTCCGGTAAACTTCTTTCCCCGCATCCGCAATACGCTCGCCCTTTTCAGCCAGGGCGTGCTTGATGTGCCCACCGGCTTCGGCCAGCGAGTCGGTTGCCGCTTCCGCCTTCCGGCGGATCTGCTTCCGGGTATCCTTCCCGGATTGCGGGGCATAGAGCAGGGCAAAGCCCGCGCCGAGCGAAGCCCCAATCAGGAACCAAACTGCCTTTTCAGTTGCACACATGGTGGATCCCCTCCTCTTTACATTCTACCCGATTGGGGCCACCTAACGAGCCGCAACCTGTTCTATGCTAGAGCCATGGCGGATGAACCCGAACTTGTAACGGTTTTTCGATCGGCTGATTCGGATGCCGAGGACCAGGCCTCCGCGGCGCGGGACCTGCTGATTCAAGGTGGCCTTTCCGCGGAGACCTTCGACGATTCGGCTCCGGAGGTTCCGGAAGGCGCGTTGGAAGTCCGCGTGCCACCCGAACAGCAGGCCGAGGCCGAACGGCTGATCGATGACCAGCCGGCGCCTCCTGCCGAACCGCCCGACCTCTCGCCCGGACTCGACATGGTGCCGGTGTTCGCCTCGGATGCCGCCGAAGCGGAGATGCTGGCGACGGGGATCCGCAGCATCCTCGAGGCCTGCGATATCCCCTCCGTCGTGACCAGCGGGTCGATGTTCCCCAGCCTGCCGTATGAAGTGCGCGTTCCCAAGAACCGCCTGGAGGAAGCGCGCCGGGCCATCGAAGAAGCGCAGGAGGCGGGGCCCGCTGCGGCTGAAGAGGCGGAGCGGGAGTCGGAAACCGAGAGCGGCGGCTCAGAAGGCGGAGTATAGGCCGTCCGGCTCGGACCAGCGCATGGTATCGAGTTCGAGGCGCCGGCCGTCTGTGCGGATCGAAATCAACCCGTCGAGATCCGTCCGCAGCACCTCGCTGTGACGTTGCTCCAGCCGCGTGAGCACTTCCGTATTCGGGATGTTGTAGGAGTTCTCGAAGCCCACGGAGATGACGCCAAATGCCGGCCGCACGGCATCCAGGAACGCCACGGTGGAAGAGGTCCGGCTGCCGTGGTGCGGCACTTTCAGCACGTCGGCGTGCTGCAACATGCCGCGAGCGACCAGTTGCCGCTCCACCGGGCGCTCGATATCGCCGGTCAATAGAAACGAGTGCCGGCCGTAGGAGAGGCGCAGCACCAGAGAGTCGTTGTTGTGCGCGGCCTCGGTGGCCTCATAGTCGGGGAACGGCGCCAGAACTTCCACCTCAACGCCGCCGTAGCGAAACGCCTGGCCAGCGCGCAGCGGAACGATCTTCACCCCGCGCCGGAGAGCGGCTTCGCGCAGCCGCAGCCATTCCGGGCTGTCCGCCATGGCGCCGGTCCACAACTCCTTGGGGCGGAAGTTTTCGATGACCGCCGCCAGCCCGCCGCTGTGGTCCTCGTGCGCGTGCGAGACTGCGATCGCATCCAGCCGGTGGATTGAGCGGTTCCACAGGTAGGGCGAAACGACGTCTTCGCCGATGTCCAGGCGCGGGCGCCGGCGCCGGCCCTGCGCGGGAATCCCGCCGCCATCGAGCAGCATCCGCCGGCCGTCCGGGAAGGCAAGAAAGAGGCTGTCGCCTTGACCAACGTCAATGGCCGTCAACTCGAGCGAACCGGACTCGACTTTCGGCGGGAACGGGTGCGCGACGATCAGCAGCAGCAATCCCGCCCAGGCGCACAGGGCGCAGACGAAAACCGCGCGGCGACGACGGAATACGGCCACGGCGAGCAGCGCCGCGGTCAGGCCGATCGCCAGCCAGAGCGGCGGGTCGGAGATGCGCCAGTCGGGCTCCCAACGCGCGTGCCATTGCGCCGCCCATTGTGAAAAGGACAGCAACCAGCCGGCGACGATGGCGGGCGCCTTCCACACGGTGAAGATGGCGGTGAAACCCACCGGCACGACCGCCGCCATGGCCGGAACGATCAGCAGATTCGCGGACAGGCCGCTTACCGAGAGCCGGTGAAAATAGAGGGCCAGGGGCAGCGCCAGCCCGATCTGCATGAAGCTGGAGATCACTACCATCTCATAGGCCCAGAACACCGCGCGCAGCGCGAAGCCGGTCGCCGCCAGCCACGCGCGCTGCGGAATGCGCGTCCACAGCCAAAGCGTCTCCGCGAGCAGCCGCAACTCGAGGCGGAAGTGGGCCACGCGCGGAGCCAGGTGCAGGTCGCGGTCGCGCTCGCCCAGGCCGGCGAGGCCCCTCGCCAGCGGCGCCGAGGTGCGCTCGATCAACGGCGCTGCGAACGCACCGATGGTCGCGACACCCAGGAACGAGAGCTGGAAGCTGGCTTCGAACATCTGCTCGGGATCGAAGACGACGAAGGCCAGCGCGATGGCCGCGAGCAGGTTGAGCAGCCGCGACCGGCGGTAGAAATAGTGGACCACGACGAACAGCGCGAACCCGGCCGCGCCGCGAATGGCGGGCGCATGCCAGCCGGAGACCAGCGCGTAGATCCAGGCCGCCAGCGCGGCCAGAGTGAGCGCGACCGGCTCCGGGACAAAGCACACGCGAAACAGGAACAGGAAGAAGGCCGCCAGCACGGTGACGTGCAGGCCGGAGATCACCAGGGTGTGATAGGTGCCGGTGCGGCGGAAATCTTCCGTCCAGACTCTTTCGAGGTTGGCCGTCTCGCCGACCAGGACGGCCTGCATCATGGTGGTCTTGTAGGTATCGCCGTGGTAGAGCAGTTCGAGCCGCTCGAGGGCGGCGACCCGCAAACCGAAAATGGCGCGCCGAAAAAGCGTGCCGCAGGCGCCGGGAAGCACCTTCACCGGGGCGCCGGGACGGGCCGAGGCAGTCCAGTAGATGTCCCTGCGCGCTAGGTAGCCGGCGTAGTCGAAGGCTCCGGGATTGCGGAAATTCCGGGTGCGGCGCGGGCGCGCCTCGATCTCGACCTTCTGGCCGTAGCGCAGGTTGGGAGGCTGCTGACCGGGCTTCAGGAACAGGCTGACCTGCGCCCGCGCCCCCTCGGCCAGTTCCAGCAGGAATTGCTCGCGATCCTCGGAGAAGACCGGCGGCTCAACCACGCAGCCGCTCAGGATCACGACTTCGCGCGGGGCGGCATCCAGTTCCGGAGGCGGTCCGGGCCGGTGCGCCACACCGATCAGCGCGCCGGCAAAGAACAGGGCCGCCAGACAGCCGGCCATGGCGGTGCGGCGCGTGCTCTTGAACAGGGCGAATAGCGCCACCACGGTGAGGATGCCGATGGCCCAAAGCAGTTCCCGCGCGCCGAACGGAACGAATCGCACGAGCACCAGGCCCCCGGCCAGGGCCGCCAGCGGCGGAATCAGCGGATCGGGCACACTCTCCCCCTGGGGTATAGTGGGATCTCGCAGGGTAAATTCGCAGCGCTCTTGACTATGGAATTCCGTGAGCTGGCTCGCAGGCACGTTCTTCTCGGCACTGCGTGCGTCCTCGTCTTGTTCGGGCTGAATGTCTATGTCTCCCTGAGGTTGTTCGGCTGCGAGTACACAGGCTACCCGCACTCGGTGGAAGGCAACTTCATCGGGATGAGCAGGCTGCGGGCGGAGCATCCCGGGCAGCTCGATTGGTGGCCGTTCTGGAGCGCCGGCATGCCCGTCCAGCACACCTACTTCCCGCTGCTGCCGGCGAGTGTTGCGGGCGTTGCGCGGCTCACGGGCTGGTCCGCGGCGCGAGCGTATCACGTGGTATGCGCGCTGCTGTACTGCCTGGGGCCGGTAGCCATGTTCCTGATGGCCTGGGGCATGTCGCGGAAGCCCGGCTACAGCTTCGGAGCGGCGCTGGCCTATTCGCTGGTGTCGCCGGCCGCGCTGCTGTTTCCGCTGACCCGCGAGGACATCCGGAGCGGCTGGAACGCCTGGCGGCTGCACTTGCTGGCGTATTGGGGCGAAGGCCCGCACATCGCCGCGCTGGCCCTGGTGCCGCTAGGGCTGCTGGCGGTACATCTGGCGCTGCGATACCGTCGGCCGGTGTGGTACGTCGCGACCGGCGCGCTGATGGCCGCGGTGGCGCTGACCAACTCCTTTGGGACCGTCACGCTGGCGCTGGGCGTGGTGGCGCTGGTCGCGACGCAGAACCAGAACTCCTTCTGGAAGGACCTGGGGCTGATGGCCGCGATCGGGGTGGTGGCCTACGTGGGGATCTCGCCGTGGCTGCCGCCGTCGGTGCTGCACGCGCTGTGGGTGAATTCCCCGACCTCGGGCGGCGACTACCGGTTCACCCTGCGGTCTTTGGCGGCGCTGGGAATCGAGGCGGCGCTGTTCGCGCTGCTGTGGCTCTGGGCGCGGCGCACGCAACAGCCGGCGCACCTGCGCTTCTTCGTGTTCTTCGCGGTCCTGATGAGCGCGATCCCAGTGCTGGGGGCGTTCGCGCATTGCAACGTCGTGCCGCAGCCGCATCGTTATCAGCCCGACATGGAAATGGCGATTTGCCTGGCCGCCGTGTTCACACTGCAGCCGCTAGCGGACCGCTTGCCGCGCAAAGCCCGTGTGGCGCTGGCGTTGCTGCTGGTAGCGCTGGCAGTGCGCCAGACCATCGTCTACCGGCGCTTCGCCCGAAAGCTGATTCAACCCGTGGACGTCACCCAGATGTTCGAGTACCAGACGGCGAAGTGGTTCGAAAGACACTTCCACGACCGGCGCGTCATGGCCACCGGGAGTTGCTCGCTCTGGCTGAACGCCTTCGTCGATACTCCGCAGCTCAGCGGAGGCCAGGACCCGTTCGCGATGAATCGCATGCAGCTCATCGCGGTGTTCATCACTTACAGCAGCGAGGGCGCCGGCAACCAGGACGGCGAGATCGCGACGCTGTGGCTCAAGGCTTTCGGGGTGCACGCCATCAACGTCTCTGGCCCGCACGGTAGGGAGCACTACAAGGCGGTTGCGAATTCCAGGAAGTTCGAGGGACTGCTGCCGGTCTTGTGGCGCGAAGGGGACGATACGAGCTACGGAATCCCGCAGAGAGCGGATTCGCTGGCGCACGTGATTCCGGCGAGCGCCGTGGTCACGC